>CALKDI010000050.1 GCA_938084065.1 uncultured Alphaproteobacteria bacterium
TCGCTTGGATAACGGCCTGTCTTGCGGCTATGCTCAACGCGAGCGGTATCTGTCCAGGGCATCTGAGCCTCCATCTCTTCACAAAGACGGTGAATCACAATCCACTGATATCGTTCAACTACTTTTCGGGCAGGCTCTAAACCAAACATGGTAGCATCCCTATTCTAAGTTTTTTACTTGAAATCCGAGTACCTCGTTTTGCAAAAAAACCTCGTTTATTTCGAAACAAACCTCGGTTATTTTCTAAAAAATCTCGTTTTCTTTGTAACGATCCTTATTTCCATAGTCAACGTACCCGCAATCGAGGCCGGACGCTCCACGGCAACCGCCAGCGCCATCGACACTCCCTGGCGCTTTCGCTAGAACGAGCTGTCTGTCAATCAACAAGGCCCACTCTATGCGCAACGACCTGCAACAGCCCCGCGAAGACCTCGCCGCCGCGCTCCGCTATGCCGCGAAGCTCGGCCTGAACGAGGGCATCTGCAACCATTTCTCGCTAGCCGTCTCCGACGATGGCAATGAGTTCCTGGTCAATCCTCAGGGCATGCATTGGTCGGAAATCCGCGCCTCCGACATCGTGCTCTGCCACCGCGATGGCCGCGTGCTGGAGGGCGAGGGCACAGTAGAGGCCACTGCCTATTACATCCACGCACCGATCCATGCCAAACGGCCCGATGCAAAAGCCGTCCTGCACACGCACATGCCCTACGCCACGGCCCTGACCATCGTTGAAGATGGTCGGTTGGAGATGGTGGAGCAAGGCGCCCTGCGCTTCCACAATCGCATCGCCTACGACGATACTTATGGCGGCCTAGCCCTGGACCACCAGGAGGGCGAGCGCATCGCCGACGCGATGGCAGACAAGCCCATCGCGTTCCTAGGCCACCACGGCATTGTCGTCAGCGGCCCAACCATCGCCAAGGCGTTCGATGACCTCTACTACTTGGAGCGTGCGGCCCAGGTGCAAAATCTGGCGAAGGCGCACGGCAAGCCCTTGCGCGCCATCCCGCAACAAATCGTCGACCAAACCGCCCGCCAGATCAACGACGAGAGCGACCTGACCCAGGTGCAATCGCACTTCGACGCCATCAAACGTATGCTCGACCGCGACGACCCAAGCTGGCGCGAGTAACAATCTCATGAGCACCGAGACCGCCAACCTCAACGCCATTCAACAGCGCTTGGACGCCGTCAAAGCAAAGCGCGGGTATTTGCTGCCGCATCACGGCCTGCTGGCTGTCGCCGCGCCGGAGGTGTTGGCAGGCTATGATGCCGCTTATAGGGCGATCACGCTGTCCGAACGGCTGCTGCCGGAAGTAGATAAGGAGTTCATCTGGCTGGTGGTGCTTGTTGCGACTGAGGAGGCCGTAGCCACTCATCACATCAAAAAATACTCCGATGCGGGCGGTACTGTTGAGGGTTTCGATCTGGCGGTGCAGCTTGCGGGCTACGCGCGATCCGCCCCCTGCTTTCGCTTTGTCGAGACCGACTGGGCCAAGCACGTGCCGCACTACTCGCCGGAAGCGGCTTACCGCCAGGGCTTCGATCGGCTGATGGCGGGCGCACCAGTCAGTCGCCAGATCGCCGAAATCGCGATGGCCGCCGCCCACCAATGTCACCGCAAGTGGCGAGAGCTAGAATGGCACCTGATCGGCTGCTATCGCGAGAGTATGGACGAGTTCGAAATGGCGGAGGGCCTCAGCTACGCCATGTTCCCCGGCTCCATTCCGAATTTCGTCAAAGCGTGCGGAGTGTGGCTGAGCCTGATCCGCTCCGGCAAAGTGAATGCAAGCCCGGCCTTTAAGCTCTGGGCAGAAACAGAGGGCCAGGGCGGGTTTGACGAGGTGAGTTGAGGCGGGGTTGCCGATCTGACGAGAATGTCGCATCGTTTCTTACATGGTCCAGTAGAGGAGGGAACCGAAAGTGACCGTCAAACCCGGAACAATGCCGACTGGAACCGGCGAAGGCTATGAAATCCTCATGGGCCGGTGGAGCCGCATTCTCTCCGGCCCGTTTCTCGATTTTATCGGCTTGGCGGATGGTAGCCGAGTACTGGATGCCGGTTGCGGTACCGGAGCGCTGAGTGCGGAGATCGTGCGGCGTACAGAGAGCGCGATGGTTACGGGTATCGACCTTGCCCCGGCCTATATCGACTACGCTGCCAACACAGTCAGCAATCCGCGCGCCAGCTTCGAAGTTGGTGACCTGACGGCACTGTCGTTCGCCGACGGCAGCTTTGACGCCATCGTCTCCAATCTGGTGCTGCACTTCGTGCCGAAAGTCGATGATGCGATTGCGGAGATGATCCGCGTGGCAAAGCCGGGGGCAGTGGTGGCCGCCAATGTCTGGGACTCTCGCAGCGGCTTTATTGCCAACAAAATGTTTCTCGATACGGCCGCGGTGCTCGACCCGAAAGCCGCAGAGTTGCGCAAACAGGTCGCCATTCGCCCACTATCCCGACCCGGCGAACTAACGTCAGCATGGACGGCGGCCGGTTTTCGCGACGTTCAGGGCGCGGAATTACATATCCGCATGGAGTTTCAGTCGTTTGACGACTACTGGGCGCCTTATGACAGCATGGACGGTCCAGCAGCAGCTTATCTGCGCTCCACAACGCCAGAGTTGCGGCAGCGCGTGAAGGAGGCTGTCCGCGCCGCCTATCTAGACGGCGGTACCGACGGATTCCGCTCCTACACCGCGACGGCATTTGCGGTGAAGGGGATTAAGGAAGACTGATTCCCGGAATCTGCGGAGCGGCTATTCGGGATCGCCATATCTCGCAAACTCAGTCGGCGGCCGTGTTCCGCGCGCCGAAAGCGGTCCCGGATCGTCGCTTAGCGCCGTCCGGGAAGCAACCGCCTCTGCTTAGCCGCTAGTTCCGCCGCTCCAATAACCCCCTCGCAATCACATGCGCCTGGATTTCCGCCGCGCCCTCAAAAATATTCAAAATCCGTGCATCACACAAAACGCGGCTGATCTCATACTCCTCGGCATAGCCGTTGCCGCCATGGACCTGCACGGCGTTGTCCGCATTGGCCCAGGCGATGCGGGCGGCGAGCAGCTTGGCCATGCCGGCCTCGATATCGCAGCGCCGGTCCTGGTCCTTCTCGCGTGCGGCAAAGTAGGAGAGTTGGCGGGCCATCATCGTCTCGACAGCCATCATCGCGATTTTGCCGTGGACCCGCGGGAAGGCGTAGATGGCCTTGCCGAACTGCTGCCGCTCTGTCGCATAGCTCAGCGCCAACTCCATCGCCCGCTGCGCCACGCCGACAGAGCGCGCGGCAGTCTGGATGCGCGCGCTCTCGAAGGTGGCCATGAGTTGCTTGAAGCCCTGACCTTCCTCGCCACCCAGCAGGTTTTCCGCCGCGATCTCGAAGCCGTCAAAGCCGATCTCGTATTCCTTCATGCCGCGATAGCCCAGCACCTTGATCTCACCACCGGACATGCCCGCCGCAGGAAAGGGCTCAGCATCGGTGCCGCGCGGCTTGGGCGCTACGAACATGGATAGGCCGCGATAGCCAGGCTGATCCGGGTTGGTGCGCACCAGCAGCGTCATCAGGTCGGTGCGGGCCGCGTGGGTAATCCAGGTCTTGTTGCCCTGCACCCGATAAACATCGCCATCCTTCACCGCACGTGTCCGCAGCGACCCCAAGTCGGAGCCAGTACCGGGCTCCGTAAACACTGCCGTTGGCAGAATTTCGCCGGAGGCTATCTTCGGCAGCAACGCCTCCTTCTGCGCCTCCGTCCCGCCCAGCCGGATCAATTCGCTGGCGATCTCAGACCGCGTGCCGAGCGAGCCAACACCAATATAGCCGCGGCTGAGTTCCTCAGTCACCACGCACATGGCGACCTTGCCCATGCCAAAGCCGCCATTCTCCTCTGGAATGGTCAGGCCGAAGACACCCATCTCCGCCATCTGATTGACGATGGCCATGGGGATGAGCTCGTCAGCACTATGCCATTCGTGCGCCGGGCCAATCACCTTTTCATCAACAAAGCGGTGGAATTGGTCACTGATCATCACCAGCGCCTCGTCCTCCAGCCCCGGATCGCCGAACGAGCCGCCGGCCAGCGCATTTTCCAGCAGTTTGCCAATGCGCCCCCGCACCGCCGCGGTGCAGCCATCGGCCATCAATGCTTTCGCGCCTTCTGACGCTGTCAAAGCGCCAGCATCCAGCCCCATATCGCCGGGTCTAACGATCTCACCCTGGCTCAGCATCAGACCGCCGGCTATCTGATTCAGGTATTCGCCAAAGCCGGCTTGCAGGATCAGCGCCTCTAGCTCACCAAGGCCATTGCCGGCCTCCAGCCGCTCGGCCCAATGCAGAGTTTCTCGCAGTGCGGCGGTGTAGGTGGTTAGCCAGGCCAAGCCGTGTGCCGCCAATTGCTCCTGCTCTAAGACCGCAGCGGAAACCTTACCGTCCACAGAAACCATCGTAGCTATGCTCTGCCGCGCCTGTTCGGCAAACGCTTCGGCAGCAGCAAGAGCCTCTGCAGCCTTTTCCAGAAGGTCTGGCAGAACGGGCGTTGTGGCAGAAACGGTCATCGGGTTGGGACTCCTGAAGGCTGACTGATGCTGTGTGCTACGGTCTACACGGTGATCCAGATCATGCAAAACAGACAAATCGTCGGCTGCGACCGGTTGGACCGTCCCCGCGATCATTGCACACGTCGCAAAACTGCCGCGCTTTGCGGTACCATCTAGCCACTTGCCGGAAGCGGACTGATCGGATAAATCAGTCGGCTCGTTCACGTTTTGCTGATGGCGCCACGCTCGCACCTGCACCGCAGTGCAGAGATGACGCCAAGTCCAGAGTGTTTTGGCCACCCTAATTATGGCAGCACGATGGGCGCGTGTGATCCGTTACAAATTTGTATACCGGACCAGCGCACACGGTTTTCCACCCGGGAGGTGAGAAGATCGCGCAGGCTCGGAGACGCTCTAAACCTCTATGACAGAGGTTGGACCTAACCAGGAGGATGAACATGATGCGGACGCCCGCTGCGCAAGGCTTATACGATCCGCGCAACGAGCACGATTCGTGCGGTGTTGGCTTTGTTGCCGACATTAAAGGGCGAAAAACGCATCAACACGTTCAAGACGGCCTGCAGATCCTGTTGAACCTGGATCATCGCGGCGCTGTTGGCGCTGACCCGCTGACCGGCGACGGCGCAGGCATCCTCACCCAAATTCCAGATAAATTCCTGCGCGCTGTCTGCGGTTTTGATTTGCCGGCGGCCGGCGAGTATGGCGTCGCAATGCTGTTCCTACCCAAGGACGCAGATGCACGTGCCCGCATGGAAGCATTGTGGGAGCAATCTGTCGCTGATGAGGGCATGTCCGTGCTCGGCTGGCGAACTGTGCCCGTGATCTCTTCGATTTTGGGGAATGCCGTCGCCGCGGTTGAGCCGGCTCACCGGCAAATGTTCATCGCCAACGGCGCCGGTTGGGAACAGGACAAGTTTGAGCGCAAGCTCTATGTCGCCCGCAAGCGTGTGATCATCGCGATCAACGAGCAAAAATTGGCCGGCGCAGCCGACTATTACCCAGTGTCCTGTTCCTCCCGCACACTGGTCTACAAAGGCATGCTTCTAGCTAGGCAGGTCGGTGAGTATTACCCGGATTTGGGCGATGATCGCTTCGAAAGCGCCTTCGCCCTGGTACACCAACGCTTTTCAACGAACACATTCCCATCCTGGCGTTTGGCCCATCCGTATCGCTACATCTGCCATAATGGTGAGATCAACACCGTTCGTGGCAATATCAACTGGATGGCGGCCCGCAAGCACTCGATGAAGAGTGAGCTGTTCGGCGACGACCTCAATAAAATTTGGCCACTAATTCCAGAAGGCCAGTCCGACACCGCCTGCTTTGACAATGCGTTGGAGCTGTTGGTGCAGGGTGGCTATCCGATGATGCATGCCATGATGCTGATGATCCCGGAAGCCTGGGGCAAGAACAAGCTGATGGACGCCAAACGGCGTGCCTTTTACGAGTACAATGCCAGCCTGATGGAGCCGTGGGACGGTCCCGCCGCTGTGTGCTTCACCGATGGTCGCCAGATCGGTGCCACCTTGGACCGGAACGGCCTGCGCCCTGCCCGTTACATCATAACCACCGACGACCGTATTATTATGGGCTCCGAGGTTGGCGTTCTGCCAATCGATCCCTCAATGATCAAGGAACAGTGGCGCCTCCAGCCTGGAAAGATGCTGCTGGTTGATATGGAACAAGGCCGCATTGTTGACGACGCCGAGCTAAAGGCATCGTTGGCCGACGCGCATCCGTATCAAGAATGGCTGAACGACAGCCAGTACCAGTTGGAAGACCTGCCGCCCGCGCTCAAGGAGCCGCCGACCAGCAACATCCCGCTGCTAGATCGGCAACAGGCGTTTGGCTACACCCAAGAAGACCTGAAATTTTTCCTGGAGCCAATGGCTACCATGGGCGATGATCCGCTCGGCTCGATGGGCAAGGATACGCCGATCAGCGTGCTGTCTGACAAGCCCAAGTTGCTCTACACCTATTTCAAGCAAAACTTTGCGCAAGTCACCAACCCGCCGATCGATCCGATCCGCGAGGAAGTGGTGATGAGCCTGACGACACTCATCGGCCCGCGCCCCAATCTGCTGGGCACTGGCCACGACGCTGAGCATAAGCGGCTGGAAGCCCACCAACCAATTCTGTCGAACCTCGATCTGGAAAAAATCCGGAAATTTGACGAGCTGGTGGGCGACGCCTTCCGCACCAAAAGCCTCGACATCTGCTGGAGCGCAGAGGACGGCATCGACGGTCTGGCCCCAGCGGTCAAGGCATTGTGCAATGCGGCTGAAGCTGCCGTTCGCGAGCACTACAACATCCTCATCCTGTCCGACCGCAGCATGAGCGCATCCAGCATTCCAATGCCGGCCCTGCTGGCCTGCTCTGCCGTGCATCACCACCTAATCCGGGCTGGGCTGCGCACAGAAACCGGCCTGGTGATCGAGACCGGTGAGGCTCGCGAAGTGCACCACATGTGTGTGCTGGCTGGCTACGGCGCGGAGGCTATCAACCCCTATCTGGCGTTTGAGACCATCGCTGATCGCCTCGACGATCTGGGCGGCCTGACGCTGGAGCAAGCCTCCTACAACTATATCAAAGCGCTGAATAAGGGCATCTTGAAGGTCTGCTCCAAGATGGGCATCTCAACCTATCAGAGCTATTGCGGCGCGCAAATTTTCGATGCTGTCGGCCTCTCCACGCCATTCGTGGATGGTTACTTCACCGGCACCCAGACCATGGTCGAGGGCATTGGCTTGGCTGAGGTTGCGCGCGAGACCGTGCTGCGCCACGCCCGCGCCTTTGGCGACGACCCGACCCTGGCCAAAATGCTGGATGTTGGTGGCGAGTATGCCTTCCGTTTCCGCGGCGAGCACCATGCCTGGAACCCCTCCAGCGTTGCGCATTTGCAGCACGCTGTTCGCGGCAACAATTCGCAAGAATACAAGCTGTTCGCTGATGAGATGAACGACCAGTCGCGCAACCTCTACACCGTGCGCGGCCTGTTCGACATCAAGTCCGGCACTGCCGTCCCCATCGATGAGGTTGAGGCTGCAACGGAAATCGTCAAACGCTTCTCCACCGGCGCGATGAGTTTCGG
The DNA here is from genome assembly GCA_938084065.1 of uncultured Alphaproteobacteria bacterium. Taxonomy (GTDB): domain Bacteria; phylum Pseudomonadota; class Alphaproteobacteria; order Bin95; family Bin95; genus JACKII01. The sequence continues at coordinate 7,641 of CALKDI010000050.1, forward strand.
CTCCATCAGCCGCGAGGCGCATTCGACCCTGGCCATCGCCATGAACCGCATCGGCGGCCGCTCCAACACAGGAGAGGGCGGCGAGGAGCCAGATCGTTTTGAGCCACTGGCGCGCGACCACAAGTTCTGGCGCCAAGAAGGCGACACGATGCGTAGCCGCATTAAGCAGGTGGCGTCTGGTCGCTTTGGCGTCACGATCGAGTATCTGGCCAACGCCGACGATATTCAGATCAAAATGGCCCAGGGCGCCAAGCCCGGCGAGGGCGGCCAGCTGCCCGGCCACAAGGTCGACCGTGCCATCGCTGCGGTGCGGCACTCAACGCCAGGTGTCGGATTGATCTCGCCGCCACCGCATCACGATATCTATTCGATTGAGGATCTGGCGCAGCTGATCCACGACCTGAAAAACGCCAATCCGCGCGCCCGCATCAGCGTCAAGCTGGTCTCGGAAGTCGGCGTAGGCACGGTTGCCGCTGGCGTGAGTAAGGCCAAAGCCGACCACGTCACCATCTCGGGCTTCGAAGGCGGTACTGGCGCTTCGCCGATTACCTCGCTAACCCACGCCGGCTCTCCGTGGGAGATCGGCCTGGCGGAAACGCATCAGACCCTCGTGCTGAACGGCCTGCGTGGTCGCATAGCCGTCCAGGCGGACGGCGGCCTGCGCACCGGGCGCGACGTGATCATCGCTGGCCTGTTGGGCGCGGACGAGATGGGCTTTGCCACCGCACCGCTGATCAGCATGGGCTGCATCATGATGCGCAAGTGTCACCTGAACACCTGCCCTGTTGGCGTCGCCACCCAAGACCCGGAATTGCGCAAGCGGTTCCTCGGTACGCCAGACAACGTCATCAACTATTTCTTCTTCGTTGCTGAAGAAATCCGCGAGTTGATGGCCTCCATGGGCTTCCGCACCTTTAACGAGTTGATCGGACGCACCGACATGCTCGACATGCGCAAGGCGGTGGATCATTGGAAGGCGCATGGCGTTGACCTGGCCCGCCTGATGCACAACCCGAACATGGGCCCGGACATCGCGATTTATAACTGCGAAACCCAGGACCACGGCCTCGAGAACGCGTTGGATCAGACCCTGATCGCTCAGGCCGAACCGGCGCTAGAACGGCGCGAGCCAGTGCAGATCACCACCCAGGTCCGCAACACCAACCGCACCGTCGGCGCAATGCTGGCTGGCGAGGTTGCCAAGCGTTACGGCCAGGCTGGCTTGCCGGAGGACACAATCGCGATCAAAGCGACCGGTGTCGGCGGCCAATCATTCGGCGCATTCCTCGCCAAAGGCATGTCGATTGAGCTTGAGGGCGTCTCCAACGACTATGTCGGCAAGGGCCTGTCGGGCGGACGGATCTCCATCTTCCCGCCGCGCACCTCGCCTTATGTGGCAGAGCACAATATCCTCATCGGCAACACCGTGCTCTATGGCGCGATCGATGGAGAGGCCTATTTCCGCGGCGTCGCGGGTGAGCGCTTCTGCGTTCGCAACTCCGGCGCGTTCTGCGTGGTAGAGGGCGTTGGCGACCATGGCGGCGAGTACATGACCGGCGGCTGCATGGTTGTGCTGGGCGCAACCGGCGCGAACTTCGCAGCCGGCATGAGCGGCGGCCTCGCCTACGTCTACGACCCGAACAACCAGTTCGAGCAGCGCTGTAATCCTGAGATGGTAGCACTGGAGCGCATCGACCCGGCCGAGGCAGGTCCGCCTGACCCGGCTGATGTGATGGCCAAGGGTGTGCCACAGCTCAAATACCATGTGCATCGTCTGCGCACTTTGTTGGAACGGCATGTTCACTACACCAACAGCCCGGTGGCGCAGGGTATTCTCGATAATTTTGAGTCGGAGGTCGGCAAGTTCGTGCTGGTCATGCCAAACGATTTCCGCCGCGCGCTTAACGAAATGTCCGTAGAAGACGCCGCCGCTGCGGCTGAGGAGGTGGCTCATGGGTAAGCCCACCGGTTTTCTGGAAAAGCCCCGCGGCGACCGCGGTTACGCGCCAGTTGCAGAGCGCCTGAAGCATTGGAACGAATTCGTCCAGCCATTGCCGGAGGACGAGGTCCGCGATCAGGGCTCGCGCTGCATGGATTGCGGTATTCCGTTCTGTCACAACGGCTGCCCGGTCAACAACCAGATCCCCGACTGGAACGACCTCGTCTATCATGGCGAATGGCGGCAGGCGTACGACAACCTGCACTCCACCAACAACTTTCCGGAGTTTACGGGTCGCATCTGCCCGGCACCGTGTGAGGAAAGCTGCACGCTGAACCTCAACACGTTTGTGCGCCCGGTTACGATCAAAACGATTGAGTGTGCAATTGTCGACAAGGGCCGCGAGAACGGCTGGCTTGTGCCGCAACCGTCAGAGAAAAAGACCGGCAAGCGCATCGCTGTCGTCGGCTCTGGCCCCGCCGGCATGGCCTGTGCCCAGCAATTGGCTCGCGTCGGCCATGACGTGACCCTGTTTGAGAAAGCGGACCGCATCGGCGGTCTGCTGCGCTATGGCATTCCCGACTTCAAGATGGAAAAGCACCTGATCGACGACCGCGTCGCGCAGATGGAAGCCGAAGGCGTGACCATGAAAACCGGCGTGCACGTCGGCAAGGATGTCTCGGCCAAGCAGTTGGCAGCAGATTTTGACGCCGTTGTCCTCTCCGGTGGCGCCGAAAACCCGCGCAACTTGGATGTGCCCGGCCGCGAGTTGAACGGCGTGCATTTCGCCATGGAATTCCTGCCGCAGCAGAATAAACGCAATGCCGGCGATAGCCTGCCAGCGACCCAAGACATTCTCGCCAACGGCAAGCACGTGGTCGTGGTCGGCGGAGGCGACACCGGTTCTGACTGCATTGGCACCTCCACCCGCCAGGGCGCGGTACATGTGAAGCAGCTAGAGATCGTGCCGCCATCCCCTGTCGACGAGGACAAGCCGGTCATCTGGCCAGATTGGCCGCGCAAGGAGCGCATCTCCTCCAGCCAGCAAGAGGTCGACGCGACCTTCGGCGAGAAAGTCCAGTACACGGCGGAGACCGCATGGCTGGAAGGCGACGCGGACGGCAACGTCAAAAAACTGCACGGCCATATGGTCGAATGGGGTAACAAAGGCCCGCAAAAAGTCGATGGCACCGAATTCACCATGGATGCGGAACTCGTGCTGCTGGCCATGGGCTTTGTCGGCCCAAGCCAGGATGACGTGTTGGCCGATCTCGGCATCAACACCGTGATCAGCCGTGACTCGCTAGGCCGTATTCCGGAGGCTCCGGCAGACTACAAGACCAACCTGCCCAACGTCTTCACCGCCGGCGACATGCGCCGCGGCCAATCCCTGGTGGTCTGGGCCATCCGCGAAGGCCGCCAATGCGCCCACGCCGTCGACGAATTCCTGATGGGCGAGAGCGTGCTGCCACGGTAAATCCGCTTTTACCTCGACCTTACGGCGAACCTATCCTAGACCCTCCCTATTACCGATAGCGAGGGTCTCATGGTTTCCATTCTGTTCAAAGCCGGCGCTGGCGATCCTGCCGGCTGGCAACGCGAGCTTAGCGCCCGCATTCCCGATCTGGACTGGCGTGTCTGGCCGGACAATGTCGGCGACCCTGCCACTGTCGATTTCGTCCTGGCGTTCAAGGTGGAGCCTGGCTTCTTCGCCCAATTCCCGAATCTGAAGGGTGTTCTGGCCACCGGCGCTGGCGTCGATGGTTTATTTGCCGACCCGAGCCTGCCGACCAACCTGCCTATCGCTCGCATCGTCGACCCCTATATGACCCAGCAGATGGTGCAATGGACCGCGTACGGCGTGCTGCACTTCTTCCGCCGCTTTGACGAATACCGCACGCTGCAAGACAAAGCCGATTGGCAGGAGTTGGGCAGCCCGACCCGCCACGCAAACCGTGTCGCCGTGCTGGGCTTTGGCGAGATCGGTGGCGCTATCGGTCGCGGCCTGCTGGCGCTGGGGTTCTTTGTGCAAGGCTGGACCAACACACCCCGCGACCTGGGGCCGATCGATAATTTCGCCGGTCCGGATCAACTGGATGCGTTCCTGGAGACCAGCCCATTCCTGGTATGCACCCTGCCGCTAACGCCTGACACCAAAGGCCTGCTCAATCGCGAGCGCCTGTCGAAGCTGCCAAAAGGCGCGGTGGTCCTGAACCTCGCCCGCGGTGGCCATGTGGTGACAGATGACCTGCTCGCCCTCCTGAACGATGGCCATCTCAGCGGTGCCGTCCTCGACGTCGCCGATCCGGAGCCTCTGCCCGCCGATCATCCGCTCTGGTCACATCCCAACGTCATCATCACCCCGCACGAAAGCGGCCTGACCACCCCCGCCACCGCCGCCGACCAAATCGCCGCCAACGTCCACCGCATCCTGGCGGGCGAGCCGGTCGTGAACCCAGTGGACGTGCGGCGCGGGTATTAAGGCCCTACCTCAATTCAGAATCAAATCCGACGCCCGCTCGCCAATCATGATGCTCGGCGCGTTGGTGTTGCCGCTGATCAGTGTCGGCATGATGGAGGCGTCGGCAACCCGCAGCCCTTCAATCCCACGCACTTTCAGGCGCGAATCAACCACTGCCATCGGATCGGAGCCCATCTTGCAGGTGCCGACCGGGTGGTACGTGGTCTCCGCTGTGCGCTTGACCCAGTCGATGATCTCGTCATGGGTGTTGAGCTCCTCGCCTGGCCCGACCTCAGTCAATTGCAGTTTGGCCATCGCCGGTGCTCGCATGACAGACCGTGCGATGTTGACCGCGGCGACCGTAATATCCTCATCCACCCGCGCTGACAGGAAGTTGAAGTTGATCGCCGGTGCACGGCCAGGGTCAGCTGAGGTGATGTGAATGTGCCCTTTGCTCTCCGGTCGCATGGCATGAGCATAGCAGGTCATGCCGGAGTCTTTGGAGATCACCGGGCCAGAGGGCCGCATCTCTGACAGCATTGGCACCCAGCCCAGCAACGCGTCCGGCGCCTCCAGCCCTTCGCGGGAGCGTACGAAGGCGCGCATTGGCGCCGCCACCGCCGCCATCATGCTGGTCTGCCCCAGCACATAACGCAGCGCCTGATAGGCCAAGCCTAGGCCCTTGGTCCGGTCATTCAGCGAATAGCCTTTCGCCCCCACCAGCCACCGGGTACGTGGCGCGAAGTGGTCGCGTAGGTTCTCACCCACGCCTGGCAAATCATGCTGAATATCGATGCCAAGCCCTTGCAGTCGCTCTCCCTGACCAATTCCAGACAGTTCCAGCAATTGCGGAGAGTTGATCGATCCACCGCTAACAACGACATCACGCCCCGACCGAGCTTCCCGCTTCTCCCCTTTCACAGAATAGTGAACACCCACGCATCGCTTGCCTTCCAGGATCAATCCCTGGGCATAAGCATCGGTTTCGATATGCAGATTTGGGCGCTTGCGGATCGGGTCCAGATAGCAGGCGGCGGTACTCATGCGGCGCCGGCCATAGATCGTGGCCTGGCTCATGGCGATGCCGTCCTGCACCGCGCCATTATAATCCGGGTTATACGGAATCCCCACCTGCTCTGCTGCCTGCACCACTGTGGCGAGCAACGGATCAGTCGGCTTTGGGTTTGTCACCCGCAACGGCCCGCTACGCCCGCGGAACTCCTCCTCGCCCTCACTAGGCGTGTAGCTTTCCATGCGCTTGAAGAACGGCAGCACGTCGCGATAGCTCCAGCCCTGATTGCCCATTTGCGCCCAGGTATCATAGTCCTGCGCCTGCCCGCGCACGAAGGCCAAGCCATTGATTGCGCTGGAGCCACCCAGGATCTTGCCACGTGGCACCGCCAACCGCCGACCATTGGTGCTGGCCTCCGGCTCGCCCTCATACAGCCAATTGGCAACGGGGTTTTTCACCAGCTTGGCGTAGCCAATCGGAATGCGCGACCAGATATGGCCGGCACGACCCGCCTCCAACAACAGGACCTTATGCTTTGGGTCTTCAGACAGCCGATGCGCGACCGCCGCCCCCGCCGAACCGGCACCGATAACGATAAAGTCATAGGTTTGCATATCGCCTGAACCTTCAAACGCGTGTTGTGTACCCTTTGGTTTGAAACAAAAGCACGTTTGCGCCAGCTTGTAACCAGCTTGCCCGCCGCAACGTTCACGTCAGCGTTTCACGCGCCGCGCTATAGTCTATTTCTCAAGCGCCAGAGAAAATTTTTCCTCAGGCGCTCTAGACGAACCGGCTTGACATAGGTCAAGATGGCCGCAACACAAAAACGAACGATGACAAGGGAACGCTAGATGTCTGAACCGGTTCTGTCCGTCCAGGATTTGCTCGTCCGCTTCCATCTTAAACGCGGCACATTAACAGCCGTCGACGGCATTTCATTCAATGTCAAAAAGGGCGAAACCTTTGGATTGGTCGGCGAAAGTGGTTCCGGCAAATCCGTGACCGCCCGCGCCATCATGCGCCTGCTGCAGACGCCGCCGGCTGAAGTCTCCGCGACGGAGGTTAGGGTTGATGGTCAGAATATCTACGAACTGGACGACGATGAAATCCGGTCCATCCGTGGCCGCAAGATCGCCATGGTCTTTCAGGAGCCGATGAGCGCGCTCAACCCGGTCTATACGGTCGGTGCTCAGATAGGCGATGTGCTGCGAACCAATCTAGGATTGAACAAGGCTGAGGCGCGAGAGCGCACAATTGAGCTGTTGGACCTTGTCGGGATTCCATCCGCCGCCGGTCGCGTCGACAACTACGTGCACGAGTTCTCGGGCGGCATGCGCCAACGCGTGATGTTGGCGATGGCCTTATCCTGCGATCCGACGTTCCTAATTGCCGATGAGCCTACCACTGCGCTCGACGTGACCATTCAGGCGACGATCCTGGAGTTGATCACATCGATGATCGACCGGTTTGACATGTCCCTGCTGTTCATCACCCACAACCTGGGTGTGGTCGCCCACGCTTGCGACCGGATGGGCGTCATGTATGCGTCTCACATGGTTGAAATGGGTGATATGCGCGAGATTTTCAAAA
>CALKDI010000051.1 GCA_938084065.1 uncultured Alphaproteobacteria bacterium
CGCTGCCGCCGATTGGCCAAAGACTGGGAAACGACAATCGAAAGCTCGACCGCTTGGGCCTATGTCGCCAACATTCGCCTCATGACCAGACGCCTGGCAAGGTATTGCTATTGCAACTGAACTTTTGAGTCAGGCTCTTAGGTAGGTAGCCAGTCGAAAGACTTGATGTACCTACCCTAATTTTACCTTGAGGCCACGTCTATGATATAGGCTGGCCGGCAAACACCAACACGGGTTAGGCGTTTGGTTCCGACAAATGTCGCTGAACGAATACCGAGCCGATAAATTGTGGGAAGTTAAAGCGCTATGAATGACCTGGACCATTTGGAAGCTGAGGGTATTTATATCTTCCGCGAGGCCTTCAACCGGCTGGATAACATAGCCATGCTGTGGTCCCTCGGCAAAGACTCGAATGTCATGCTTTGGCTAGCCCGTAAGGCGTTCTCGGTCATGTGCCGTTTCCGGTCGTTCATGTCGACACGGAACGCAAGTTTCCAGAGATGATCGAGTTTCGGGACAAGAAGGCCAAAGAATGGGGCCTGAACCTCATCACCGGCCTTTGCCCGCCGGTTGAGGAAATGGACCCGACCTTGCCGCCTGCTGCGCGATCAGCAGCGCGCAAGACGGTCGGCCTGAAATGGTTGAACGAACAATACAAGTGGACAGGCATCTTTGCCGGCATCCGCCGCGACGAGCAGGCTGTGCGCGCGAAAGAGCGTTTCTTTAGCCCGCGCGGTGAAACCAGCCAGTGGGATTTCCGGGACCAGCCGCCAGAATTCTGGGGTCAGTTCAACACAGACTTCCCGCCCGGCACGCATCTGCGCATCCACCCGCTGCTGTCGTGGACGGAAATCGATATCTGGCGCTACACCCAGCGCGAGAACATTCCGACGATGTCGCTGTACTTTGCCAACAATGGCAAACGTTACCGCTCGCTGGGCGATCAGGACATCACGTTCCCGGTTGATAGCCAGGCTTCGACCATTCCCGAAATTATCGAAGAATTGACCACCACGACGGTTTCGGAGCGTGCTGGCCGCGCAATGGATCACGAGCAGGAAGACTCTTTCGAGCGTCTGCGCCGCGGGTCACAATCTGCGCCTTCTGGCCCGCTGGTTGAGGCAATTTTTGCTACAAATTCTCCGCTGGGCGCTGTTCGCCCGATCGCAGCCGGCAATCCAATCACCACGCTAACCACGCCTAACGCCGCCCAAGCGAAACGCATCCGTAAAAATCACGGGGCACCCGGCTATGTCTGGACCCGGGAGGGATGGTTATATCTGGCCGTGATCCTGGACCTGCATTCCCGGCGTGTTATTGGATGGGCTGTTAGCAATCGGATGAAACGCGACTTGGCGATCCGTGCACTGAACATGGCTATCGCATTCAGGGCACCGCCGAAAGGCTGCATTCATCACACGGACCGCGGTAGCCAATATTGTTCGCATGACTATCACAAGGTCCTGCGAAAGCACGGGTTCAGCGTGTCGATGAGCGGCAAGGGTAACTGCTATGACAATGCAGCGGTCGAGACCTTCTTCAAAACTATCAAGGCCGAATTGATCTGGCGACGGTCATGGGAAACGCGGTGGCAAGCCGAGATGGCGATCTTCGAGTACGTCAACGGGTTCTACAACCCGCGCCGCCGCCACTCGGGACTGGGTTGGAAAAACTCGGTCGCCTTCGAACGGAAAGTGGCCTAAACGAGCACCGGGGGCGGCACTAAAACGTGACAGGTCCATAATCAAACGGACCCAATATCTCTCCGGGAAACTGGCCGATTTTGCGCTGGGGTTGACTGCCGGCACGTTTATCGTTCGTCAACAGGCGAAATCAGGGCGTAACCGTTGTTGTTAACAGGCTGCTATGGACCTAGTTTTCAATGCATCCGCCCGCCTTCTGGCACCGCCAAATCTGGGCTCAGCAGCACGACTGCGCCATCAGCATCCGGGATGCCTAGCACCAGCACCTCTGACATGAATCTGCCGATTTGGCGGGGAGGGAAATTGACGACGGCGATCACTTGCTTCCCCACCAGACCGTCCGGCGTATAGTGCACGGTGATCTGGGCGGAGCTTTTCTTGACGCCGATCTCTGGCCCAAAGTCGATCTCCATCTTAATCGACGGTTTACGCGCCTCCGGGTAAGGCTCAGCATTAACGACGGTGCCGACGCGGATGTCGACCTTCAGGAAATCGTCGAAATCTATGGTCATGGTTTTAGGGTCATGGGATAGGGCCTCTAGCGCTGGCTGCGGTCTTCGTTGAGCAGCGCTTTATACAGACCCTGCAACCGCTCGACCATAGGGCCGCGTTGGCCGGAGCCGATCTGTCTGCCGTCAATAACACCCACCGGCGCCACGCCGGCAAACGTGCCGGTGACGAAGGCTTCATCGGCGGAATAGACATCGGTCAGGCTAAAATTGCGTTCGCGCGCGGTGATGCCGTTGCGGTGGCAGAGGTCCAGCACGTTGCCGCGGGTGATACCGCCCAGGCAGTAATCGCCGGAGGACGTCCAAACCTCGCCTTTCTTCACGATGAAAAAGTGCACGCTGTTGCAGGTGGCGACGAAGCCGTGCGGGTCCAGCATCAGCGCCTCGTCCGCGCCGGCCTTGGCTGCTTGAATGCAGGCCAGGATGCAGTTCAGCTTGGAATGGCTGTTCAGCTTCGGATCTTGCACATCCGCAGGCCCGCGACGCACGTGCACAGTGAACAGCGAGATCGGCTGATAGGCCGTCTCTGGTTTCGGAGTTTTGTATTCCGGGATGATGACGATGGTCGCAGGCCCGATCGTCACCCGAGGGTCTTGGTAGGGCGTCGCCTTGAGGCCGCGGGTCACCATCAGCCGAATGTGCACGCCGCTCTCGCCCTGCATGCGGTTGGCGTTGCAAATCGCCTCGATCCGCGCGGTGAGTTCGGCTGGCGTCAGGCCGATATCCATGTCCAGCGCCTTGGCACCCTCATACAGGCGGTCCAGATGCTGGCCGAGGAAGGCCAGGTGGCCGTCATGCAGGCGAATACCCTCCCACACGCCATCGCCCAGGATGAAGCCGGAGTCGAACACCGAGACCACAGCCTCGTTGCGGTGCTTGTGCTCCCCATTCACGCAGATGAGGATATCGGCGTTGCGCGGGTCGTCTTGGTAGGAATGGGTGGCGGTCATGTGGGCCTCACTGAGGAATCGGTAGCCAAGGTCTTACGTAGCCAAGGTCTTACAGCGAACCGCAAAAAAATTCACCCCGAGTTGCGTTTGAGCAATCCGGGGTGAAAAATCAGTATCAATAGGAACAGCGAAACTACAGTGCGTCGTCGCCAGTCTCGCCGGTACGGATGCGCATGGAGCGTTCCACGTCCATGATGAAGATCTTGCCGTCGCCGATCTTGCCGGTCTCCGCCGCCTGGCGGATCGCCTCCATGGTTTGCTCGATCTGGTCATCAGGGACGACCAGTTCGATCTTGACCTTGGGCAGGAACGAGACGGTGTATTCGGCGCCACGATAGATCTCGGTATGGCCTTTCTGCCGGCCGAAACCTTTCACTTCGCTAACGGTCAGGCCGGTGACGCCGATCTCGGTCAGGGCCTCACGCACGGGGTCGAGCTTGTGCGGTTTGATCACCGCCATCACGAGTTTCATGCAAGCCTCCTATCGGCCAAGGTCATAGCCACGCTCGCCATGGGAGGCGAGGTCGAGGCCTTCGATTTCCTGGTCTTCATCAACCCGCAGGCCGCCGGTCAGTAAGCCAGTGATTTTCAAGATAACAACGGTCAGCACCGCAGACCAGACCAGCGTGACGCCAACGCCCAACGCCTGCACGCCCAACTGGCCGACAACCGTCTGGCCTTCTGCCAGTCCGCCGCCGCCAAATGCCGCCAACGCCAGCGCCGAGACCATCAGCGAGCCCAGAATGCCGCCGACGCCGTGAACCGCGAACACGTCCAGCGAGTCGTCGATCTTCATCTTGTGCTTGATCAGCTGCACCGCATAGAAGCAGACGACGGCCGCAGCGACACCCAGGATCAGGCCACCCATCGGGCCGACAAAGCCGCTGGCTGGTGTCACAGTTGCCAGGCCGGCAATCACGCCGGTTACGGCACCGACCAGGGATGGCTTGCCGAACTTCACCCACTCAATGATCATCCAGACCATGCCGGCTGTCGCTGCCGCAATGTGCGTCGCGGCAATCGCCATGCCCGCACCGCCGTCAGCCGCCAACTGAGAGCCACCGTTAAAGCCATACCAGCCGACCCACAGCATCGCCGCGCCGGTCGCCGTCATGCCCGGGTTGTGCGGCGGACGCACCTGGTCAGGGAAGCCACGGCGCTCGCCCAACATCATGGCAATGACCAGCGCAGAGACACCCGCCGTAGCGTGCACGACGATGCCGCCAGCAAAGTCCATCACGCCCAGCTCCGACAGCCAACCGCCGCCCCAGACCCAATGGCAGACCGGTGCGTAGACCAGCAACAGCCACGCGCCGCTGAAAATCAGGACGGAGGAGAACTTGATGCGCTCCACATACGCACCGACGATCAGCGCCGGCGTGATGATTGCGAAGGTCATCTGGAAAACTGCGAACACAATCTCTGGGATGGAGCCGCTAAGAACGTCTGGCGTAACGCCCGCGAAGAACGCCTTGTCCAGGTTGCCGATCCAGCCGCCGACGCTATCACCGAATGCGAGGCTATAGCCAACCACCAACCACAGGATCGTCGCCAAGCACGCGATGCCAACACATTGCATAATGACGGAGAGCACCGCCTGGCTGCGCACCAAGCCGGCATAGAACAGTGCCAGGCCGGGCAGCGTCATGAACAGCACCAGGGCCGTCGCCGCGATGATCCAGGCGGTATCGCCAGAATTAAGGGTGTCGGCTGCCAAGGCCGGTAGGGGCATCAACATGGTTGCCAATGCAACCAGCCCTAGGCGGGCGAGGGGAAAAGTCATAAGCGCGCTCCATGCATAACATTTCGGCATAACGAGAGGTTTGCGCGCGAATTTTTGCCTCTTCAAGAAAAAGTTGCCTATACTTCACGCAACATGGGTAAAATGCCTAAATATTAGGCGCAATGCGTGAATTATGGGCTGTTGCTGCCTAGTAGGAACGCATCCTGGTCAAAAAGCCCGACACTATGTGGCTGGCTGCTGCTGCATGACTGAATGGCAGGCCATGCCGCACACCTGGAAAGGTTCGCATTCGTGCATTGGGCAGCAACTCTGTCAGATCACGGGCCGCGTGGATCGGTACAAACGGAGATTCGGAACCAGACAAGACCAGCGCTGGCATCATCACATTGTCCAGGACGGGCCGAAGGTCGGCCGCTAACAGCATCTCCGCCGCGCCCAACAGTGACTCCGGTTCGGTTCGGGACTGGGTGTCGTGGAACCAATCCCATTGGTCTTGGCAGAGTGCGCCTGGTGCAAACCGGTTGTCCATCATCTGTGCCGACCATGCCTCCATGCCTTTGGCCTCAATCAGAGGCCGCCACGGATCAACATTCTTGATATAGCCGCCCACATGCCCAGTAGAGAGCATGGTAAGGCTCCGCACTCTGCCGTTGCCGCCTTCGCGTGCGGCTAGTGCTAGGCAGGCCGTGCCACCCGCGCTTTCGCCGACCAGATGGAACCGGTCAACGCCAGCCTCGGTGGCGATTGCCAGAATGTCGTCGCCCAATGCCTCTAATGTCCACTGAAAGCCCTTTGGCGGCAGTGCCGAACGCCCAAAGCCCCGGGTATCAAATCGGACGATGCGGTAGTGCTGCACCAAAGCCGGCAACCACCCGGCCCAGATGTCCGCATTGGTAGCCACGCCATGGCAAAACACAATCGTCTCCCGGTGTGTCGCTTGCCAGGGAGCAGCTGCGTCGGTGACCATGTAGTAGAGTGCGCCATTCGGTGTATCGAGAAAAGGCATGGCGGTAATCCGCATTTGACGTTCTGACCGAGGCGAATGTGCGTGACACGACGGCTCTTGTCACCTGCGCAGTGGCCATCAAGCGGTTTGCCTCAGCCGCGCCGCGCCTTTAGCATCCGGCAACGCGTCTTACCGCTATCCAAGGATCTGCCTCTATGAGCTGGCAACGCCAAGTCGACGACATCAACGCCAAACGCGCCCTGGCCGAAAAGCAAGGAGGTGACGAGGCCGTTGCCCGCCAGCATGGCAAGGGGCTTCTGACCATCCGTGAGCGCATCGGGACGCTGGCCGATCCAGGCTCGTTCGCTGAGCATGGCAAGGGAGCTGGCGGGGCGGAACGGGACGAGCAGGGCAATCTGACCGACTTTACGCCAGGCAATTACATCGCTGGCCTGGGCAAAATTGATGGCCGCCTGGTTGCTATCGGCGGCGAGGATTTCACGGTGCGCGGCGGCTCACCGAACGCGGCGGGCCTGCGCAAGAGCGTTTATATTGAGGAACTCGCCTTACAGTTCAAAGTGCCACTGGTGCGGATCCACGAGGGCGGCGGCGGCTCTGTCACCGGTTCAACCGGCAAGGGGCCGGTTGGCTCGCCTGTCTATGACCGGCCGCGGTTTCAGTCTGTTGCTAAGGTGATGACGGAAGTCCCTGTTGCGACCGCTGGTCTGGGTGCGGTGGCTGGCCTGCCGGCTTCGCGATTGGTTGCCAGCCATTTCTCGGTCATGGCGGAGAATTCCAGCATCATGATTGGCGGCCCGGCGCTGGTGGAGCGCGCGCTTGGCAAACCAATCACCAAGGAGGAGTTGGGCGGGCCCAAGGTCCACGCCAAGTCCGGTGTCGTCGATGCGGTTGCCAAGGATGAGGCCGGGGCGCTCGACATGATCCGGCGGTTCCTCAGTTACATGCCGCAGAATGTTTGGGAATTGCCGCCAGTCCAGTCCTGCGATGATCCCGTGGACCGGGCTGAGGATGCGCTGCTCGATATCGTACCGACCAACCGCCGCCACGCCTTTGATATGCGCAAATTGATCGGCATGGTCGTGGATAAAGGTAGCTTCTTCGAGTTCGCCCGCGCCTATGGCTCCGCATTGATCACCGGCTATGCGCGATTGAATGGCCGGCCCGTGGCGCTGTTCGCCAACGATGGCCGCTATCTGGCTGGTGCAATGACGGCAGAGGCCGCGCAAAAGGTCCGTCGTTTGATCGAAATTGCAGAGACCTTTCACCTGCCGGTCGTCACCTTCGTTGACGAGCCAGGTTTTATGATCGGGCCGGGCGCGGAGGCCGCTGGTGCTATCCGCTATGGCACCAGCGCCGTGCTCGCTGCCGCTATGTGTGAGAACCCGTGGGCGACGGTGGTTGTGCGCAAGAATTATGGCGTGGCTGGTGCTGCGCACTATGGCGCGAACGCCTACGTTCTTGGCTGGCCAAGCGCCGAGATGGGCGCGTTGCCGCTGGAAGGCGGTGTCGCCGTTGCATTCCGCCGTCAGATCGCAGCAGCAGACGACCCAGTGGCAGAGCGCGCGCGGCTGGAGGCGGAAATGGCCGCCAAGCTCTCACCTGCCGCGCGGGCGGAGAGCTTTGCCATGCACGAGCTTATCGACCCACGAGAAACCCGTGGTCATCTCTGCAATTGGGTCGAATGGTCTGAGGGACCTCAGAAGCAATTGATTGGCCCAAAAACCTTCGGAATACGGCCGTAGGGCCTATCGGGCCCAGTCCTTCGCGTGGCAAACTACGGGTGTCCAGGGCGCGAGTGCCTTGGTGCCTGGCTGCATCGCGTGACAGACGTCCGTGTCTTGATTCGCTGTTCGTGCCGTTGTTCTGGCCCAGGATGTAACCAGGCCTGAGTTTTCGATGGTCTGGTTACAGTCTTCTTTGGAATAGAAGGCGTGCACGGCGTTTCGCTCGATATACGCCAACCAGCCGGTGGTAGGGTTAAGGTCGATGAACCACTTTTTCCATTCATCGCCGGAACCATCGATAAAGACATTCCACCCATCTTTTCCGCGTTGTTGAACCAAGGCTGGGTTATCCCAGTGCATCAAGGCGTATTTGTTCTGATCGACACATGCGGGCTTTGTCAGTGTGATGTAGATTTCCTGCGGATTGTGATGGTGAAATGGGTAGGCGGTATTGAACAATTGGACGGTTAGTCCGATTTCCGCGCCCACAAGCTCGCCGTCAATCGTGTCGATCCGCAAAGCTCCCGCTGGCCCCATAACTTCGGCGTACAGATATCCGCCACGGAAGGGTTTGTTTACGGCGTCTTCGCGCTTGGAATACATGGGAATCCAGCCAACTGAAGACCAGAGGGTTTTTAATCCATTGATGCTGATGTCGGTCGGCCAATGCGGTTCTGTCTCGGTTTTTTTGGTGATTGCGATGAAGTTGTCATTCAACAAAACACCGGCGTCGCCAATCTCTCCGCCCAGGTCTTTGTAAAATTTTGTCAACAAGGGTCGGTCAAGCCACTCCGAAACTTGCGATAGCTGCTGAACCTTAACGCTGGGTGTGTAGAGCCCGTCTTTAGTCTGGGATTTTTGCGGATCGAAACACGCCTTTGCGCCTTCTGGGTTATCCAAAACTGCTTTCAGGTGCTTGGCGACCAGTTCCACATCGCGGTATCGCAAAATGCATCGGCTTTGCGGTTTTCCTGTGGAGGGTTGAAAGGTTTGTATCGTCGCTTCCGCTGAGTCACGGCACTGACCGGACGGCTTCTCCAGCACGGTCAGATATGCATCAAGATAGATCAGAACCTCGCTCCAGTATTGGTCGACGAGCTTTTGTTCTTGAGGCGTATATTCATGTTTTGGTATATCAGCTGCACAGTTGAAATCGGCAGCATTCGCAGGCATCGCAAACAGTAACAAAATACCAGATAAAACAACGATAAACTTCCGCACTAATTGACCCCTTGCATGTTATTCAGAGGATTGCGACCACGAACGGAATCCGCGGGCTCATGCTCCGCGAGCAGCACAGTAGCGCAAACTTGTTATCGTGGCCAAAAGTCTCTGAGCGGTCTCGCGTATTGCGGCTCAGCCGCGTTTTGGTGCAATTGCTGGGTTCAACTAAGCATTAGGAGCGTTGCCAGATGAAACTATCCGAGTTCTCCACCCTGACGTTCGATTGTTATGGGACACTTATCGATTGGGAAGGCGGGATAGTTGCGGCAACCCAACCATGGCTGGCTAGCAAAGGCGTTCAGAAGTCAGCAGACCAAATCCTGGAGAACTTCGCCAACAGCGAATCCACCCAGCAGCGTGAAACGCCCGGCATGCTGTATCCAGAACTGCTGGCCCACACATTGCATCGCATGGCCAAGGCTTGGGGCCTGACAGCGACTGAGGCGGACGCGGCCGAATTCGGCGACTCAGTCAAGAATTGGCCGGCCTTCCCAGATGCGGCAGAGGCGCTGGTTCGGCTGAAACAGCACTATCGGTTGGTGATTCTCTCGAACGTGGATCGCACCAGCTTTGCCCACTCCAACGCCAAACTAGGTGTGGAGTTCGACGCGGTTTACACCGCACAGGACGTCGGCTCCTACAAGCCGAACCCGGCCAATTTCAAATACATGCTTGAGAAAGAGGCCGCTGCTGGCATTCTGGCAGAAAAAATTCTGCACACCGCTCAATCTCTGTTTCACGACCACGTGCAGGCGAAGGCTCACGGCCTGATCTGCTCCTGGATTGACCGGCGTGTGGATACTGACGGCTGGGGCGCGACGATGCCGCCGGAGGCTCCTGTGACGCCTGATTTTCATTTTCCGACCCTCGAAGCCATGGCCGACGCGCGCGAGGCAGAGTAGGCTGGCGCAAAGATTTGCCATCGGAGGTTCCGCCATGCCACTCGACACCGCCCGCATCCATGAGGTGCCAGACGATCTGCTCGCCGCCATTGACTATTGCTATGCGCAAGGCTGGACCGATGGCCTGCCTGTGATCCCGCCAACGCCGGACCGGGTTGAGGGCATGCTGGCCTTTGAGGGCCGCCCTGCCGAAACCATTATCTGCACCCATCCGGCGACGACCCTGGAACTCTCGGTCCATGCTGCGGCGGTTAATGCCGTTATGGCGGGCTGCCTGCCAGAGTATTTCCCCGTCGTGGTCGCGGCGTTTGAGGCGATGAACGAGCCAGGGTTCAACTTCCATGGCTCCACCGCCAGCACCGGAGGCTCAGCGCCTCTGTTGATCGTCAGCGGGCAGTGCGCCGATGATATCGGCATGAACGCGGACGTGAACCTGTTTGGCCCTGGCAATCGCGCGAACGCCACCATCGGGCGCGCTACAAGGCTGATCCTGCGCAATGTCTTCCAGATGATCCCCGGCATTTCCGACAAGTCCACCCAGGGCAATCCCGGCAAATACTCGCTCTGTATTGCAGAGCGCGCGCGCGGCAATCCCTGGCCCTTGCTGGTCGAGACCCAGGACTACCCGGAGGGTGTCAGCAGTGTCACGTGCTTTGCCGGCGGCGGTTTCTTCAATGTCGAGAACCACGGCGGCAGCACGCCGGAGCATGTGCTGGGCTCTGTCGCCGACAGCATGGCGAACTATGGCTGCATCACGCTTGGCCAAAGCGTGGTGATCCTCTCACCGGAGCATATGGGCATCATTGCCGGCGCCGGTTGGAGCCGACAAGATGCGCAGGAGTTCCTGTTCGCGACGGCCAAACGCTCGGTCGAGGGCTTGCAGAGCGTCGGCAAGTACCGCGACAGTGAGTACGCGAAGCAACACAACGACAAAGCGCACGCGCTGGTTGAGGAGGGCTTCATTCACCGCGGCCTGCAACCAGACGATATCCTTATCACCATGGGCGGAGGCGACGCTGGCGGC
>CALKDI010000052.1 GCA_938084065.1 uncultured Alphaproteobacteria bacterium
AGACCGCGGCTGCGGCTGAGACCCTCAACAGCCTGCCGGAGGATTTGCGCGGGCTGTTGGAGGGTGTGGGCGATATCACGAACCGCGTCGGCGGGTTCCCATATGGCACGCATATTTGTGAGGTAGAGGTCGATCCAGAAACCGGATTTACGCAGATTGTCTCGTGGACCGGGGTGGATGACGTCGGGCTGGCAGTCAACCCGATGGTGCTACATGGCCAAGCGCAAGGTGCCGTAGCACAGGGCCTGGGCCAGGCGTTGCTGGAGGCCTGCCACTATGATCCGGAGAGTGGGCAGCTGTTGGCTGGATCATTCATGGATTACGCCATGCCGCGTGCCGACAACACGCCACCCATCCAAACGCATCTGATTGAGATCCCGGCAAGTTCGCACCCCCACGGCATTCGCCCCGGCGGCGAAGGCGGCACGACGCCAGCGCTAGGGTTGGTGATCAATGCCATTGTCGATGCGCTCTCAGACTATGGGGTCCGGCATATCGAGATGCCGGCGACTCCGGAGCGGGTTTGGCAAGCGATCCAATCTGCAAATACTGCGAATTAACCAACTGTATTGGTGAGGAAATAGTTTGATGTCTGCTGTCCCTGTTCGCTTTGGAGCGTTCGACCATCTGGACAAGAGCGGCCGGTCCATGACCTCCGATTATGAGGAACGGCTGAGCCTGGTCGAAGGCTATGATCAGGCGGGCTTCTATGCCTTCCATCTGGCGGAGCACCATGGCTCGCCGCTGGGGTTGGCCCCCTCCCCCAGCGTGTTTTTGGCGGCGGTGGCGGCACGGACGAAGAAGTTAAGGTTTGGGCCGCTGGTCTACACGCTGCCGCTCTATCAGCCGCTGCGTCTGATCCAGGAGATCGGCATGCTGGACCAGATGAGCGGCGGACGGCTGGAAATCGGGGTTGGGCGGGGCATTGTTGCGTTCGAGACGGCGTTCTATGGCCTCACGCACCTGGATACACCACCCATGTTCGAGGAGGCGCTGGAGATTATCAAGGCCGGCCTCACCAGCGAACGGCTCACCTATGAAGGCAAGTTCTGGACCTATCGCAACGTGCCGATGGAGATCCCACCGATCCAGAAACCCACCCCGCCGCTCTGGTATGGTGTTGGCCGGCCTGACCACGGCGCCTGGACTGCGGCCCGCGGCATGAACATTGTCGGCAATGGCGGCACGGCGGAGGCCAAGGCGGTGTTCGACGCCTACCGCGAGGCCGGCGGTCGGTCGGATGCGTGGATGGGTCTCTCGCGCCACCTCGTCATCGCCGACGATCAGGCGGAGGCGGAACGGCTGGCTGCTCCTGCCTATGGCCAATGGCGCGCTAGCCTTGCCAAGCTGTGGCGTGACAACGGTGCTGACCCGATCCGCTTTCCCAAAGATTTCGAAGACGCCCAGCAGCGCGGTTTTGCTATTGCAGGCACGCCGGAGCATGTTGCGGAAACGTTGGCAACACAGATCGGCGAAGCTACGGCCAACTATCTGCTCTGCCGCTTTGCCTATGGGAATCTGCCGGCGGCGGCAGCAAGGCGCTCACTCGACCTGTTTGTAGAACGCGTCGCACCCCACTTCCCTGGTGGCTTGCAACCGGGGTAATGGGAAACTCCGCGGTTTCGTTGGCAGCCCTAGAACTTTCCTCCAAAGCCCTAAAGACTTGAGCCATAACCAGGCGCTATAGTGGCAGTTCCGGAATTCGAACGGCACGGAGCCCCGACCTTATGAGCGAGCAAACCTTTGACCTGATCGTGATCGGCGGCGGCCCTGGCGGCTATGTTGCCGCCATTCGGGCTGCGCAGTTGGGCATCAAAACCGCCTGCGTTGAGCGTGAGCATCTGGGTGGTATTTGCCTAAATTGGGGCTGTATCCCGACCAAGGCTCTGCTGCGGTCAGCGGAGGTGTACCACCTGCTACATCACCTGGACGAGTATGGGCTCTCTGCCGACAACATCGCATTTGACGCTGCTAAGGTGGTGAAACGCTCGCGGAATGTGTCGAAGCAATTGTCCTCCGGCGTGGCGCATTTGCTGAAAAAGAACAAGGTTACCGTCATCGATGGCGCGGCCAAGCTGATGGGCAATGGCAAGGTGTCGGTTACCCTCACCAAGGGGGGCGATGAAACGCTAGCTGCGCCGCACATCATCCTGGCCACCGGCGCGCGGGCTCGGGAATTGCCGGGGCTGGAAGCCGATGGTGACAAGATTTGGTCCTACAAGGAGGCCATGGTGCCCGACAGCATTCCAGTTTCGCTGTTGGTGGTTGGCTCTGGCGCGATTGGTATGGAGTTCGCCAGCTTTTACGCCGACATGGGCGCTGAGGTGACGGTCGTTGAGGTGGTCGATCGTATCTTGCCGGTGGAGGACGAGGAGATCGCCAAATTCGTCCACAAGGCGTTCGAGAAGCGCGGGATTAAGATTATCACCAGCGCGAAAGTCGCAAGCCTGGACAAGTCCGGCAAAGGCGTCTCTGCCACGATCGAATCGGACAAAGACTCCGAGACCTTGGCCGTCGACAAGGTCATCATGGCGGTCGGCATCACCGGCAATGTCGAGGATATCGGCCTCGATAACACCAAAGTGACAGTCGACCGCGGGCACATCGTCATCGACGAATGGTGCCAAACCGGAGAGCCCGGGGTCTACGCGATCGGCGACGTCGCCGGCCCGCCCTGGCTCGCCCACAAGGCCATGCATGAAGCCGTCATGTGTGTCGAGAAGATTGCCGGCAAAGGCCATCCTCACCCGATGAATACGCTGAACATTCCGGGCTGCACCTATTGCCGCCCGCAGGTCGCCAGCGTCGGCCTGACCGAGACAAAGGCCAAGGAACAGGGCTTTGAGGTTAAGGTTGGCCGGTTCCCCTTCATGGGCAACGGCAAGGCCATCGCGATGGGTGAGGCCGAGGGCCTGATCAAGACGGTGTTCGACGCGAAAACCGGTGAACTGCTGGGCGCACACATGGTCGGCTCTGAAGTCACAGAGCTAATCCAGGGCTACACCATCGCCAAAACCATGGAGACGACCGAGGCGGAGTTGATGGGCACCGTGTTCCCGCACCCGACCTTGTCCGAAATGATGCACGAGGCGGTGCTTGACGCGTACGGCCAGACGCTCCACTTCTAGGCACATCATGGATAGTACCACAATATCACCACCCCAAGAGGCCTCCCGACATGGGCCTGCCGACAAGGCCGAGCGGCATCCGGAAAAGGCGCATCGGCCGGATCAGGTGTCAGGCCGCAAGCCTGCCTGGATTCGCGTTAAAGCGCCGGTAGGCAAGGTCTATAACGAGACCAAGCGCATCGTGCAGGAAAAGCGCGTCGCCACCGTGTGCGAGGAGGCTGGCTGCCCGAACATCGGCGAGTGCTGGCAGCAGCGCCACGCGACGATGATGATCCTGGGCTCGATCTGCACCCGCGCCTGCACATTCTGCAATATTGCCACCGGCAAGCCCCCTGCCCTCGACCCACACGAGCCGGAACGGGTTGGCGAGGCTGTGGCGGAGTTGGGATTGCGTCACGTGGTAATCACCAGTGTTGACCGGGATGACCTGCCGGACGGCGGCGCCACGCACTTTGGCCGTACGATCAAGCACATCCGTGCGCTCTGCCCGGATACGACCATTGAGATCCTGACGCCGGATTTTCAGGGCAAGAAGGATGCGCTCGCCATAGTGCTGCGCAACCCGCCGGATGTGTTCAACCACAATCTGGAGACCGTGCCCGGCCTCTATCCCGAGGTGCGGCCCGGTGCGAAATATTATGGCTCGCTGAAGCTGTTGGATCAGGTCAAGGAGCGCAATCCGGGGATATTCACTAAGTCCGGCATCATGGTCGGCCTGGGCGAAACCAAGCAGCAGGTGGCTCAGGTCATGGACGATCTGCGGGCTGCAGACGTAGATTTCCTGACCATCGGCCAATACCTGCAACCTTCGCCAAAACACCACCGCGTCGACGCTTACATCACACCGGATGAGTTTGAGGCCTACGCGCGGATGGCGCGGGGCAAGGGATTTTTGCTGGTGTCTTCCAGCCCGCTGACCCGCTCCAGCTACCACGCCGATAGCGATTTCGAGGCTCTGCGCGCCGCCCGCGACGCCAAACTCGCTGCCTCGAAGGCTTAAGAGGCTCAATTTGCCCACTCACGCTGAACGCAAGTTTCTGCCGTATCCGCCGGAAAAGCTCTATGCGATGGTGGCTGACATGCAGCGCTATCCTGAGTTCTTGCCCTGGTGCACGGCCTGTCGGATCACCGGCCGCAAGGACAATGTGATCACCGCGGATCTGGTCATTGGCTTCAAGATGATTCGAGAGCGCTTCACCAGCCGGGTGACGCTGACCCCAGAGACCCGCGTTGACGTGGAATATACCAGCGGTCCGCTGCGCTATCTCAACAACCATTGGGTGTTTGAGCCGGCAGAGGGCGGCTGCGTCCTGGATTTCTATATCGACTTCGAGTTCAAATCCCGGCTGTTCCAGCGGCTGGCTGGAGTGGTGTTTAACGAAGCCGTCCGGCGGATGGTCGGGGCATTCGAAACACGGGCACGAGCGATTTGTGAGCCTGTTGGGGCGTTGAGCGCACCAACGCCTCTACCCGGGGTGGCTTCGGGAGACTAAACTCCGCGCCAATGTATGGTAACGTGAGGTTTTGCCTAGGATGTCAGAGCGGATAGTGGTGATCGGTGCCGGCCAGGCTGGTGCCTCCCTTGTCGCCAAGCTGCGGGACCTGGGTTTTGACGGCAGCCTGACACTGGTGGGCGATGAGCCGGTGCCGCCCTACCAACGCCCGCCGCTATCCAAAAAATTCCTGTTGGGCGAGATGGAGGAAGCGCGGCTATACTTGCGCCGAGCCGAGTTCTATAGCGAGCGGAAAATCGACCTGCGCACCGACACCGCTGTGCAAGCCATTGATCGAGAGGCCCGCCAGGTCGTGCTAACGGGCGGCGAACGCTTGCCCTATGACCAATTGGCCCTGACCACTGGCGCCACCCCGCGGACTTTGCCTGCTGCGATTGGTGGAGACTTGGAGGGTGTCTATACCCTGCGCTCTATTGCTGATGTGGATGCGATGCGAGCTGAATTCGTTCCAGGGCGGCGCGTGCTGGTTATTGGCGGCGGCTATATCGGGCTAGAGGCTGCGGCGGTTGCAGCGACGTCCGGTTTGCAAGTGACACTGGTGGAGATGGCCGAGCGCATCCTGCAACGGGTCGCAGCAGAGCCAACCAGTGACTATTTCCGAGCCCTCCACACCGAGAATGGCGTGTTGATCCGCGAAAGCACCGGGCTTTCCCGCTTGGTCGGCGAAAATGGCCGGGTGGTGGCGGCGGAACTGGCTAGCGGCGAAACAGTGCCGGTGGATTTCGTGCTCGTCGGCATCGGGATTGCGCCGAACAGCCATCTCGCTGTGGAGGCCGGGCTGGCCGCGGTCAATGGAATTGAGGTCGATGCCCAGGGCCGCAGTATTTCAGACCCTGCGATTTTCTCCGCGGGCGATTGCGCGGTGTTCCCCTATCTGGGTGAACCGACACGGTTAGAATCGGTACAAAACGCCATCGATCAAGCGGAGGCAGTCGCCGCAACTATGCTGGGCAGCGACGCGCTTTACTCACCAGTGCCGTGGTTCTGGAGTGATCAGTACAAATGCAAACTGCAGATTGCAGGCCTCAATCGTGGCTATGTACGGACGTCTGTGCGGGCCGGCGCAAAGCCTGGCTCGCAGTCGGTCTGGTATTGGGATGATGAGGACCGGATGTTGGCGGTCGACTCAATGAACGATCCGCGCGCCTACATGGCCGGAAAACGCTGGCTGGAGGCGGGAGGCAGCCCGACGCCCGCACAGGTCGCCGACGTTGGGGTTGATCTGCTGAAACTGGCGCCGACCGGGTAACGCCTCAGCCTTAACCATGAGTTTAAGAGTCAGCCTTCCGTTTAGAGCCCAACTCCCGCAGAGACCCCGGAAAGCCGTTGAATGGCTTCCGGGGATGCTCCGACGGAACTCTACTCTGCTGCGATGGCTTGGTTGCTCACCAACCCGCTTAACATCTCATCCAGATACTCATCCGCTAGAGCGTGTAGCTCTGCGTTTGTGCGGTCTTGGATGGGGTGAGGCACGAACACATAGGCCGGGTCTGTACCCAACGCGCGTGCCTGGGCTTCCATCGCCTGGATGAACTCAGTCGTGGCGATACCGACAACAGGGATGCCGCGGCTTTCGAGGTCTGCCATGTCATGCGTACAGCACGAAGTGCAGGAGCCTCAATCGCTAAGGGCTTCGATGACGACGTCGACTTCGTCAGCGATTTGCTGATAGAGCGGCGTCGGCGCGGGCCGAGTGTTGGTTGGTTTGGCATAGCGAATGACCTCAAGGCCACGTTCGCTCAGGCGCTGCTCCAGCCGGTCGAGGAAGATGTCCCCCTTCGACTTGGCGATGTCGAGCAGGCCCACTTTGAGCCCGTCCAGGCTCTCCGGACGCGCGAGGCGCGGACGAGCCGCGATCGAGCGTTCGGCGGTGGGATCGAGAATGGTTGTCACGAGGTTCACCTCCTTGGTTAAATGGAAACCCGCCTAGAGACGGATTTCGCGGGTGACCGGCGAAGATCCTTTTTCGCCGCTGGCGGACCAACCGCCGATGATGCCGGAAAACATGCCAGCGCCGCCGCCGGCACGGACAATCATGATGCCGCCATCGCGGAATTTCTTGGCCATTGTACCATCGGCGAAGGCGGTTGTCCCCTCCGCAATACCCCCAGTGCCGGGGCGGATCTCGTCGGCCAGGCGTTGGGTGCGGGCGTGCAGTTCTTCGTACAACTTGGCCTTGCTCCAACCAGCCTCGCGGAACGTGCGTTCGTGCTCCGGACAGACGACGACAATGGCATCAGCGCCCGGATAGAGCTTGGTGTGCTGCAATGCCTTCAGGCTCTCGGCAAAGGATTGGGCCAGGCTTTCCGGCGTGCGGCTTTTCTGGTCAACAACGCCTTGCAAGCCATAGCCGGCGAATACCGTGACGGCGCTCTTGCCTTCCGGGACGCCGCGTTCGGTGGCGAGTGACTCCCAGCACGAACCCTCCTCATCCTCGGCAATGCAATAGGAGAGCTTGCCCGGGTTGCCGAGGGTGGCGCGGTCCACCTCTTGCGGACGCCCGCCGCCGACATTGCGGATCACCAGTTGCAGCGCTCTACCGATAGTGTTGTTGGCACGGAAGCCTTGGCCTAGCGCATTGCCCTTCATGTTCATGCCGATATGCCGGCGGATCGGGCCGTTCACCACAACCACCGGGCTGACATACATCGTGGTCGCCAGCACGCCGTGCATAGCAAAGGGCTCTTCCAATACGGCCTCAACTGCAGCGAGGACCACCGGCAGGTATTCTGGCTTGCACCCGGCCATGACGGCGTTAATCGCCACCTTCTCCACCGTGCAATCGGCGAGGTCGGAGGGAACCTTACCGATCACCTCTTGCGGATCACGCGCGGTGCCAGACAACATGCGGAGGACGCGCGCCTCAGTCGGCGGTACGACGGGCAGGCCATCGGACCAGCCGCGATCGAACATGGCTTCGATCTCATCCTCGCCCGAGCCGATCTCGACCTTGCGGGCTTGTAGGCCAGTCTCGCCGTGGCGAACCAGCAGGTCCTCGATAACGCCGGGCTCGATATTTTTGGCGCCGCAGCCGGGGCGGAGGTCAGGCAGGTCTGCGCCCAGGGTGGCCAGGCCGGTGAGCTTTTGCCACTCCGCCTTGTCCCAGCCGTAGGTGCGCGCAACCTCTTGGCCGTTCTCGCGGCGCAGCAGGGTGGGAACCACCTCGATCTTCAGCCCGTGGCTGACATCAAGGGATCCGTCATAGTCGTGCGGCACGGACTCAGGGAAGGTTGGGTCGTCCTGGGTGTAGACGGTAAGGCTGGTGGCCTGCGCCAGCGTGGCCAGCACGGACTCCGTCAGCTCGCAGGTCGGGCAGTCACGTTTGACGACGGCGACCCAGCCGGTGTCGGGGAGTTGGGTCATGGGGAACCTTTCGTATTGCTCGCGGTGGGCATCAATCTTTGGCAAGAAACGGCATGGCGTCTCCCGCGGAAATATCGGCGACCGCGGTGAAGAGGGTTAGGATACACAGCACAGATAGCAGCGCTAGCAGATCAATCCCGGCGAACTCGCGGTGGACATCAACAAACTTGCGAATATGCCAGAGGCCGACAGGGATCATGGCGAAACAGGGGGCGAGCGGGACCGCGACCAGGGTCACCAGGAGCATGGGATCTTTGGCACTGCCATCCGGTGAGGGCGCCAAACTGCCCCATAGCCACATCAGCAACACTGGCAGCAGCAGGACGGTCGCCCAAAAACAGACGACCGAGACAGCTACCATTACGCGCTCTGCCCGGTCTTCGCTTATTCCGACCTGGCTCATGCTGGCGCGCTCACCCCACGCGGGCGGCGTTGGAGGCGATGGCGCTGGCAACGCGGCCGCAAACCGCGTCCGGGTATTCATGGCCCATGCCGGCGATCACCAGAATGTCGGCACCCTCTACGGTGTCGGCCAGATCTTGGCCTGAAGCGACGGGCACTAGCGGATCGTCCTTGCCGTGGATTACCAGCGTTGGCGCGGTGATGCTGGCCAGATGCGGCACGCGGCCATCAGCACTAGCGATGGAGGCCAACAGGTGGCGGGACGCGCCGTCTGGATAGAACGCGCGGTCATAGAGCATGCCGGCTTTGGCCTTCAGCGTCTCGTCATTGCGGGGATAACCCGGTGAGCCGAGAATGTCGTTGCCGTCCAACGCCTCCTGGATCGCACCGTCGCGCGTGCCGGAGGGGTTTTTCGGGCGGCCGAGCCACTCGTTGGCTTTTTCGCTGGGGCGCGGCAAGCCACGACGTCCGCTGGTCGCCATGATCGAGACCAGGGTCGCGGTCTTCTCTCGGTGGCGATAGGCGAAAATTTGGGCGATAGCGCCGCCGTTCGACGAGCCGACAATGTGGGCCTCTTTGATGCCGAGGTGGTCCAGCACGGCAGCGCCATCGTCGGCCATGTCTTCAAGCTTGTAGGGGGCTTTCACCTCCTCCTTAGCGCGGGCTTGTTTAAAGGCAACACCGATGTCTGCGCGGCCCCAGCTATCGAAATAGGTGGAGAGGCCGCAATCGCGGTTGTCATAGGCGATAACGCGGAAGCCACGACCCGCCAATTCTTGGATCAGTCGCTCGGACCAGGACGGGATTTGCACGCCCAGGCCACCGACCAGCAGCAGCGCCGGGCCGTCGTCTGGGCCAAAGGTTACGTATTCAATCTCAACACCTTGGGTGGAGGGCGCGCGGGGCATGGGCGTTTCCTTAAGCTGAATTGAGCCAAATATTGTCGTTGCTGGCTGACATGGTGCCTCGAATTTGCGGGCGAGTCACGCCCGACAATCATCCGTCAAATCTATGATTGTCCCTCCCCTCCCCTTAGCTCGGCGCTTTTGCTTTGCCCTTCCTGCGCAAAGCGGTAGAGTCACAGCAATTGCCTACCACAGCGATCAATCAGGGACAGATACACCCATGCGCCAAATCTCATTGGTGGCCTTTCTGCAGGCCCAAAACTGCACCACCATTCCCGCCGCCTGGCGTCATCCAGATGCGTGGACCAACAGCTATTCGCCGGAATACTACCAACACATCGGCCGAGTCCTCGAAGAGGGCAAGTTCGATATGGGCTTTTTCGACGACCGGCTTGCTATGCCGGACATGTACATGGGTGACCATGCGCATACAGTCGAGAACGGCATTCGTTGCGTGAAGATGGACCCGGTCACCTGCATGACCGTGATGGCACTGGCGACCAAGCATTTGGGCCTGGGTGCGACCATGTCCACCACCTATTTCAACCCCTTCCAGGTCGCCCGCCTGTTTCAGACTGTCGACCTGATGACCCATGGCCGGGCTGCCTGGAACATCGTCACCAGCGTCAATGACAATGAGGCAAAGAACTGGGGCTGGGACGGGGTTCTGGCGCACGACTATCGCTATGACCGCGCCGATGAATTCATGGAGATCGTTCGCGGCCACTGGGATTCGTGGGATGATGACGCGGTTCTCTATGACAAGGAGAACATGAAGTTCGCCGACCCTGACAAGATCCGTCGTCTGGACTATGAGGGCCAATATTACAAAAGCCGCGGACCGTTCACCGTGCCACGCTCGCCGCAGGGCAATCCCGTGCTGATCCAGGCTGGTGCGTCTGGCCGGGGCATGAAGTTTGGTTCGCGCTGGGGCGAGGTGATCTTCACAGCTTGGCACAATCTGGAGCGGGCAAAAGCCGGCTATGCCCAGATGAAAGCCGATTGCGCCGCCAATGGTCGCAATCCTGACCATTTCAAGCTCTGCAACATCTTCTATCCGATGACCGCGGAAACGCGGATGGAAGCAGAAGACAAGGCTGCGTTCTACAAGACCTTGCCGAACGAGGTGGACCAGCTATCGCTGCTGTCCGAAGCGTTGAACTACGACTTCGCGAAGAAGGGCATCGACGAACCGTTCTCGGACGAGGAGTTGGAAGGCATTACCGGAATGCAGGCGATGCGTGATCGCGTGACCCAGGTGGCGGGTATCAAAAACCCGACACCCCGCGACTTCATGGAGGTCACTGGACGTGGCCGGATGGACGACCCTTGGGTCGGCACCGGCAAAGAAATCGCCGACATGATGGAAGAATATTTCCACGAGCCTGCGTGCGACGGGTTCGTGGTTGCACCAACCTGGCTGCCCGGCTCGTTCGAGGATTTCGTCAAGCACGTGGTGCCAGAACTCCAGAAGCGCGGCATCTATCGCAAGGAATACCCAGGCACGACCCTGCGCGAGACGCTGGGCCTGCCCATGCCAAAGCTCGGTGAGTGGAAGACACAGGCAGCGGCGGAGTAAGACCAAAGGCGGGAATTATCGACCTGTCGTCAAGTTTCCTTCAGCCTGAGGTGGTCGGTGAGTCAGGAACCGCTGCCATTGATATTATTCCAAAGGCAGTTACACCCGCCTCCCCCCTCCCTTCACCTCGAGTAGGGCCAAAGGCCCGTATTGAGAGGCGGGCGGTTGCGTCCCTCGATACGCCCGCGATGCGGGCTACTCGGGATGAAGGGGCGTTGGAAGGTGGAAACCTTGTAGCGGCGGTATAAATCTAATAGTTAGAGCATCTTATTCCGACAAATTGATCGCGATATCGATTCAATTTGATCGGAAGATGCTCTAGCGAATCCAACCGGTGGCCAGGGCGCTGCCCCAGGCCGGCATGCCGTTCCGCGTCGCCATAGCCGCCATAGCCTGATTGTCGTAGGGCACATGGCGAATCGCGATGAACCAACCGGCGTGGCTGCGCTCGCAAACGGCATAGCTGGCGTCCGGCGTGCCGGCTTCGACGACGTGCGGCACGGGATTGGCATATTCGTAACCGGGCAGACCAACACTGCCAGGGTTGACCACCATGCGTCCATCCCGCAACCGCACGACCCTTGGGAGATGACTGTGGGCGCACAGCATCAATGACGCCTCCACGCCCACAGCCTCCGCCTCAATCGCCTCGATCGGCGCCAGGCTGACAATTCCGCTGTTACTGACAGCATCCAGCCAGTACGCGGCATCGTCCCGTGGTGTGCCATGGCAGAGGAACACCTCGTCACGATAGAGCAAAGTCGGCTTGTGGCTGGCCATCCATTCGAAGTGATGGGGCTCAAGCTCAAGGAAATCCATCCGGCGTGATGCATCCGGCCCCTTTGCCGCCAGCTCGACCAAACGCCGGTCCTGATCCCCTCGGATCGACACGAAATCGCGCGCCATCAACAGGTCAGCGGTTCGCCTCGCCTCCAGTGGCCCGCTGACATGGTCGCCCAGATTGACGATATCGGTGATCCCCAACGCCGCGATGTCGGCCAGAACCGCCTCCAGCGCCAGACAATTGCCGTGGATATCGGCGATGGCGGCGAATTTCATAGTCTACTGCCTAGGGGCGCGAACCTGCTCTGCGCCATCAAACAGGATCGCACTGCGCCGTTCGTTGTCAGCAGCGACCCGGGCGAAATCGGCCTCGGCCATCCGCTCTTTCGGACCATCGACCAGGGTGAAGTGGCCATAGCGGTCCTCGCCAGCCACCAGGAACATTTCAGTTTCCGGGCCAGAGCGCGCCTTCATGCTGGGCACGATATAGCGGATGGCGGCACCGATGCGGCGGTCATTCGTGGTGTTCGGGCCGGAGGCATGGAACAAATGGCCGTGGTGGACAGAGGCCTGACCCGGCTGCAACACGACGTCGACCGCATCCGCCTCATTCACCTCAACCGCTAATTCCTGGCCGCGGGTCAGAAGATTATCGTCAGCGAATTTGTCGGTGTGCGGCACGATCTGCTCACGATGGGTGCCGGGGATAAAGCGCATGCAGCCGCTCGCCACCGTCGCGGGAGACAGTGCTACCCAGAGGGTTACCTCCTCCGCTTTGTCCAGACCCCAATAGGTCAGATCCTGGTGCCAACTGACATAGCTGGTGGTGTTGGCCTCTTTGATGAAGTGGCCCGACCCCCAGACCATCACATCCGGACCCAATACGGCCTTGGCTGCCGCGATCATCTTCGGATGGTTCACAAGGTCGTAATAGCTGGGCAGCAGCCGGGCCGGATATCCACGCAGCAGCGCGCGTTTTGCCGGATCATCGGCCAATGCCGCCTCACCCGCCTCCAGATCATCGCGAAGGACTTTGGCTTCGGCTGGCGTGAGGATATCGACCGGATACACGAACCCGTCCCGGGAATAATCGAGGCTGAATGTGGAAGCGAGGTCATTCATGAGCGTTGGCTCCTGTGTTGAGCGCTTATACTTCGGCGGCGCGAGCGGCACGACGTTGGATGCGGGCACTATACATGG
>CALKDI010000053.1 GCA_938084065.1 uncultured Alphaproteobacteria bacterium
CTGTGACGCCTATGCGTCCTGGCAGAAGGGTGGTGTCGAGAATACCAACGGACGGATCAGGCGATGGTTGCCCAGGTCCACTGACCTCGACGAGCTCAGCGATAAAGACATTCAGGAGATCGCTATGACCCTCAACTCAACTCCTCGAAAATGCCTAGCCTTCAAAACACCCATCGAAGCCATGCTTGCCGAGTTTGGAAAAGACGTTCAAATCAGGTTTGCTTGAAACCGTTGCACTTCGCACCGGAATCCACCCCTCTGCCAGGAGCGTGGCGTCTCCGTAGTCATCGGCGCGCCGTTCGCCTCGGGCATTCTGGCCGTCGGGCCACAACCGGGCGCGACCTACGGCTACCGACCTGCAAGAGATAACGTGATGGCGAAAGCCGCCAGCATCCAGACCGTGTGCGAGCGCCACAACGTGCCACTCCCCGCCGCCGCTCTGCAATTCCCGTTTGGCCACAAGAGCGTAGCCTCCGTAATTCCAGGCCCTGTTGCGCCGGAGCAGGTGCGCACAAACCTCGCCTGGATGCGCCACGACATCCCCGATGCACTTTGGGTGGAGCTTAAGGCCGAAGGTTTAATCCGGGCCGAAGCACCGGTGCCAGCGTAACGACCCTAGACTATCAAGCCTGGATTGCGCCCCGCATGACCATAGGGTCAAAGAGAGGACCCTACCGCCCCTCGAACGCCGGTATCACCTCTTCAATCAGCCGTTGGGTTTGGTCCATCAGCTCTGCATCGTTAGAACCGGTTGGCCGCAGTACAAACTTGGAAATGCCGGCGGCGGCGTATTCTTCAATCCGGGCGCAGATGTCAGGGCCTGTGCCCACTGCAAAGGCGTATTTCGGGTCGCGGCCAGTGCGCTTCTGGATGTTCTTGACCAGGAAGGGCAGCGGCCCGTCATCCCAGCCGCCAAAGCGGAAATAAAAGCCGGCGCCGTAGTGATCCTCGTCGATAGAGCGACCTGCTTCAGCCGTTGCGACCTTGATCGCAGCCACCACTTTGGCAGCCTCGTCCGGGCTCTCCGCACCTGCTTGCCAGCCGGTGCCAATTCGCGCCGTCCGCCGGATCGCGACCTTGGACGAGCCGCCAATCCACAGCGGAATGTTCTTGTTGACCGGGCGCGGAGCGATGGTGGCGTCAGTGTATTGGAAGTGCTGGCCTTGGTAGGTCACCTTCTCCTGGCTCCACAGCGCCGCGATCAGATCCAACGCCTCGTCGGCCACCTTGCCCGACCCCTGCGGCGAACGCCCGGTCGCGCCCCAATCCGCAGCGATCGGGCTCCCAACGCCAAAGGCCGGCAGGATGCGCCCGTCCGAGAGAAAATCCACAGTCGCACACTGCTTGGCCAGCAACAGCGGATCGCGCAGGCCGACGCTGGCGACGTTCATGCCGAACTTCAGCCTATCAGTTGCGCCAGCCAGGGCGGCCATGGTGCTCATGGTTTCGAGGAAGGGCACTTTCGAGACCAGCCTATCGGTCTGCCACAGCGAGTCGACGCCGCCGGCCTCAATCATCTCCACCCATTTCCAGAATGCTTTGGCCGACGAAAACGGAAACTCCGCCATGCCGAGGCCTATGCCGATTGCCATGTGTTTTGTCCTTTGGTGACCGCTTGCCGGCCGCTGCTATTTTGCTTCACCCTTCTATAGACATAGGGTGACGGTTGGTTCCAGGCCTCAGTCCGCCTTCACAAATTTCGGCGGGTGCTCGGCGATGACGTCCTCGTTCAGCTTGGCACCCCAGCCAGGGCCGGGCGGCAGTTGCACCGCACCGTCGCGGATGTCTGGAGCCCAGGTGATGATGTCGTTCTTCCAGGGGATATCGTCGATATCGATCTCCATCACCCGGAAGTTCGGCAGCGCGGCGCAGAAATGCGCGCTCATCAGGCTGGAGAGGTTGCCGTAGAAGTTGTGCGGCGCGCAGTTGATCTCATAAGCCTCCGCCATCGCGGCGATTTTCATGCTGAGCCAGGTGCCATTCCAGGGCAGGTCGATGATGGCGACGTCCATGCTGGCCTGCTCGAAGAACGGCCGAAACTCGCGCAGGCCGAACAGCGACTCACAGGAGGCGATGGGCGTCGCGACGCGCTCGCGGACAGCGGCCAGAGCCTTGGGATCGTAGAGGTCAATCTCGATCCAGGTCAGGCCCAGGTCGTCCAGTCCGGTGGTGACCTGACGGTAGCCCTCTGGCTTGAAGTTGAAATTCAGGTCCAGGCGGATGCCCATGTCGGGCCCGGCACCCTCGGCCAGAGCAGCCAATTCCTCGCGCATAGCATCGACCAGAGCCGGCGTCGCATGCAGCGATGGCCAGCCGGGGGAACGGCCAAAGCCAGGCATGTGCAGGCTGGCACTCTCTTTCTCGTGGTCAAACAGGAAGATGTTGGTCTTCAGGCCCTTGAAGCCGGCATCGCGCACCCGCCGGCCCAGCGCCACCAGATCATCGACCTTGCGGATCGCCGGCTGGCCGATCTGGTCCGCCATCTCCGGGTTCAGCAAATAGGTGCCGCAATGGCTCCAATAGACCGGGATTTCGGTGCGCATCGCACCGCCGAGCAGGTCGTAGACAGGCACATTCAGCGCCTGGCCTTTGATGTCCAGCAGCGCGTTCTCAATCGCCGCGATGGCCTGTTGGTTGACACCGCCCGGTGCCTGACGGGTCATGGCGTAGAGCATCTGGTGCACCCGCTCATGCGCCATCGCATCCATGCCAACCACCCGCTCCACCAACCGCTGAATCACGACGGAGAGGCCGGGCGAGCCATAGCACTCATTGTACTCGGCAATGCCGGTGATACCGTCGTCGGTGGACAGCTTAAGGAACGAAAAATCCCGCCAGCCCGCGTTGCAGTGCAGAATTTCACAGCCAGTGATGCGCATGGGGTGTTCCTTTGCGTTTGGATCCGAATTTGCCTATGGCACGAGTCTAATGGTCCTTATTGGATCGTGAAAGGATGGTCATGCTTAAAAATTTATTCGCACTACGATTCAGGCGATTCAAACGATTTGATTAACCTTGACAGGTCGAGCGAATGAACCATAATCTTGAGCAATGGATTGGAGGTACTTATGAAGAAAATTGCTCATTTCCGGCGCGCCGTCTGGCATTCAGACGACGAACATGAACTTTCCAAAATAATAGAATGCTGTTTTAGCGGTGAGAGTAATCCTGGGCTGATACCAACATTTCCACTGAAGGAATCGGAACAGTGCTTGGGTAACTGCTCACTCCCCTCGTTGAACAGGGGTTTGCCGGAGGGCAATTGAGGTATTGACACCAGACCCGGCAGTTGATTCAAGCTGCGGATGATTTCGGAAACACTGGATTCGCTGAGCAAAAAAGAGCTGATCGGTCTCGTTCTAGCGCAGGT
>CALKDI010000054.1 GCA_938084065.1 uncultured Alphaproteobacteria bacterium
TGTCGGGTCCCACATAGTCATCCACTGACTCCGGCAAAAGCAGGAGCTGGGACCGATCATCACCTGAAATATGTGCCATGGCCAAAAGTACCACGACCGGATCCGTCAGGGAATCCCGATTGAGTTTTCACACGGTCTGCACCGTTTTCGCCCGTTATGTCGCTAACGCACTCTACCCAAAGATGTATTTTGGCGCGTTGACTAAGGTCGGCTCCGAGCCCTCACTGGACCTCCGTCTCAAGTCCAGCATCGGGCACTTTGGGCGGGGAGCGGACTTTCGCTGGGCTTGGTTCGAACGACGGCTTTTCCGGAATAACGTTGGCAAAAAGAGTCGCGCGACCTCTTCTCAGCTCTCAGGGCCGATATGGAGGCCAAGCGCCGCAGGGGGGAACTTCTTTCCGAATATCGCGGAATACATTTCAGACACACAACCGAGAACAGCCAATAGCGTCTTCTCCACCTCGTCTTCGCTGATGTTATGAGCTTCTTTGGGATGAACGAGTCGATTTCGAACTTTGATCGACGAACTCAAATCAGAAAACCATCCGCTCTTTGAGGCTTCCAGATCAGTTGAGAATCTCGTTAATAGAAATTCAATTCTATCTTCCAAGCGATAGTATTTCTTTTTGTCGGTTAGCACAAAACGACCTTTTATTAGTGCCACGTCCTTTTCAGTAAGGAGCGATTGTTCCACGACGCTGAAATCTGCGGAAGTGGCGAAATGTGACGCAAGATAGTTCAACTGATCTTCAAGAAAAAAGAAGGAGTGAGTCAGCGCGGACCGAAGTAACCGCTGCTTTTCCGTCTTTACGTCATTCGCCTTTGCTTCTTGAAGAAACTTTTTGGTTGATGTCAGTAGTTCATTCGAGTACGCTTCGAACTCACTCACTTGAGTTTTTCCCTCATGGCTTTTGCGCGCAGGTTAGCGTGTTTAGCCTCGTACTCTTGAATAGCTAGTTCGATCCCGTGTTTCGTTATACCAGCCCCCTTCTCAACTTGAAGCCAAAACAGTTCGGCGAACCGGCCGCGCTCCTTGGGATCGGAACGATATCCCAGTCCGCGATAATTCGCAGGGTCAGTGGCGTGTCGGCCATTGGCCAGAAGGTCCGCCCGAAGTGGGTCCTTGGATTTTCCTTTTTCGGCCAGAGCGTAATGTCGCTTCAAGCGTGTTTGGTTCTCGGACAAACAACCAGCCACGAAAGCCCAACCCGCCAAAAGTGCGAGGTTCTTCGCTTTATGCCGAAAGTCTGCCGGGCCAAAGTATTTGCCTGTTTTACTATCCAGGAAAGAATCCATTTGTGCAGTCCGCAAAGCCGCAAACGCTTTTCCCGCTGCTTGAAGTTTCTTGTCGCTCCACAAATCAGGGTTGCTTTGCTTCGTTTCTTTCCAAATCTTTGGATCACGTTTGCCTGAGTCGACGAGCTGAGGAGTGGTGTCACGAGTAGAAAAATCACTATCAGGTACAGCTTTGCCTAGATAATAGTTGCAGATGAAGGATCGCGCCTCCTTGACTGTAATTGGGTTTCCCCGTCCTGGCTTATCTGCGAAATC
Organism: uncultured Alphaproteobacteria bacterium; assembly: GCA_938084065.1. Classification (GTDB taxonomy): domain Bacteria; phylum Pseudomonadota; class Alphaproteobacteria; order Bin95; family Bin95; genus JACKII01. The sequence continues at coordinate 1,552 of CALKDI010000054.1, forward strand.
TTGCTTCTTTTCGAGCAAGATACACTTCTGGCACCAGTCTCGAAGTTCGGCTCCTGCGAGTGTTTCATACATTCGGTCCAAAAGTTCTTTTGAAACGGAAATGTTCGTATTTGAAATTATCTGAACATCTAAACGCTGTTCATTGTCTAGCTGAATATAGACTTTTACGCCGTGCTCAATGTCGACACCTTCATCTTGAGCTTCTTTGATGGCTTCATAGCGATGTTGACCGCCGATGATCTTCAAAGGTCGGGTTTCTCCCTCGACAAACTCGGCCACTATGTTGCTGAATCGCCGACCCTCCAAGGCATCACTACGCATTTGTTCGAAGGCCGAGTGGTCCGCCACCACATCCCGATTAGCTCGATAATCTGCCGAGGCATCCGCGTCCAATGGAACATCAGTTGTTCCGAGACTCACAATTTTCGAAGCCAGAATATGGCACTCTACGAAAACAGCCTGAGTCCTGTGGTCTTTTAGGAGAGTGAGACTGTCTTTTTCCAATGGGTCAAAGAGTTCGACAAAGCTAGCGATGTCCTCAAAGTAGTCATCGAGATCGACGCCACTTTCGCAAACACCAACATGAAATGCATCGGCTTCTGTCATGAAAATCGCTCCAAGAAGATTTGGTCGCCATCGTCAGCTATAAGACAAGAGATTTCAAGGCAGGAAACGCTATGCGGACGTTGATGAGCTGGTGTCGAATGTCCGCAATGGGCCGGAGGCGCCAGTTGGCCTGATCAGCACGAGCGTCTGCAAAGTCCGCATTGCAGACTTCGCAGAAACCAGTCATCTAGCGCTTCCGCCCAAGATTGAATCCTTCTCTGCGCCAAGTTTCTCAATCCGATCCATCAGCGTCAGATCGGCAGCTGAAGCAGGGCGTGACTTGCAGTAGACGCTGGCCGCGCTGATCTCCGGCACCTTGTCAGTCATAGTCATAGCGAGCGGCGAACGTCGTAGTGATCTGGTCAGCAAAGCGAGCTGACGCCACTGGCAGGGTCCGGTCGCGCAGGTGGCCAACGTACAAAAGCCCGGGCGGGACGTCTCGCGAATCCAGCGGAATAGCGGCTCTGCCTGCTAGTGCTTCAGGTTCTGGAAGGCCGATCGGAATCTGGAAAGCGATCATCTCCGGCGCGCCACCGAACGCCACCAGGAACTCAAAGCTGTCGGATTGGATTAGGGGCTCTAGCTTTGTGCTGAGCCGAGCTGCGCTGGCATCCAACAAGAAGCGCACGCCATAGGGCGCAAGCGGCAGTGCCAAGGGATATTGCTGACATTCGCGCAGGCGCACAGTCTCGCGGTCGGCTAGAGGGTGATCTGTGGCGACGACGGCGCAGACTGTCTGGCGGACGGTCATCAGCGTATGGAAATCCGCAAAGCGGGTTGGTTCAAATACAAGCGCGATATCCGCCTCATGCTCCAGCAAGGCCCGCTCCGCAGCATCCCTATCGCGTAGGTGCACGCTGAAGCTCACTGCGGGATGCTCGCTTCGGTACGTCTGAATTTGGGTAGGCAGGAAATAGGGCAGTAGAGCCTGACTGCAGGCGATCGAGATATGGCCGCGGCGAACACCCGCCAGATCTGCAATTTGAGACCGCACCCGATCCATGTCAGATGCCTGGGTCCGAATATGGTGGATCAGGATCTCGCCGGCCGTGTTGAGCCGAACACCACGTGGCAGCCGCTCAAAGATCGGCGCTCCCAACTCCTCCTCTAGCGCCAGGATACGCCTATTGAGGGCGGAAGGTGTAATCGCCAGCGACTCCGCAGCTTTTCGGATAGAGCCGATTTTTGCAACCTCGACCAGATAGGTCAGCGGTTTGAACTGGGCCATGGGTCTTTTCCCGCAATGTGTTGCATTTAATGCATCGATCTGGTGATTTTTTAGCAGACGACTGCATCGCTTTCCATGCCTACCATCTGCAACATGTCAATCGCCCGCTGGAAGGGCTGTTATCGTAAAGGGTCGAGCCATGGATCGTCGCACATTTCTCAAAGGTACCGGAGCAACTGCTATCGGCGCAGGTATGTTGCCATTTTTAAAGGTTCTGCCTGCTTCCGCAGCAACTAGCGGTGTAGTCGTGGTGGCTATCAGCCAGACCATCAATTCCCTGGACATCCACCGCAAGGGTACGAACCGACCGAGCTACCAGATCGCGGTCAACTGCTACGATCGGCTGGTCTCGTTCGGCACAAAGACGATGCCAGACGGCTCGCTCTCTTATGATTACAGCGTGATCGAGCCGGACCTAGCTGAGAGCTGGGAAGCCACGGACAAGTCGATCACCTTCAAAATTCGCGACAACGCGGTCTTCTCCGATGGGTCACCGGTCACTGCAGCGGACGTGAAATGGTCGCTGGACCGCGCCGTCTCCCTTGGCGGTTTCCCGGCAGTGCAGATGAAGGCTGGCTCTCTGGAAAAACCGGAGCAGTTCGTCGCCGTTGACGACAAGACCTTCCGCATCGACCTGATCCGCAAGTCGAAGCTGACCATTCCGGATCTGGCCGTGCCGGTGCCCATGATTATCAATTCGAAAGTCGCCATGGCGAACGCGACCGCAGACGACCCTTGGGCGACCGATTACCTGCACCGCAATACCGCCGGCAGCGGCGCCTACACCATTGCGCGCTGGGATCCAGGCCAGCAGATCGTCTATCAACAGAACGAGAAATGGACCAGCGGACCACTGCCTGGCGTCAAGCGCGTAGTGGTGCGCGAGGTGCCGTCGCAGGCAACCAGCCGCGCGCTGGTGGAGCGCGGCGACGTTCAAATCGCCTTCGGCATTCCAGACAAGGATGCACAAGAGCTGGCTGCCAAGGGTGATGTAACCGTCGTGGGCACGCCGATCGAGAATTGCATCTATTGCGTTGGCCTGAACCTAAACTTTGACCCGTTTATGGATAAGAAGGTCCGCCAGGCCGTTGCTCACGCCATTCCGTATGAGGAGATATTCAAGGCGGCGGCCTTCGGTCAGGGTGTACCTATGTGGGGCGGCGGCTCGGCCAAGCCGGCGGATGTCTCCTGGCCGCAGCCCTTCCCTTATTCGACGGACATCGACAAGGCGAAGGACCTGATGGCCGAGAGCGCGTTCAAGGGTGGTTTCAAGACCGAAATTTCTATCAACCTATCACTTGCCAGCTGGATGGAGCCGACAGCGCTGTTGATCCAGGAGAGCCTCGCCAAGATCGGTATCGAAACGACTGTCGACAAAATTCCGGGCGCCAACTGGCGGACGGCAGCGCTGGTCGAAAAGCGGCTGCCGCTGCATTTGGAAAACTTCGGTGGCTGGCTGAACTACCCCGACTACTATTTCTTCTGGGCTTATATCAAAGGGCACCTGTTCAACTCCTCCAACTACGACAATCCGGAGGTGGCGAAGCTGGTCAACGAAACGCTGCACATGCAGACCGACGATCCCGACTATGCGCCGAAGGTAAAGCGTCTGATCGAGATCGCGTTCGACGACGTGCCGCGTATCCCGCTCTGGCAGCCTAACCTGAATTCTGCCATGGCAAAGAACCTGGAAGGCTATGAGTACTGGTTCCACCGCCAGCTTGATGCGACCAAGTTCTCGGTCTCATAAGCGACGGATCGGGGGAGCCACGACAATGAAATCTTGGGCACGCCTGCGGATGGTGCTTGGCCGGGTCGGCCAGGCACTGCCTGCGCTGTTTGGGGTGATCGTCGTGACGTTCATCTTGACCCGCGCGCTGCCGGGCGACCCCGCGGTTTACTTCGCCGGACCTGCGGCAGACGAGGCCTCTATCCAACAAATCCGCGAGGCATTGGGCCTGGACCGGCCGTTGTACGAGCAGTTCGTCTATTACTTGGGGGACCTCGCGTCCGGAAATCTGGGCGTGTCGATCTCCACCGGTCAGCCGGTTCTGGAGGAACTCGCACGGCGACTGCCTGCATCGCTGGAACTAACTTTAGGCGCGTTGCTGCTTTCACTGGCTATCGCTATTCCGATGGGCGTACTGGCCGCCACCAACCCGGGCAGGCCCATCGACCATATTTGCCGAGTGATCGCCACGGCTGGCGTTTCCCTGCCGACCTTCTTCACCGGCATCGCACTGGTCTTTGTTTTTTATTACCTGCTGGGCTGGTCGCCGGCGCCGATCGGGCGGTTGGATTTTGCCTACCTCTCGCCACCGCCAATCACGGGTTTCTATACCATTGACGCGCTGCTGGACGGTGATCCGGAAACCGCTATGGCTGCGGCAGGTCAATTGCTGCTGCCGATGATCACCCTCGCGCTCTTCACGCTTGCACCCATCGCGCGGATGACGCGGGGAGCGATGCTACAGGCGTTGGGCAGCGATTTTATCCGGACGGCTAAGGCGGCAGGCCTCTCACAGCGGGTGATCCTAATCCGCTACGCCTTCCGGAACGCCATGCTGCCGGTCATCACCACGCTCGGCATGGTCTTCTCCTTCACGCTGGGTGCGAATGTGCTGGTGGAGAAGGTGTTTGCCTGGCCCGGCATTGGCTCATTTGCCGTCGACGCTCTGGTGGTTTCAGACTACGCGGCGGTACAGGGGTTCGTGCTGACGATGGCCATGTTGTTCGTGCTGCTGAACCTCCTAATCGACATCGCCTACACACTCATCGATCCCAGGATTGAGGCCAATGGCTGACGTCACCGCATTCAAGGCGGGGGTAAAGCCGCGCAACCATATCGTCTACATCCTGACCGAAAACCCGGTCAGCATTGTCGCTATCGCAGGGTTTGCGGTCATAGTCTTCGCGGCGATCTTCGGCCCGTTGGTCGCGCCGTACGACCCGCTGGCGACCAATGTAGCGATTTCCTTGCACCCCCCCAGTTGGGACCATTGGTTCGGAACCGACCAACTAGGCCGCGACGTCTTCAGCCGGGTGCTGGTGGCAGCGCGTTTGGACCTGATGATCTCTGTATCGGCAGTCGCGCTGTCCTTCGTCATCGGTGCTACTATCGGCTCAGCCGCCGGTTATTTTGGTGGTTGGACTGACCGGATTACAGGCCGGGTAGTCGACACAATCATGGCATTCCCGCTGTTCGTGCTCGCTATGGGCATTGTTGCGGCTCTAGGCAACACGGTCGAGAACATCATCTACGCCACCGCTATCATCAATGTGCCATTCTACGCCCGCGTTGCCAGGGCAGAGGCCGCGATCCGCCGAACTGCCGGATTTGTTCAGGCGGCAAAGCTCTCTGGCAACAGTGATCTGCGCATTCTGGCCACGCAGGTATTTCCAAATGCGCTGCCGCCGATGGCCGTGCAGGCTTCGCTCAACATGGGCTGGGCCATACTCAACGCGGCGGGACTTTCGTTCATCGGTCTGGGTGTTCGCCCGCCGACGCCAGAATGGGGCATCATGGTGGCGGAGGGCGCAAATTTCATCATATCTGGCGAATGGTGGCTTGCGATCTTCCCTGGTCTCGCGCTGATGCTGACAGTGTTTACGTTTAATCTCCTTGGTGATGCGCTGCGCGATATCGTCGACCCGAGGCAGCGGACATGAAAACGTCTTCGCTTCCATTGATATCGGTTCAGAACCTCACGGTGGAGTTCGGCACTCGCGAGGGGCCGGTAACCGCCGTCCGCGATGTGTCGTTTGATCTTGCGCGAGGCGAGACTCTTGGCATTGTTGGCGAATCCGGCTCTGGCAAGTCCGTAACTTCCTTTGCACTGATGGGCATTTTGGATGCCAACGGCCAGGTTGCGCAGGGAGAAATGACATACTCCGGCATTGATTTGCGCCGGGCCAGCCCACGACAAATGCGCGATATCCGTGGGCGCGAGATATCGATGATCTTTCAAAATCCGCGCAGCGCGCTGAATCCCATCCGCAAAGTTGGGCTGCAAATCGAGGACATTTTGCGGGAGCATGCGGTTGCAGTAGGCGGCCACGCCCGACGTCAGGCAGTCGAACTGCTGGATCGGGTTCGGATCCGCGACCCTGAAAAGCGGTATCATGCCTACCCGCACGAGCTTTCGGGCGGCATGTGCCAGCGCGTGGTAATTGCTCTGGCACTTGCCTGCAAACCGCGGGTGCTTATCGCTGATGAGCCAACCACCGGCTTGGATGTTACCACCCAAAAAACCATCATGGATCTGATTCGGGATCTGGCAACGGAGCAGGGTCTATCAACTATACTCATTACCCACGATTTAGGTCTGGCAGCCAATTATTGCGGGCGGATTGTTGTCATGAAGCGTGGCGAAGTGGTGGAGGCCGCTCCGGTAGATGTCTTGTTTGGAGCCCCTCGCCATCCGTATACACGGGCACTGATTGAGGCCACGCCGCGCCGGTCCGGCACTGTGCGGGCATTGCTGCCGCCGGATGACTTTCGCCATGGTCAACCGGACCCAAAACCCCGATGCAGAGCATTGTCGGCCCCTTTGCTGACGGTGGAGGGCTTGACCAAGGAGTTTGGCGCAGAGGGCTCCGGCTTCGGTTGGCTTCCGTGGCGAAAGGGAGTGGAAACCGACAAAGCCTTCCGCGCGGTCGACGATCTATCCTTCGAATTGCATGCCGGCGAGAGCCTGGGTCTGGTTGGCGAGTCCGGTTGCGGTAAGTCAACTACATCAATGATGATCATGCGCCTGCTGGACCCGACACAAGGGTCTGTGCGCCTGGACGGTGAAGAAATTTCCGCAATCCCCTCATCAAAGTTCGCTCGCCATCCAGCGCGTGCCAAGCTGCAGTTTGTATTTCAAGATCCCACGGACAGCCTCAATCCACGATTTACCGCAGCACGTTGCATCTCTGACCCCATTCTGCGCCTGGGAAAGCTGGAAGGCGGCAAAGCGGTCAAAGCCCGGGTGGAGGAGTTGGCCGATTTGGTGAACCTGCCGCTGGAGTTGCTGTCCCGCTTTCCGCACCAATTATCCGGTGGGCAAAAGGCCAGGGTAGGTATCGCGCGGGCAGTTGCGCTTAACCCAAGCCTGCTAATTCTGGATGAGCCGACAGCAGCGCTGGATGTCTCAGTTCAGGCAGTGGTGCTCAACCTGCTGGCCGACCTGCGAGCGCAATTGGGTATGAGCTATTTGTTCGTTAGCCACGATCTGAACGTCGTCCGCCTGCTTTGCGAGCGGGTGGTGGTAATGCGGGCTGGGATAATCGTGGAAGAAGGAGCGACGGACCAAGTGATGACGACCCCTAAGACTGCGTACACACGCGAACTTTTGGCGTCGAGCCCTGAGCCTCCACCAACCCTAGGCGCCCTGGAGGCTGCAGAATGAACCTTGGTGTCGCCGAATATAGAGAGGCCTACGCTAACGGCGCTAAACCGGAGGATATGATTGCGGCGGCTCTGGCGCGGCTGGAGCGGATCGGTGACCCTGGCATATTCCTCCATATTGCCGACCAGGCCGCCATCGACCGCGCAATCGAAATGCTAGGGCCGTTCGAGCCGCTGACAAAGCCACTTTGGGGTGTGCCATTTGCGGTAAAAGACAACATCGATGTGGCAGGCATGCCCACCACCGCGGGCTGCCCTGCCTATCGCTATATGCCTTCAGAAGATGCGGCAGTTGTTGCACGGTTGCGGAAGGCTGGCGCCATTCCCATCGGCAAAACGAACCTAGATCAGTTCGCCACCGGGCTGGTTGGTCTGCGGACCCCATATCAAACACCGCTAAACGCACTTGACCCCAAGCTGGTACCCGGTGGCTCCAGTTCTGGATCAGCGGTAGCGGTAGCGCATGGAATAGTTCCATTCGCCCTTGGCACTGATACCGCCGGCTCCGGACGTGTACCCGCAGGATTGAACGGGCTTGTGGGTCTAAAGCCCAGTCTGGGTGCTCTATCCACGCGGGGGGTGGTGCCTGCCTGCCGCAGCCTGGATGCCGTTTCAATTTTTGCCCGGTCACCAGCGGATGCCTTTGCGGTGTTTGAGGCCGCCGCTGGGTTCGACCAAGACGACGCCTATTCACGGGCAGTGAAACAGGCAGCACCGTGGCCGGGTGCTGCCAGCTTGGTCATTGGTGTCCCAGCGATAGCAGACTGTCGATTTGACGGTTGCAAGGAGTCGGAAGCGGCGTTCGTAACCGTGTTGCAGCGGCTTGCGGCGACGGGAGTGGAAATCAAAGAACTGCCTTTTCAGACATTCTATGATATCGCTGCTCTTCTGTATGAGGGGCCCTGGATTGCTGAGCGCTATGCCGCGATTCAATCTTTCTTGGAATCGCAGCCGGATGCCCTGCACCCCGTGACTCGCAGCATCATTGCAAAGGGGGCGGACTTTAGCGCGGTTGATGCTTTTTCTGCTGCTTACAAACTGGCTGATTTGCGGCGGCAGTCCGAGCCGTTGCTAGCCTCCGTTGATTTGCTTTGCGTGCCAACTGCTCCGCGCAATCCCCGTGTCGAAGAGGTGATAGCGGACCCTATCGGCGTCAATTCTATGCTCGGCACCTACACAAATTTCGTCAATCTATTGGGGCTGTGTGGGCTAACATTGCCGTGTGCGCCGCGCCCAGATGGGGAACCAAACAGCGTGACCCTGCTTGCGCCGGAAGAACATGATCTCCGGCTGTCGCATCTGGCCGAAACGCTTGGCCCAACGCTGATCCGCAATCGTGAGTCAGAAACGGTCTTGCTGGCCGTCGTCGGCGCCCATCTCTCCGGGATGCCGTTAAACTACCAGCTACAAGATCTGGGCGCGGCGTTCGTCGAGGCGACGGAAACCTCAGCAGACTACCGGCTGTTTGCGCTGCCAGACAGCAAGCCGTCAAAGCCCGGGATGTTGCGTACTAGCAATGGCGGTGCAATCCAGGTGGAGATCTACCGCTTGTCGACTGCCGCGTTCGGTCGGTTTGTTTCAATGATTCCTGGCCCTCTTGGTATCGGCGATATCCGTCTGGCTGATGGCCGCTCCGTCAAAGGCTTTCTGGCAGAAGCGGAAGCGTTAACCGATGCTAAGGACATCACCCAATTCGGTGGTTGGCGAGCATTCATCGCAGAGATTAGCGGTGCCGAGCCAGCAGTGGATACGCACTTACTTACCTGACGGTCGATATCAACCGATCTCCGCCGGCTTTTGCTCTTAAGCATGCAACATGTCGAAGGAGCCTATCAGATAGGCAAAGACTTGTTCGCCAGAGTCACCATTCTGCGGTGCCACAAAGCGTATCAGGTGCGCGTTCTGCGTTAATGATGGGCGTCTAATTCTCAATATCGATTTCGAGATTGAAGAAGAGTAAGGCGAGGGCCAGCCTCGCCATCATATTTTTAGTTTAGAACTCGGACTAATTTATTTGGCATGCTGCTTGCATATGAGGGCTATATGTACCTTGCAAGAAAGTAGTGGATATGGCGAGTTCGAGTGTCCCGCTCCTAACTGTAAAGAATCTCCAGAAACACTTCCCGACCGGAACCAGATTTCCGCCGTGGAAACCTTCCGCGTTTGTCCGGGCCGTCGACGGAATATCCTTTAACGTCCTGCCCGGTGAGACCCTGGGGGTTGTTGGAGAGTCAGGCTGTGGTAAGTCGACAATGGCTCGCTTGCTGATCCATTTGATCGAGCCCGATACCGGTGAAGTCATCTTGGACGGTTACAAAATCGGCGCGCGCGACGGGATTTTGGTCCGTGAGATGCGCAGCCAGGTTCAGATGGTGTTCCAGGATAGCTATGCCTCTCTCAATCCCCGCATTCCTATCGAAGAAAGTATTGCCTTTGGCCCAATGGCCGATGGAGTGCCTAACAAAGAAGCGATGGAGCGCAGCATTGATCTGATGTCCAAGGTCGGGCTGGAGCCAAGCATGTTCCTGCATCGCTATCCGCATGAGCTGTCCGGAGGCCAACGCCAGCGGGTGAACATCGCCAGGGCATTGGCAATGCAGCCGCGGGTACTGCTGTTGGACGAGGCCGTTTCTGCCCTGGATAAGTCAGTGGAAGCCCAGGTTCTGAACCTGCTGGCGGATCTTAAGGCAGAGTTCGACCTGACCTATATTTTCATCAGCCATGACCTGAATGTCGTCAGGTACATCTCCGACCGGGTCATGGTGATGTACCAGGGCAAGATTCTTGAACAGAACGACACTGAACCTCTGTGGGCCGAGCCAAAACACAGCTACACACGGCAGCTGCTCGAAGCGATCCCGCTCGCCGATCCAAGGCTCGAGCGCGCGCGGATCGCGGCCGCCAGTCAGTGAAATTCATCGGTTCAGTATTATTTTGCGGAGAAAGCAGGTGTAACTTCGGTACGACCTCTGTGTAATGTTCGTGGAGAACAAATCTGGCGCCTGGTGCGGGATTTGCGATGTAAAGTAACGGTGACTCTCGAGCGGAGACCGATGGTGCGAAGAACGAGAATTGCAGCCTTGCTGCTGACGAGCCTGCTGACAACCCAGGTAGTCGCCCAGGACGACTACCGTTCCCGCTACGGTCACGCCGAGATGAACATCTCATGCGATACGGAAGCTCAGTCCGCATTTACACGCGGCCTGCTGCAGCTCCACTCGTTTGCCTGGCAGCAAGCGCGGGCGAGTTTCGAGGAGGCCGCTGACAACGACCCGGACTGCGCGATCGCCTATTGGGGCGTCGCGATGAGCTATTACGACAGCCTGCACGAGCATCCGCCAGCGGAAGAAGTTGAGGCCGCAATAGGCGCATTGGCTATGGCAAAGAAAGCCGGCACCAGGCCGGCCCGTGAAACAGCCTATCTCAATGCGGCTGCGGAA
>CALKDI010000055.1 GCA_938084065.1 uncultured Alphaproteobacteria bacterium
GCTATTGGCAGCGGTCACCTTTGCCGGCGTAATTTTGATGGGCAAGGTATTGGTGCGCTCTGATTCCCCGGCATTGGTGACACTCAACCTATCGCTCTATGCATTACCGATTTCGGTGGTCCCTGCCCTGCTGTATTGGCAATGGCCGCACGGTGAGCAATGGCTGTGGCTTGGACTGCTTGGAGCGGCCGCCATCGGCAATATCTATGGCATCTCGCAGGCACTGAAGGCGGGCGATGCCTCATTGCTGCAACCTTTCGATTTCCTGCGCCTGCCTTTCACCGCATTTGTCGCCTATATTGCGTTTGATCAGGTCCCAACCGAATGGGTCTGGCTGGGCGCCGCGATAATCGCGGCCAGCAGTATTTATATTGCACGGCGGGAATCACGGCGGAGCACATGATGAAATACCTACTGACCCTGGCCGCCTTGGCCGGACTATCGCTCTCAGCGCTGCTAGCGACCAGCATACCAGCGCGAAGCCAAACCGTGGTCCTGTGCTACGATTCCGGTCGCGCTTTGATCCAGCGCGTGGCGGACTATGATTGCAAGCATCAGATCATCTCCAAGCAAGAGGCCGATGCAATTCGCGCTCGGCGCGCTGCGTATGTGCGGCAAGCCATAGAGAATGACGAACAACCAACGTCATTCGGAACAGGATCTGGCTTTTTTGTCTCCCGCTATGGCGAGGTGATCACCAATCGCCATGTTGTTGCAAAGTGCGGCGGTATCACCGTGCTAACCGCCGGTGGACAAACTCACGAAGCCAGAATTGTCTCTATGTCATCCAAGTATGATCTGGCGCTGCTGCGCACCGATTCAATTCAGTCGAGTGTCGCGACCATCACGTCGGTGGTGCCACACGTTGGCAGCTCAATTGACGTCGTCGGCTTCCCATCCAGCCTCAGACCACGGCGAGTTTCGGTCCGTACCAACGGCAGGTACCGTGGCGCGCGCGCAGGCGGTTCCGGTGTGAAAATAATGTCGGTGGGTGTGCGGGTCTCCGGCGGCTCTAGCGGCAGCCCGGTTTTGGATGACAAAGGCCGGGTAATCGGCGTTGTATTTGCGAAGATGGACACCCGTCAGCCTCCCACTCGCAACGGCGTAGTGCCATCGCGACGATCGGAAGACATTGCGTTGGCCACATCAGCGCGCAATTTGACGACGTTCCTGCGGGGAAACGGTGTTAAGGTTAGCGCTAACACAACCGCGCAAAACCGGGCAGAAGACTATGCCGTGCGGGTCAATTGTCTGGAATAACCGCCTATAGAGCGAAGGAAGCAAACATGCGCATTACTGAGGTTGAGCAGAAAATCAGGGCAGCAATCGCGCCATCGTCACTGGCCGTAATCGACCAAAGCCACCTGCATAGCGGACATGCTGGCGACCGCCCTCATGGACAGAGCCATTATCACGCGATTATCACAGCATCGGCGTTCGAAGGACAGAATCGCGTCGCCCGCCAGCGGATGGTTTATGCCGCCCTTGGCTCAATGGTGGGAAACGAGGTCCACGCGCTGAGCATGGACCTGCGTACACCGTAAAGAGGACTGAGACTGCTAGCTGGCCTCTGGCGCCTTGGCGACGGCGACCATGGCTGGCCGTAACAGCCGGTCGTGCAAGGTGTAGCCGGGCTGGAGCACTTGGACCACGTGGCCGGGAGGTATTTCTGCGGACTCCAACTCCACAACCGCCTGATGCACATTGTGATCGAACGGCTCACCAACGCCTGGAACCGATTTGACCTGGTGCTTTTCGAGGGCCGTTGCCAATTCCCGCTCTACCATCGCAACGCCTGCCACCAGCGCCTTGACCGATTCATCCGCATGATCCTCGGGCGCTGCAACCAGGGCGCGGCCCAGATTGTCAGCGACCGTCAAAAGATCGCGCGCAAGGCCGACAGCACCGTACTTTGAGGCCTCTTCCCGCTCCCGCTGGGTGCGCCGGCGCATGTTCTCGACTTCCGCCAACGCGCGGAGTTGCTGATCTTTGGCGGCAGCGACTTCAGCCTGCAAAGCTTCGAAATTTGCGGCTATCATTTCCGCGTCGGTTTCAGGTTCAGCCGGATAATCCGCCTCCAGCTCCATCTCGAGCTCGGATTCTGGTGTCATATCCTGATTGTCTTCGTCTGACGGACGAGCGTTGTCGTTGTCTTGCATTTTCTTAACCTAGTATGCGTCGAATAACCTGGGCGGTGTAGTCTACCATTGGAACGATGCGGGCGTAGTTGAGGCGCATTGGCCCTATGACACCAACGGCACCAAGCACCTGCTCGCCGCCTTTGCCGTCGGATTTTGTGCTGAACGGTGCCAGTACCATGGACCAGCCCGCCAAGGCGAACAGTTCGTGTTCTGCGCCGATAAAGATCTGAACGCCGTCGCCACGCTCGGTCGCCTCTAATAACTGCAGCAGCGATTCTTTACGCTCCAGGACTTCAAAGATAGCCTGCAGGCGCTCCAAATCTTCGATGCCGCCCACCGCGTTGAGCAGTTGTGACTGGCCTTTTACGACGAATGTCGCCGGGGCTGGCTGATCCAACTGGACGGCCAGGCCGGATTTCACCACCCGCTGCGTCAGCTCATCCACCTCGGTGCGGTGCAGTTCCAGCTCATCCAGGATGCGGTCGCGCTCTTCCAGAATTGTGCGGCCTTGCAGCCGGCTCTGCAGATAATTACTGGCCTGGACCAGAGCCGACATCGGCATGCCGGGTTGGATCTCAATAATCCGATTTTCCACCTGGCCACGGTCGTCGACAATAACGACAAGGGCTCGTGTATCGCCTAGGCGAACGAACTCAATGTGAGCGATAGACCGCTCATGCGTCGGTGCTATGACAAAACTGGCGTGGGCAGAAAGGCCGGAGAGGGTTGTGCCAGCCTGCTCCATCATCGACGGCAGGTTATGGCCGACGGCGGCGCATCGGGCCTCGATATCCTGGCGTTCAGCTTCGGTCAGGTTGCCAGCCTGGAGCAGCCCGGACACGAATAGCTTCAGACCAGCCCCAGTGGGCAATCGACCAGCTGACGTGTGCGGGGAGTGCAGCAGGCCCAGGTCTTGGAGGTCTGCCATCACGTTGCGGATGGTGGCGGGCGACAATTGCTGTTCCAGCCGGCGCGCCAGCGTGCGGGAGCCAACCGGCTCTCCGGTCTCCACATACGCATCGACGATCAGCCGCAATATTTCGCGCGACCGCAGATTCAGATCCGCGAGTGAGGGGCCAGCCATGGCTCGAAACTGCTACCTATTGTTTGATCAACCACTATCTATGGGTCTATCGGTAGGTAGGTGCAGCGGTTAGCCCCGTCAACCTGCCTGGACATCACCAGACCACGGGTTTAGCGTCGCGCCCGATCAACATCCCTGAAAGGACTACCATGACCGCCCGCCCTTCTGGCAGAGCCCACGACGAATTGCGCAAGGTTTCGCTGGAACCAGGATTCAGCCTGCACGCGGAGGGCTCGTGTATGGTGCGCTTTGGCGACACGCATGTGCTGTGCACCGCCTCAGTTGAGGATCGCGTCCCGCCGTTCATGCGTGGCCAGGGCAAAGGCTGGGTGACGGCCGAATACGGCATGCTGCCCCGTGCCACCCATACCCGCGGCGACCGTGAGGCTGCCCGTGGCAAGCAGAGCGGCCGGACCCAGGAAATCCAGCGGTTGATCGGGCGGGCGCTGCGCTCCATCGTCGACCTAAAGGCCATGGGCGAGCGACAGATTAAGATCGATTGCGACGTAATCCAGGCCGATGGCGGCACCCGCACTGCAGCGATCACCGGCGCATATGTGGCGCTCTATCAGGCGTGCAGCCTGATGCAGTCGCGCAAAATGATCAAAACCATTCCGCTGTCGAGCGAAGTCGTGGCGGTTTCGTGCGGGCTGTACAAAGACAGCGCTGTGCTGGACCTGGACTATGCGGAAGACAGCAACGCGCAAGCCGACTCCAACTTTGTGATGACCGGCAAGGGTGAGATTATTGAGATCCAAGCCACTGGCGAAGAAGCCCCTCTAACGAAAGACAATTTCGCGGCCCTGCTGGCCCTGGGCGAAAAAGGCTGTGGTGAGCTGGTGCGCCTGCAACGTCGCGCAATCATGGGCCTGTCCGGCTTGGGCACATGAGCAACAACGGGGCGCGGCAATTTCGGGAGGCACGGCTGGTCTTGGCCAGTCACAATCCTGGCAAGCTGGTGGAATTCCAGCGGCTGTTTGCGCCCTACCCTGTGGAGTTGGTAGGAGCCGGCGCTTTGAGCCTGCCAGAACCTGCCGAAACCGGGACGACATTCGTTGAAAATGCGCTGATCAAGGCGCGAGCAGCGGTGAGTGCCAGTGGCCTGCCGGCGCTGGCCGACGACTCCGGCTTGGCGGTTACCGCCGTTGGCGGTGCGCCCGGGGTCTACTCCGCCGATTGGGCTGGTCCGGGTAAAGATTTTGCTCGCGCTCAGCAGCGGGTTCAGACGGAGTTGGCGGATACGGCAGATCGCTCCGCCGCGTTTGTCGCCGTGCTGGTGCTGGCGTGGCCGGACGGGCATTTTGAGACGGCCGAGGGCCAAGTCTCTGGCGCAATCGTCTGGCCGCCTCGGGGAGATGGCGGGTTTGGCTATGATGCCATCTTCCAACCGGACGGCGACGCCCAAACCTTTGGCGAAATGGCTGTGGATGATACAGGCCTGGCCAGGAAGGCTGCCTTCAGCCATCGCGGCAACGCGTTCCGCGCGTTAGTGGACCGATGTTTTAACCGATGAGCCCGAAAGAGCCGCTGTCCATCTATCTGCATTGGCCGTTTTGCGGCGCGAAATGCCCCTATTGCGATTTCAATAGCCATGTGCGCCTGAGCATTGATGAGTCGCGATGGGTTGCGGCGTTGTTGCGGGCGCTCACCTACTGGCACGAACAGACCGCTGACCGCGAAATTGTGACGATCTTTTGGGGTGGTGGCACCCCTTCCCTGCTGGAGCCGGCGTCAGTCGCGATGATCCTGGATCACATCGCCAAGCTGTGGTCGGTGGCACCGGATTGTGAAATCACACTGGAGGCCAATCCAACCACGCACGAGGCGGCGCGGTTTGCGGATTTCCGCAAAGTTGGCATCAACCGGTTGTCGCTGGGCGTTCAATCCTTCGAACAGCCTGCCTTGGATTTCCTAGGGCGCACCTACAAAGTTGCGGATGCCGAGCGAGCGCTAGACCATATTGCATCGACATTTCCGCGCTATTCGTTCGACCTGATCTATGCACTGCCGAGCCACGATCTGGCTCAATGGAAACCGCAGCTTGATTACGCGCTGACGTACGTGGGCGAACACCTATCGCTGTATCAACTGACATTTGAGCCGGGAACGCGCTTTTATCAGGCGTTGCAGACCGGACGTATGACAGCGCTGGATGACGAAACAGCTGCGGATATGTTTGAGTATACCGTAGGTCGACTGGTCGAAAAGGGCCTGGCACAGTACGAAATCTCAAACTTTGCGTCACCTGGTGCGGAGGCGCGCCACAACATGGTGTATTGGCAAGGTGGCGACTGGATTGGCGTTGGCCCTGGGGCGCATGGCAGGGTGGGGCGCGGCGCGGAACGGCAGGCTATTAGCAATATCCGGTCTCCGGAAAAATGGCTGAGCTCTGCGGAAACAGCCGGGTTTGGCGTTGAAACGTGCGAGCCTGTGAACCTGAATGAGGTTGCCGAAGAGTTGGTTCTGACCGGGCTGCGACTATCAACTGGCTTGGATAAAGCAACTTTTGAGAGAGTATCCGAGCAGAACATTGACCAGGCGCTCGATCCGGGGAAGAGGCATACGTTGATTGATGCGGGGCTCGCATGGGAAACACCAAATGGGTTTGGCCTGAATCCAGACGGGCTCATGCTATTAGATGCAAATATTCAATTCTTACTAACCTAAGGTAACGCAGCTGATACATTTGTAAATAACCTTATCCACCCATAAATGCGGGCCATACATGGTAACTGCTCACCCCCCTCGTTGAACAGGGGTTTGCCGGAGGGCAATTGAGGTATTGACCAGACCCGGCAGTTGATTCAAGCTGCGGATGATTTCGGAAACACTGGATTCGCTGAGCAACAAAGAGCTGATCGGTCTCGTTCTAGCGCAGGTGGAACAGATCGCGGCCTTGTAATCGGCGGTGGAAAAGTCTGCCACGGTAGCGGCGGGATAATCCCGCTGCGGGCGGTTTAAAAACCGGCCACTTTGGCCCTTTCTGGCGACAGGGAGGGTGGGAGTATTTTTACTCGTTGCCGGCAGGCG
>CALKDI010000056.1 GCA_938084065.1 uncultured Alphaproteobacteria bacterium
CGACATCGCCAGTACGCGTCGCGCCGTGCAACTGGAAGACATTTTTGGCAAGGTCAATAGCGATGATATCAACTTGGTTCATGGCATAAGTGCTCCTGCTTCATGGTGATCACAACACAGACCGTGCAGCCTGTGGGGTGGTGCGTCCACACTATCGGGCACGCTCTCAAGCACTAGCCGCTGCGCATCGCCACCTGGTGCGCCGCGTTCCGCCCGGCAATCCGGCCTGAGATAAACGCCCAGGCGAGATGGTGGCCGTGGCCTTCCAGCAACAGCCCGCCCTGGCCGGTAGAGCCTGCTGCATAGAGGCCGGGGATCAGCGCACCTTCGAGGCCGATGACTTCCAGCCGCTCGGTCACCGGCACGCCGCCTTCGGTGAAGACCACATAGCTGCGGATTGGGCCGAGGGCGATGTAAGGGTGGCCGGCGGGTAGCGCCTTCATGCTCTCCGCCAAAGCCGAGGCCGGCACGCCCAGCTTCCCTGCTAGCTCGCTGGCATTTTGGCCCGTGTGGTAGATATCGCCCCGGTTGCGGCGGTAGTCCTGCAAGTAGGCATAGGCGATGCCCGGCGCGGTGGAGACAAAGTGCGGCCAAGCGGTGAAGCGTTTGGCCATGGCGGCATCCAGCACGATATAGGCCAGCTTTTCTGGCTGGTTCGGCACCTCTGCGGCGGGTTTGGCTTGTTCGTCGCAAAAGCGCTCGCCGTTGCGGTTCACCAGGATCGCGCCGGCCTGAAACAAACCTTGCGAGGGGCCTAGCGCGGTGGTGAGAAAGCTCATGGCGAAAGGGCGTTGCACGGCATCTGGCAGCGTGTCCATCGCCCAGCGCACCGCCTTGCCCAGCCAGGGCCGCGGCGGCAGGCGGCGGATGAGGCTTTCGCGCGTTGGCGGGATGAAGCGCATGGTCGGGCCGCTCATCAGGTCGCCGTTTAGCACTTCACAGCCGAGCGCCAAAGCCATGGCGATGGCGCCACCGGTGGCGGTGGGGTTGACCGGCTCCAGGTCGCGCTTTTCTGACCCGGCGAATTGCACCCGCATTTCCGGATTGGCGCTGTAGTCGCCGCCGGCCAGCACGACGCCGCCCGCCGCTCGCATCTCCTGTCCGCCAACGAGGCGAACGCCGGTCACGCGGCCATCCTCGCGGATCAACTCGCTCGCCGCAGTGCCCAGCAGCACCCTCACGCCCAGGCGCTGACACTCGCGGCCGAGCATCTCCGGGAAGGCGCGGGAGTTGGGCAGGACGTTGTGCATGCGCGGCACGCGATGCGGTGGCTCCAGGTGCGGGCCGGCGAAGATAAGGCCGAGGCTCTCCAGCCAGGTCATCATCTCCGTCGTGTTGTCGACCAGAATGCGGCGCAGCACCCGGTTGTCCCGGTTGGCGAGCGCACCGGCGAAGGCCTCCATATCGTCAAAATGCGCGTCCGGGTGGTCGGCGATGCCGGCGGCCTTTTGTAGCCGCGTGCCGGTGGCGGAGATTGAGCCGACCGACCACGCCGTACTGCCGCCGAGGGCGGGGTTCTGCTCCAGCAGTGTGACGCACCGGCCCCAACGGGCGGCCTCGATAGCCGCGGCCATGCCGGCACCGCCGCCGCCGACTATGATGACATCCGTGTCGCTCATGCGCGGCAGGCTCAGACGAACTTGCTGGTGATGGGCTTATAGAGCGTGACGCCGTCCGCCCCCTTTAACGCCGCACCATCGTCGCCTGCCTCCAGGATCAGCACGCCGCGGCGAGGGATTGAGCCGTCGAGGCCAACGCTCTCAACCCATTGCACTTGCCCAGCATAGGCAGTCGGCACACCCGCCGGATCAGTGGCCAGTGCCAGCATCTGTCCATCCCCCACCGCGGGCATCGTCGCCATGCCGTCATAGACGTTGCGATGCCAGTTGCTCATGATCGTGCGCCATTCGCCGGTGCCGGCAGGGCCGCCGACGGAGGTGTAGCCGATGCTGGTGAACAACTCCGGCCCGCTCACGTCGTGGATGGCGAGGAAGGGTGATTCCGCCGGGCCGACCGCCTCGAACCGCTGGCCACCGTCATAGCCATCCACCGTCAGCAGCTTGCCGATGTGCGCGTTGTACCAGGCATGCCAGTCGGCCAGCCGCGAGCGGTCCGGCAATTCCATCTCCACCATGTAAAGCATCGGGCTTGGGTCCTCGGGTTCGGTTTTGTGTTGGCGGGTAGACTAGCATCAGACCGACGAGATGCTATCCCCGCGCTTATATCCCCCTCACCCTGAGGTGCTGCGGCCAGGCAGCCTCGAAGGGACGGTGGCGGAGTGTGGCGCGCCGCCTTCGAGGCTCGGCTTAGCCGAGCGCCTCAGGCTGAAGTATGCGGGGATGTAGCACAGCGATTGGTCTATGTTCCCAACCTGCCCTATCCGCGCTAATCTCGCCGCCAAACGTCCCAATCCACGAGGAAACCCCATGACCCGCCAAGACCTGCGCCAGCGCGGCCATGCCGTGCGCAAAGACCTGGGCATTGCCGCACCGACCCAGCCGGACGTGCTGCCCGGCTTTGACGACTTGATGGCGGAAATTGCCTATGGCGGCATCTGGGACCGACCCCACCTCTCCAAGCACGACCGGATGATTTGCACGCTGGCGGTTTGCAGCCCCTACCTGCGGCCGCAACTTGCGACGTTGATTGGCTCAGCGTTGGATATCGGCCTGACGCCGCTGGCGATGCTGGAGGTGTTCTTGCAGGCCGGCCTTTATGGCGGGTTTGTCACGACGGAGGCGGCATCGGAGGTTGCACGCGAGGTGTTTGCCGCCCGCGGTGTCAGTGTGCCGCCTCAGCCGCCGCGGGATGAGAGCAATGAGGAGCTCGACGCCGCCGGCAATGCCGTCATGGCTAAGCTGCATGGCGAGCGCGCCTCGGGTGGCTATGCGGCACCGGGCAACACGATCACCGGCGCGCTCTATCCCGCCGCCATCCGGTATGGCTATGGCGAGTTGTGGGGTCGCCCCGGCCTAACCCATCGAGAGCGCATGCTGGTCGCCATCGCCGCCTTCACCGGCCTGAGCTTGGAGAGCCAGCTGCGCAAGTTCGCTCAATCGGCGCTGAATATCGGCCTCAGCCAAGACGAGGTGATTGAAGCGGTGATCCAAACCGGCCCCTACACCGGCTTCCCACGTGCGCTGAACGGCCTGGCGATTTTGACGGAGGTGTTTCCGAAGGGGTAGGCTGAGGGCTGTGTCTACCGATCTTTCGCAGATCGATTTCCTCATCAACACAGTTCCTCATTTGCATGCGAGTGATTGTCTCGGGCGCTGGGACTATCCTCACCTTTCGCCTTGTCCTGAACTTGATTCAGGATCCATGCCTGAAAGCATCTCGTAGGGTTTGAACTTGGTGATTGGCTCTCCGGCCTGGATCCTGAACCAAGTTCAGGGAAAGGCCGAGGCCGAGGAGGTGCCGGAAGCAATCTCCTCCACCCTCATACCAGAATCCCTTATTCCCTCTCCCAAAAGCTACCGCACAATAAATTCCGCGTGTAGCGCGCCGGCGGTTTTGATGGCGCTGAGGATGTCGATCATGTCTCTGGGGCCGATGCCTAGGGCGTTCAGGCCGGCGACCAGTTCGGCGAGGTTGGTGCCGCCTTCGACGACGGCCATGCGGTTGTCGCTTTGCTCAACCTGGATGTTGGTGCGGGGCACGGTGATGGTTTGGCCGGAGGCGAAGGGGTTGGGTTGGGAGACTTGGGGGGTCTCCGTGATGCGCACGGTTAGGTTGCCTTGGCTCACCGCCACAGTCGAAATGCGCACGTCTGCGCCCATGACGATGGTGCCGGAGCGCTGATCGACCACCACCCGCGCCGGCTGATCCGGTTGCACTTGCAGCGACTCGATGCTGGCGATGAATCCCGCGATTTGGGTGCGGTTCGCTGGTGGGACGCGCAGGTCGACGGTGCCGGGGTCCAGCGCGATGGCGAGTGGTTGGCCCAGGAATTGGTTGATGCGGTGCTGGATGCGATTGGCGGTGGTGAAATCCGGGTCGCGCAGGGCGAGGCGCACGGTCTCCAGTTGGGAGAGCTCGAATTCCACCTCACGCTCGACCCGGCCGCCGCTGGGGATGACGCCAGAGGTGGGCACGCCTTTGGTCAGGGTGGAGGCGTTGCCCTCGAACGCCTCGCCGCCAGCCAGCAATGGGCCCTGGGCAACGGCGTAGATCTTGCCGTCTGCGGCGTTGAGTGGCGTCATCACCAACGCGCCACCCAGCAGGCTTTTGGCGTCGCCGATGGCTGAGACCGTCACGTCCACGCGCGAGCCAGCGCGGGCGAAGGGTGGCAGCGAGGCTGTCACCAGCACAGCGGCAACGTTGCGCGGGCGGAAGTTCGCGCCCTGGACGTTGACGCCCAGACGCTCCAGCACGTTGGCCAGCGCTTCCTCAGTGAAGGGGGAGTTGCGCAGGCTGTCGCCAGTGCCGTTCAGGCCAACGACCAGGCCATAGCCGACCAGGTCGTTGCCGCGGACGCCCTGGAAATCCACCAGATCCTTGATGCGGGCCTGGCTGGCCTGGACGTTGGTGGCGAGGCTGAAGCAGAGCCAACACGCCAGGAAAACGGCGGTTCCGCCGAGCCGTACTGCGATTCTTCGCATGAATGGGCGACCTGGTCCTATCGGTTAAAGCACATTGGCGAGGGAGAGCCGGAGAATGCGTGAGGTGGCGAGGAAGCTGGCCTGCAACTGGGTTTCCAGCGAGGCCAAATTGGTGGCGGCCTCGGTTGGGTCGGCATCCTGAATGGCAGAGATACGGCTTTGCAGGATTAACAGAGACGCCCGTTGTTCCTCACGGAAGGAGGTGGTGTCGGCCTGCACCAGGCCCAGCCGTGCCTCAATGGCGACGATGCCGGCGGTGCTGGCATCGAGCGTGCCCACGGCAGCGCCGGCGAAGTGCTGGTAGGCGGTCTCGCTCATCTGGCCGTCGTCTTTTTGGACGGCAGCAAACAGGTGCAAGCCCTCCAGCAATTGGCGCACACCGCCCTCGCTGGCCTTCGCGCCATAGGTGATGCGGCGGCCATTGCCATCGCTGAACGATAGATCGTCGGTCGCGTCCGGCGCGCCCCGATAGATCTGGCCGGAATAGTGCAGTGCGGGGTTGGCATGGGTGTCGTCAAACATGCTGGCCACCTCCGCCAGCAGGCCATCCACCTGAGCCGTCGTGGTGATCTGGCCGCCAGCAGCGGTCACGTGGGCGGCGACAACGCCCTCCACCGCAGCGACCATGCCATTGGTCTGTTGCATCGGCGGTTGATCGACGGCCAGGCCGCTGAACAGGTACCGGCCACTGACCGATGCGTTCATGGTGCTGAGCACCTGCTCAATGCTGTCTGTTGCAGCCTGCCGCACCAACGCGCCAAAGCCAGCGGTGTTGGTGGCGTCGTCCAGGACGCGGCGGAAGTCGAAATTCTCGGTCACGCTGCGGGTCTTGCTCAGCGCGGACTGCATGACGGCGAGGCGGGTTTCGACAATGCCGATGCGGTCAACCTGGCCGTCGGCATGGGTCACGGCGGCCTTGAGCCCGAACAGCGCGGCACCGGAGCCGCCCAGCAGGTCTGCCAGATTAGCGCGCCTGCCGTTCGCCACTTCGCCGACGCTATCGGCAAAGCGGGTCTGGAGCCGTTCCAGATCGGTTTGCAGGCGGTTAAATAACACCTGGGTGGTGAGATTGACATTGGTCAACATAGTAGCCGCTCCCCTATCTGGCGATGCTCAACAATTCGTCCATCATGCGCGATGCAGCCTGGATGACCTGGCTATTGGCCGCAAAGCTGCGCTCAAACAAAGCGAGCTTTTGCAGCTCCACGTCGATGCTGACGCCAGAACGCGACAGGCGCAGGTCGGTGATGGCCTGAAAGCTGACCTCCTGAGCCGTCACGTCCCTGGTGGTTGCGGCGCGGGCCTGATGCGCCAGTTGCACAAGCTCACGCGCACCAGCTGGAATGGAATTGTCGCTGAGGTTGGAGACGGTGGCGAAACTGGTCTGGTCAGCGAACGCTGCGACGTAGCGCGAAACCTGGGCATGATCGCCCAGAAAGCCGGGCGTCAGTGCGGCAACACCATCGCGCAGCCGGCTGTAGTCGCCGCCGCTGGCCGGATCGACTGTGGCGTTGACGGCGATGCGCGCTGAGAAGCCGACAATGGCTGCCGGATCGGCCGTATCCAGTCGGGCGCCACCATCGGTGAACAAGCCGCTATCGGTTGGTGCCAGGCTGGTATCGACACTGGTGTTCTGAAACCGCTCGGTCAAGGCAAAGGCGATGCTGTCGAGCCTCTGCTGCGCCTCCACCACAATCTCATCCCGGACGCGGAACAATCCTGCGATCAAGCCGTCGTCGATAGCCTGAATGTCGCCAGAACCAGGGGCAATATCACGGCCGTTGACGGTCAGGCCGGACAGCGCGTCGACATAGCCCGGCCCGGCAATGCCGCCTGGGTCGAAGACCTCACTGGCATTCACAATGGGGCGATGATCGAAGGTGATGGTGGCCGGCCTGTGATCCAGCAGCGGTACGCCTTCGTGTGTGGTCAGGATCAGAGTGTTCTCATCGTCGCCGCGGACAACACGGATGGGGATGCGCCGCGCGACTTCGTCAATCAGGCGGTCGCGTTGGTCCGCCAGATCGCCCACATCGGCACCGCGCACGGTGCGCAAGGCCAGCTCTCGATTGACCAGCGACAATTTTTGTAGCGAGTCGCTCAGAACAGCCACTTCGCGCTCAATCGCGGCGTCGGCATCGCTGCGAATTTTGGCGAATTCTTCCGAAAGCTCGCTGAAGCCGCGGGTGAGTTGTTGGACGGCGCGCAGTGTATCCTGCTGGCGGACAGGGGATTCCGGCGTCGTCTCCAGCGCGCGGAAGGCTTCCTCCGTACGTTCCAGCAATTGCGGCAGGCCGTTGATCGCATGGCTATCGCCCAGCGCCTCGGCAACGCGAATGTAGGCATCGGCGCTGGTCGAGGTGAACTCCAGCCGGGCTTGTTCCAGGCGACTGTCGCGGATCAGCAGCAGGTCCACCTGCCGGTTGACGGCGGTAACCTTGACGCCGCGGCCCTGGCTGCCGGTAGTAACCGGGTCGACCTCAACCTCGCGCCGGGAATAGCCAGGCGTGGTTGCGTTGGCGATATTGTGTGCGCCAATATCGCCAACGCTGATTGGTCAGCAGGCCGGACAGGGCGTTGGAAAGCGCGGCGGATAGGGTCATAGCAACACCAGACCGTGTGAAAACTCAATCGGGATTCCCTGACGGATCCGGTCGTGGTACTTTTGGCCATGGCACATATTTCAGGTGATGATCGGTCCCAGCTCCTGCTTTTGCCGGAGTCAGTGGATGACTATGTGGGACCCGACA
>CALKDI010000057.1 GCA_938084065.1 uncultured Alphaproteobacteria bacterium
GACGCCGCACCCTGGAATGCGAGATCGTCGTCGTCTCTCCGCGGTGCATCCAACCGTCTCGAGCCACCGCCTTCGTCGATCAAAATCGCTCAGAGCCCTGCATGCACCAGGAAGCCATCACCCGCGCCGTCATCAGAAACACCAACATCTAGGAGCGCCGGAACGAACGGGAGAAGCCTCCTTCCGTGATACCGTGTCAGACAACTTCCGCATCATGACACATGAGAATGCTCGGGTTTTGGAGTGAGTGCGGTATAGCAATAACACTTATAGCACTCTGATACCTATCGCTTAGACAGAAGTCCGCAACGTTTTGCAACCGCTTTCTGGGAAACACTGTTGCATAATTGCATCATTTCTGAATTTTTACCTCAACCCGACGGTGCTTTGGGTCTCTCGGGTTGAGGCCGGCGCGTAGCTGGGACTCGCCCTTACCATCTGCCTTCAAACGGCTAGCTGTGATGCCGCACTCTTCTACCAGATACAGGCGCACAGCCTCCGCACGCTTGGCTGAGAGTGTTAGATTCGAGGCCTGATTGCCGACTGCATCCGTATGCCCGATGATGGTAAACGGTTGCTGAATGTCTGTCGAAAGACGAAACGCCTTGCACAGCTCATCTAGTTGCGAAACCGCAACAGGTGCCAATTTCGGAGAGGAGAATTCGAACAGGATTTGGAGCTCGATCGCTTCCGAATCGGCGCCGGTTACCCCAGCGTTTCCGTGGTTCCCGCTTTCTTCAAATTCTTGTTTCGGCGAGATAAATGAGCCTGCAGCTGTCGTTGTGCTCGGTGGGATTTCGCGTGCTCTTGCGCCTTGCTGAACACCGGAAACCACCATCTGTGTTTTGGCTTGCAAATGCATGCGCATCGCAATTTCGGTCGCCGTCAAATCCCGTGCCATAGCGGTTGAGATTGGCAATACAGCGCTGAGCGCGATCAGAAATATTAACGACTTCATATTACCCTCGTATTGCAGAACTACAATAGCCTACACCTACTGTTCATAGCCTAGTTCATTCCTGGTCTGTAACCCCGAACAAGGGTTTTTGTGTGGCAGTTTTACAACAATCCTAAACTGTGGGGAGTCGATGAGGCTCGCTGGGAAGTTGTCTGAATTGGGTTTTGGGCTTCAGTATATCGGCAATGGGCTTCCGGTGGATCTACCGCCTCAATCCGCCAGATTGGCTAGAAGCACCTACTTGCCCGCATGCGATTCGCATGCTTAAGGCGGTACGTGCGCCGGATTGAGAAGCTGCTCGTATCCGCCGGCAGAGGCCGCGGCTCAGCTGCCGTGCATAGATAATTCGCCGTTCGCGTCAGTTTCAGCCATGGCAGACGCCTGGCTCTTAAGGCAGGATAGCCCACAATTTGCACTTAGGAGACAGCCCAATGTCTGGCCCACTCGCTGGCGTTACCATTCTTGACCTTACATCCGTTGGCTTTGGCCCGTATGGCACACAGATCCTCGGCGATTATGGCGCCGACGTTATCAAGATTGAGGCACCTGAGGGCGATATCACGCGTGGTATAAAGCCCTACCAAAACCCGGGCATGGGCCATTTCTTTCTCAATGCCAACCGCAACAAGCGTTGCATTGTCCTGGACCTTAAAAAGCCGAAGGGCCGCGATGCCCTGCTCAAACTGGTGGAAACAGCCGACGTCATCATCAGCTCGGTCCGGCCAGCGGCGATGGAGCGGTTGGGGCTAGGGTATGACGCCTGCCGCGCAGCCAAGCCTGACATTATATATGTGGCGCTAGTTGGTTTCGGCCAAGATGGGCCTTATGCCCGCCGCCCCGCCTATGATGATATCATTCAAGGCCTTTCTGGCATGGCGGATATGCAGGGCGGACGCACTGGCGTGCCTAAGTTCATCAATGCCTCGATTTGCGACAAAATCGGCTCTCAGTTTTGTGCCCACGCAACTATCGCAGCACTGTTTGCCCGGGAGCGGACCGGCGAGGGTCAAGTGGTTGAAGTGCCAATGCTGGAAAGCCTGACCGGCTTCAATCTGGTTGAGCACCAGTCGGGCCTGACCTTCGATCCGCCGCTTGGGACCGCAGGCTATGAGCGTTCCATGGTCGAATATCGGCGGCCTTATGCGACGGCGGATGGCTATGTTTGCGTGCTGCCCTACACCACCAAACAATGGCAATCTTTCTTTTCGCTGATGCAACGACCCGAGATGGTGGAAGACAAGCGTGTCACCGATCCAGCGACGCGCAGTGAGAAGATCGGCGAGTTGTACGAAATGGTGGCTGATTGCGTCAGCACTTGGCAGACGGACACCCTGTTAGAGGCATTAGAGGGGGCTGACATTCCGTGTGGCCTAGCCCGCGGGCTGGGTGATTTGGCGGATGATCCGCACCTACAGGCTGTCGGCATGTTCCAGGAATTTGACCACCCGACAGAGGGCAAAATCCAACTGGTCCGCCCAGGCGTGCGGTTTTCCAAGACCGAGGCCGGTATTCGCAGCATGCCTGCATCGTTGGGACAGCACACAGAGGAGGTGCTTCGGGATGCCGGTTACTCTGACGAGGACATCGCGGCAATGCGGGCTGACGGCTCTACGGTATAGGGTACAGCTAACGCCCTACCCCATCACCATGCCGCCATCCACATAAAGCGTCTGGCCAGTCATGAACCGTGACCAGTCCGAGGCGAGGAACAGCACCGGGCCGGTGATATCCTCTGGCGTCGCGATGCGGCCTAGCGGCGTTTGCGCAATGATGGCGTCTTTCACCGCCTCTTTGGTGTTGCGGCTGGCGTCGGTCGGGTAAACCAGCCCCGGCGCGACCGTGTTCACCCGGACACCCAACGGCCCCAACTCCATCGCCAGATTGCGCGCAAAACCCATGAGCGCTGCCTTAGCAGTGGTGTAGTCGTGATATGGCACCGCGGGACGAGCAACCAGGTTGGTGGCGATGTTGATGATCGAGCCTTCAGCGCAGCTCAGCATCGAGGGCAATACCGCCTGCGCCAGGCTGTGCGCGGCTTTCACCGCACCGTCGATCTGGCTTTGGTAGTCCGACCAATCCAACTGCCAATGCATCTTCCGCGCGTCGGGATCGAAGGTGTAGGGGCGAAAGGCGTTGTTCACCAGCACGTCGATCTTGCCGAACTCATCCAAAGTCTGCTGGATCAACCCGTCAACCGCTGGCCGGTCGGTCACGTCGGCTTGCAGCGCCAGCGCCACGCCGCCCAGCGCCTCGCAGTCGGCAACGGTCGCGTCAGCCGCCGCCTGATTTTGCAGATAATTGACGACAACAGCCGCCCCCTCCGCCGCGAAAGCTTTGGCGATAGCCGCACCGATGCCGCGACTGGCACCGGTGACGAGGATGGTTTTGCCGACGAAATCCATAACTGCTACTCGGGGATCAGGTCGGATTTGATGACCTGGCTCATATCCAGCTTGGATTTGATCAAACCGTGGGCCAGATAGGCGTCAGCGCCCTGTTGCAACAGGTCCAGATCAAAATGGCCGAGGCCCTTGGCTTTGGTGGTCTCCGACTGGGCTGAGATGTTGCGGATCTTGATAATGTCCAGGTTCACCGCCTCGTCGCGACCGTTGATAGCACGCGCAATGGCGAGTTTGGCAGCTTCTTCCGGCTGGGCGATCATCCAGGCGGCGCTGTCGCGATAGGCGACGAGAAAACGGCGCAGCAATGGCTTGTTGGCATTATAATAGGCGTCGGTCACCACAAACATGTCGCTCGGTACGTTCAGGCTGTCGGCGACGTTGATGACGTTAACCTCACCCAAGCCCTTCAACTTGCCCACATACAGGCCCGTGTCCGTAGCGGCGGTGGCGTCAACTTGCCCCTGAATGACGGGGGCAAAATTCAGCAGGCCGGTGACTTGAAGCGTCACGTCCGCTTCGCTCAAGCCCACTTGATGCAGCAAAAACAATAGGTTCTGACGGGTTCCACTGTTCAAGCTATAGACACCGACGGTCTTGCCCTTTAGGTCAGCGGCGCTTTTGATGCCACGATCCACCGGCGAGACGACGTTGAAGACGTTCTGCGGATAAATGTTGTAGATCGCCACCAGCCTCTCGCCCTTGTCCAGCGCCTGATACAGCGATGATGGGTCGGTAAAAGCGACGTCAGCTGCACCAGACAGCATGTTGACGATGGCCGAGCCGCCGCCGGTGCCCGGCACAAAGCCCATGTCGATGCCTTGGGCTTTGAAGAAGCCCTTGTCCGGCTCCACCAAAATGTTGGTGATCTCGCTGATCGCCGGGCCCCAGCCGGCGATGGTGGCCTTGGTCAGGTCATCGGCTAGGGCAGAGGTTGATGCCAACGCCAATGCAGCAAAAGCCGTAAGACTTTTGGCAAAACGGGGAAACATCATGAGACTTTTCCTTTCAGCCAGCCGCGCAGCAGCCAGCGTTCGAACACGAGGGTTATTTGGTAAAACAACAGGCCCATCGCCGTAATGACGATGAACAAAGCGAACATCAGGGTGGAATCCATCATGCCTTGGGCGGCAATGATGCTCGCGCCCAGCCCTTTGCTGCTGCCGATGAACTCACCCACGACCGCGCCTACCAGCGCCAGAACGATGGCGACGCGCACGCCGGCCATGATGACCGGCAGGCCAGAGGGAATTTTCAAGCGGAGGAGTGTCTGCCAGCGCCGCGCGCCCAACATGCGGAACAGATCCCGCTTCTCCGGCGTCGCAGCTTGCAGGCCGGTCATGGTATTTTCCAGCAGCGGGAAAAAACAGATCAGGGCGGTAATGACGACGGTCGAGGTCATGCCAAAGCCAAACCAGATGATGAAGATCGGCCCGAGCGCCAGCTTCGGCACCACTTGCGTCGCCAATACGTACGGCCAGAGCAGACGGCGCAACGGCTCGATCTCACCCAGCACAACGCCGCAGATGAAGCCAATGACGCAGCCGAGTGCGAAGCCCAGCAACGTCTCTGCGCCGGTGATCCAGATGTGTTGCCAGAGAAAACCTGTAACCAATCCATCCCAAAGCACCACAAACACGGCGGACGGAGCCGGCACCACCAGGGAAGAAACGCCAGCCAGCCGGACAATGGCTTCCCAGCCAACCAAAAGCACCAACAGTAGTATGACCGAAGGAATGTGCCGCCGCATCAGGCCGCCTCCGCCACAGGCCGAGCCATCGCAGCGCGGATATGCTGACATTGCGCAGTGAATTGCTGATCGTAACGGCTGTTTGTGTTACGCGGCCTCGGCAGTTCAACTGAAGCCGCCAGCGCGATCCGTCCCCGATCCATTACTGCGACGCGATCGCCCAAATAGACCGCCTCAGCGATATCGTGGGTTACGAATAAGACTGTGGTCTGTCGCAAAGAAACCAGCCGCAGCAGGTCGTCCTGCAATTCCTCGCGGGTTATGGCGTCGAGGGCGGCGAAGGGCTCGTCCATCAATAGCGCAGGCGGTGACGCTACGAGTGCCCGAGCCAGGGCAGCGCGGCTTTGCTGTCCACCGGACAGTTGGCCGGGATAGCGCCCAGCCAGATCAGCGATGCCGACCAGATCCAGCAACCCGCGAGCGGTTTCACGGTCATCAGCCAGCACACGTCGGTGCAGCGAGATTGGCAGCAGCACGTTGTCGATGACCGGCAGCCACTCTAAAAGAGCCGGCGTCTGAAAGACAAAGCCAACCTTTGGCGAAGGGCCGTGCACCATATGCCCCTCAATCTGCACCTGCCCCTTGGTCGGCTGCAACAAACCAGCGGCGAGCTTTAGCAAGGTGGTCTTGCCACAGCCGCTCCGCCCGACGAGGCAGTGGAACGCGCCTGCCGGAATGTGCCAATCGATGGCCGATAGCACCTCTGTACCATCGGCATAGGCGTAGCTGACGCCGTTGACGGAAAAGAAGGCGTCGTCAGTCGACATAGGACGCATACCGATCTGCCGCTGTCTCTGCCCGTCCGTCGATCTCGGTGATTTCGATCAGATCCAGCAGGTTGAAGCGGCCATCATGGTGCCAACCAGCCTCCGGCGCCGTCATATCGCCCAGGGCACAGACTCGCGTTACACCGACTGCACCGAGAGTGGCAGCGAGGGCGAACAACTCCTGCGGTGGTGCGGCGATGCCGACGGTTTGCAACAGGGCCTTGTAGGGCGCGACGATGCCCGGCACGTCGGCCAGCCGATTCACGGCCACCACGCGGATGGTGCGGTTCAGGCGGCTGGGGCGGAAACTGGTGTCGTTCGGCTGATAGGAGACGGTCCAGGCTCCGGCTTCTTCGCCGAACACCTGTGCGCCGGAAATCATTTCCT
>CALKDI010000058.1 GCA_938084065.1 uncultured Alphaproteobacteria bacterium
CGCTGCCGCCGATTGGCCAAAGACTGGGAAACGACAATCGAAAGCTCGACCGCTTGGGCCTATGTCGCCAACATTCGCCTCATGACCAGACGCCTGGCAAGGTATTGCTATTGCAACTGAACTTTTGAGTCAGGCTCTGAGCGATGTTTCAACACCCGCTACCTTGGCACATAGATGCCGTCGGGGGGCGTCCACCCCATCGCTCACGATATCAGTCTGGTCTTCGTTTTTGAGGTCCGCAAAGGTCATCTTGAGCATGTCATCATTCCTATAGACGAGGGTTACGATACGTCCGCACCTGCTCACCAGTGATTATGTCTAGAGCTGGTGTGTCAAGAGCACTGAATGATGTGATTCATAGGGTTTGAATGTGATAATTGGCACGTTCACGATAATATTTTCGCTCCTGCCACTTTATTTGGCCGAAAAGCGCTTGGCGGTCCCAACCTTTGCAAGTTGACTCCTCTCTGGAATCGGAACGCAGGTGTGGCGGCAGTGGCTGCTGGCCTGCCATAGCAGCCCGTTGAAAAAGGCGCTGTTACACCTGATCGAGTATCGATTTAGGCTCTGACTTGGCTTGATATGTTCTTCCCCGATGCAGGAGAACCTGGGGTAACGCTGCATGGCTTCAGAAATGCCGGGCCTCGAGATCGTTGGGATCAAGATGTTCATTTACATAGGCGCGGCATGCAAGAAAAACTGATATCTGTGTTGGGCGGCCTTTGAGATGAGGGGGAATGGAAGCTCACAACTTTTCTCAAATTATGTGACTTTTATCACATAACAGCACATTCAGGCTCGCAATGATTAAGTTACGTTTGAGAGATCAGATAAGAATCAGGGACTGGTTCTTGTCGCGCTCGCGGGAAACCGATGGATTCCGACGCGAAGTGCAACACCTAGGTCAGATCTGCTATGGGTCTGACACGCGAAGAGAAACGGTGTTGTCATGTCAGTTTACATCGGACCTACTTTCCTGCCGCCCCTACCACGTGGCTGCTCCGCGCGGGGCCACAGCCACGTGGTTAACTACTGCCATGTCATCCATTCGCTGCCGAAAAAGCCACTGAGGCGGGCGGCGGCGCTGATAGGACTGGTCTATCGCGATCAGCTGTTCCCGCGTCAAGCCTTCCGGACCATGTTCGCGGTCTTGCTAGAGGCGGTTGGCGAAAGGGAAGCCCGCCGCATAACGGTCGACCTCTTGGCACTGGCCCATGACCGAGGCTGCGAGGCCGAACTTGCAGCACTAGGGCTATTCCCAGCATACGACGAGGTGCCCTCGCATCTGAGCATTGCGACGCTGCCTTACGAAGCTCATCTGCTTTCATCTCTGTACGGATGATATTCACCGACATTTAAACCTCCCTAACTGGGTGACCATGAATCAGATTCCCGCACCTTTGGGAATTCCTTCTGAGTCAACCATTGAGGCCGCCTTCTCAGTCCTTCTTTGCCAAGAACACGTGCTCCGGGCCAGGAAAGCGGCGGGCGCGCACATCAGCGGCGAAGGCACCGATGGCCTCGCCTGCCGCCTGGCCCAACTCCGCATAGGGCTTGGCGAATTTCGGGCGGAAGTCGGTGAACATTCCTAGGATATCATCCACCACAAGGATCTGGCCATCACAAGCCATGGAGGCGCCGATACCAATGGTCGGGATTGGGATGGCGTTGGTGATTTCACGTGAGATGTCCTCAGCCGTCTTTTCGATCACGACACTAAATGCTCCGGCGTCAGAGACCGCCTGAGCATCTGCCAAAATCTGAGCGCGACTGGCGTCATCGCGGCCTTGCACCTTGTAGCCGCCGAACGTGTTCACAGCCTGTGGCCGCAAGCCGATATGGGCCATGACAGGCACGCTGCGCTCGGTCAGGAAGCGGATGGTCGGCGCCATGGTTTCGCCCCCCTCCAACTTCACGGCCTGACAGCCGGCCTCCACCATAAGGCGGGCGGCGTTGCGCATGGCCTGCTCTGGCCCCTCCTCATAAGAGCCGAAGGGCATATCCACCACGACGCAGGCACGAGAGGCACCGCGCATAGCCGCCTGGCCGTGCGCGATCATCATCTCCATGGTCACGCCGATGGTAGACGGCAGCCCATAGACCACCATGCCCAGCGAGTCGCCAACCAACAGCAGGTCGCAATGCTCGTCCACCAGCTTGGCAACCGGTGTGGTGTAGGCCGTGAGGCAAGCCACGGGCTCGCCACCCTTGCGGGCGCGGATAGACGGTGGAGTGATGCGGGCTGGTGCTTTGGCCATGAGGGGTCCGTGGACTATTTGCGGAAAACAGCCCGTCGCAAATGGCGGCTCCAGCGCCCAATCACAAGCGCAAATTGGGCAAGGCAGCTATGCGTGCTGAACTCAGTCGCCGACCGTCAGTGTCGCTGGCGTCCAGACGGCCTTGCGGCGGGCCGCCCGTTCCTCCTTGGATTCTTCCTCATAGAAGCGGTGGTCCGCCTCACCAAATTGCACGCCGCGGTTCTCGGTCAGGTTGGCATTCATGATGCCGTAGAGCTGGCCGTCCACCTCCTGCACCGCGCCGATATAGTTGCCGCAGCCTTTGCAGATCAGGAAATCCACCGTACCCAGGCCAAAATGATAGCGGTTGACTTGGCTGCCATCCTTCACTTGCATCTCCATCCGGCCCTCACTATCGCTCAAAGAGCGCATATTATGAGAGCGGCAGAAATCGCACTGGCAGGCACGGAGCCACATATCCTCTGGCTTTTTGTCTGTTGTGAGCGAGGCTTGCAGGTTGCCGCAATGGCAGTGGCCGTTGATCTTCGTCATAACTTTTACTCCGCCGCTAATGCTGTTTGTGTCTCAAACCGAAAGCCCTTGAAGCCCTCAGACACAATTTGTTCGCAGGTACGTCGGTAGGATCCGACGCCAGCAATATAGGGCATGAAGAGCCGTGGCTTACCGGGAATGTTCGCGCCCATGTACCAGGAGTTCGCCTGCGGGAAGAGCGTTTTGTAGGCCACAACCTGCACGTGATCGACCCACTCATCCTCGGCCTCCCGTTCAGGCTCCATTGTTCGTAGCCCCTCGTCGCGCATATGCGTGATAGTGTCGACGACTAGGTCCACATGTTGCTCAAGGGAGTTGATCATGTTGCCTTTTACCGACGGGCTGCCAGGGCCGGTAATCATGAACAGGTTCGGGAAGCTCTCGCTCATCAGACCCAGATACGTGCGGGGCCCTGCCTCCCATTTCTTTTTCAGTTCCAAACCATTTCGGCCACGGATATCGACGTTGAACAGCGTGCCGGTCATGGCGTCGAAACCAGTGGCAAAGACGATAGCGTCAAACTCGTAGGCGTTGTCGCCGACGGACAACCCGGCCTCGGTCAAACGCTCGATAGGTGTCTCACTGATATCGACCAGGGTGACATTGTCTCGGTTGAAGGTCTGGTAGTACCCGTTGTCGATGCAGATACGCTTGGTGCCGATCGGGTGCGTTTTGGGGCAAAGGGCTTCTGCCGTCACCGGATCTTTCACCGTCTGGCGGATCTTGCCCCGCACGAACTCCGCCATGGTATCATTGGCGTCTTTGTTGAGCAGGATGTCGTTGAACGCGCCCAAAAATGCGCCTGTGCCAGCCTCCCAGCGGGTCTCATAGGTCGCTTGGCGCTCTTCCTCACTAACCTCCAAGGCCGACTTGTCATTGACCTCACGCAACACGCCGTTCGGCATGTACCGCATTTCCTGCCGTTTTGCCGGGTAGTCGTCTTTCCAGAAATTAGCGTACTCGGTGGTCATCGGCATGTTACGAGCAGGGATCGAGAAGTTCGGTTGGCGTTGGAACACGGTGAGGTGCCCGGCTTCCTCTGCAATGACAGGGATCGCCTGAATCGCGGACGAACCTGTGCCGATCACCGCCACCCGCTTGCCCACGAAGCTAATCTTCTCGTGCGGCCAATTTCCTGTGTGATAGGTTTCGCCCTTATAGTCTGCGAGCCCTTCAAACTTTGGAATTTGTGCAGTGGAGATGCAACCACCAGCCATCACA
>CALKDI010000059.1 GCA_938084065.1 uncultured Alphaproteobacteria bacterium
CCGTGGGTCATGGATCCCCGAAAAATGCGCCACCAAATCGCCCGCCGCCATCGTCGCCTCCTCAATATCGGAGACTCTCTGAATCACACCAGATTCAACCCTGTCAACTCACCTCAGAAATTTCATGCGTTAGCCCTGGGGTGAGCAGTTACGAACCTTTGGGCGTCATACATGGGCGCTCTCCTCGTCAGTAAATGTTGCTGCCGCGCAATCCTTACTACTCTAGCTAGCAACGCCCTTTGATCTGGGTCAGGCGTGCCGCAACTCCACATGAACAACATCGGTACGGCCAACCGCAAATGATCCGGCACAAATTTCCAAGTAAAAGCGCCAACTGCGCATAAAGCCATCGCTATAGCCCAGCTGGCGGATTTTCGGACCGGCCTCCTCGAACCGCACCACCCATTCACGCAGGGTGCGGGCGTAATCCTGGCCGAAGCGGTACATGTTCTCTGCTGCCAACTTGGCCCGCCCCGCTTCCTCCGCGATCTTGCCTGGGGACAGCAGCATTCCGCCGGGGAAGGTGTAGTGGCGGATAAAGTCAGAGCGTTTGCGGTAGTCCGGGAAGTGATCATCCTCGACGATTATCGCCTGAATCGCTGCCCGGCCATGATCGGCCAATCGTTGTTTGATCTGGCCAAAATAGTTTGGCCAATACCGCTCCCCCACCGCCTCAATCATCTCGATAGAGACGATGCTATCGAACGTGCCGTTCACGTCGCGATAGTCGCACAACTGGATGTCCGCTGGTTTACCGGACAAGCGCTGGCTGGCAAAGGCGTGCTGGGCTGGCGAGATGGTCAGGCCGGTCACATTGCGCCCGTCATCGGCCGCAGCCTCCGCGAAGCCCCCCCAACCGCAACCGATTTCCAACACCCGCTCGCCAGTGTCCTGGGTCCGATCCAGCAGGCGCTGATATTTGCGCGTTTGTGCATCCTCAAGCGTTGTATGCCCCTGATCATACAGCGCGCTGGAATAGGTCAGCGTTGGGTCTAGCCAGAGTTTGTAGAAGTCATTGCCCACGTCGTAATGCGCCTGAATATTACGCTTGCTACCACTTTTCGAATTCCGGCGCATGATCCGGTCGGTCAGCAGGAACAAAGCGCGGTTCAATGGAGATCCGTTCAGGTGACTGGACAGGGCGTCCTCATTGGCAAACGCAACCTTCGTCAATTCTTCGATCGACGGGCTATCCCAGAGGCCATTGATATAAGCCTCGCCAAGCCCGATATCGCCACGCGCTGCCAATGCAGAGACCGCACCCCAGTCATGGATCTGTAGCTCTGCCTCTGGTCCACCGGGGTTACCGAAGGTATGGCGGTCCCCCTCTGGGGTAATGATGCGCAGGCTGCCCTGCGTAATGCCTTCACAGGTTGATAAGAACCGCTTGCCGACGGAATTGCGAATCGACCGACGTTCGGCCTTAACCTCATTGCCGCCATGCGCTGACGACGTTGCGTTAGAAGTCGGGTTCATCAGGTCACTTCCCTGGATACTGCTGGCTCAAAGCGCTTTCTGATGCGCGCACCGGAAAAATT
Organism: uncultured Alphaproteobacteria bacterium; assembly: GCA_938084065.1. Classification (GTDB taxonomy): domain Bacteria; phylum Pseudomonadota; class Alphaproteobacteria; order Bin95; family Bin95; genus JACKII01. The sequence continues at coordinate 1,539 of CALKDI010000059.1, forward strand.
TAAGCGCAGACTGTACCCTGGGATCAAGCAAAAGGCGCATACAAGCCTATCTCGCGATGAATTTTCTCAGCACATTCCCGGATTACGTGATCCCGCGGCTACCTTACGTTAGCCCGGTAGCACCGCATGGGCTTCGATTTCAACCATGGCCCCCTCGGCGATCAGGCCGCTGACCTCAACCAGGGTAATGGCCGGAAAATTGCGCCCCATCGTGACTTTCCAGGCGTCGCCCAACGCCCGACCAGCAGCGCGATATTCGGCAAGGGAGGTCACGAACCATGTTAGCTTCACCACATGTTCCGGACCGGCATTGGCCTCGGCCAGGATAGCTACCACATTGGCGAGCGCCTGCTGGCATTGGTCTGCGAATCCTTTGGTCATCGCGCCCGTCACCTGATCGACACCGACCTGGCCAGCAACGAACACATGCTTTCCTTCCGCCGCCGTCCCATTGGAGAACCCGGGCGGACGCACCCAACCTTCTGGCTGCAAGATATCCATAGTTCAAACGCCTTCCGTAATTAGTTGCTTGCTCGTGCTCGCCGACGCTTTCTGCGCCAACCCGCCCACCGGGTCGAAACCCGTCCGTGGATCGTCACCTCTGCTGCTAACATCAGCGCCGCTGCTACCAACAAGGGTAGCAAAAAATACACAGCTCGGTAGGTGATAACCGCGGCAACGATGGTCTCACGGCTGATGGAATCGGGCAAGAGCAACAACAGCACCGCCTCGAATACGCCCAGACCGCCCGGCACCTGACTGATCATGCCACTGACATAGGCGATCACAAAAATGCCGATGAAGTGCCAATAATCGAGGCCGCCATGGACGGGCAGTAGGAAATACAACGCGCCGGCTGCAAAGCCCCACTCCACCGCCGCAGCACCGAATTGCGTTATGACGATCCCCAGGCCAGGCGGCGGCAGGCTGACGCCCTTCATATTGATGGTCGGCCATTTCAGCAGGCTCCATCCCAGGTAGACACTGCCGACCAAAGCCGCGCCAACCCCGATCAGATACGCGCTCGAAACCGGTAACTGGGTTGCCAATGCCAGCGCATCCGCGTTCCAAAGGATCAACAGGCCGGCGATGGTGACGATACCCAGCACATACGCGGTGCCGCCGAAGACCACCACCTTAGCGATGTCGACCAGCGGTACCTTCCACTGGCTAAAGAAGCGATAGCGCACCGAATTGCCAGTGACCGCCCCAAAGCCCAAATTGTGGCTAAACGCATAGGATATGAACGATACCAGCAAGATGCGCGCAAACCGCATCTGCCGCCCGATGTACCGGAATGCGGTCGAATCGTAGATCGAAAGCGTCAAATATGCACCCACTGTGCAGCCAACAGCCAGCAATATGCTAGACATCGATAATTGGTCAAACTGGGCGACGACGGCATCGTATTCCAAAATCTGCGCCTGTTTCCACAGCACCCAAACCGCGGCGCCAGACACACCGATGCCGACGAGAATGCCGACGACATGGGCTATGCGCTTCCACATACAGTCTTTGATCCTTGAGTGTTTGTCAGGGGTTATGCGTTAGATATGGTGGCTGTCCACGCCTTAGTACTAGACCAGGCGGAATTTGGGTATGGTCAACTCGTCCGACACGGCATCGAACACCACTTCGACCGCCTGCCCTATGGCAACACTGTCTGGATCATCAGTCACAAGATTGCTCATGATCCGCGCGCCCTCCTCCAACTCCACCGAGACAATCACGTAAGGGCAATCGCCCTGGAACGCCTGTCCCGCTGGGCGGCGTGCCACGGTGAAGGAATAAATCTCCCCCTTCCCGCTCGCCTCGATCCATTCCACCTCACTCTCCACGACGCCGGGCACCAATTGCCGGC
>CALKDI010000060.1 GCA_938084065.1 uncultured Alphaproteobacteria bacterium
CCCGGCGGCCATGGCCGAAGCCGCAGCGCTGGTGGGCGCCGCTTTGGTGCAGGTCTCCACCGACTATGTGTTCAGCGGCAGTCTTGGGCCAGCCTGGACTGAGGACGATGCCATTCGCCCGGTCAACACCTATGGCAAGACCAAGGTGGCCAGCGAGTTGGCAGTTAGCGCCGCCCTGCCCCGGCATCTGATCGTGCGCACCGCCTGGCTATTCGATCCCTTCGCCCGCAATTTCGTCACCACCATGCTGCGCCAAGGCCTTACCCATAGAGAGATAGCGGTGGTTAACGACCAATATGGCCGTCCAACTGCTGCGATTGATCTTGCCCGCGCCATCCTGCGCGCCGCCAAAAGTGCGCTAGTCGCAGACGACTATTGGGGCATTTATCACCTAACGAACAGCGGCCCGCCGGTGATGCGCGCCGCCTTTGCCAAGGCGATTTTCCAAGCCGCCAATCTCTGGTTTGGGCGGACGCCTGCGATCAAACCGGTCTCCTCACAAAAGGTACCGAGTGCAGCACGCCGTCCGGCCAACTCTGTTCTGGATATCAGCAAATTTGAGCGCACCTTCAGCATCAAACTGCCGTCCTGGCAGGACGCGCTCCAGGCCAGCTTGGCCCGCCCAGCGCCGTGTCTTAGCGCTAGCCATGCCACCATGCTTCAGACTAGCGCGCCACAGCGACCGGCTTACGCTGCGTGAGGGCTCCAAACCTCAAGGGCATTGTTCTGGCGGGTGGCAGCGGCAGCCGTCTGCACCCGGCAACCCGTGCGATCTCCAAGCAATTGTTGCCAGTGTACGACAAGCCGATGATTTACTATCCGCTCAGCGTACTGATGCTGGCGGGCATTCGCGATATCCTGATCATTTCCACTCCGCATGATCTGCCCCTGTTCCGGTATTTATTGGGAGACGGCGCGGATTGGGGGCTATCCCTCTCCTACGCCGAGCAGGCAGAGCCGAACGGTCTGGCAGATGCCTTTATCATCGGGCGGCACTTCGTTGGCCAGGACCGAGTGGCGATGATCCTGGGGGACAACATCTACTATGGCCATGGCCTGCCCGACCTGATCGCGCGCGGGGTGGATAGGGCAGAGGGCGCGACGGTGTTCGGCTATTGGGTACAAGACCCCAGCCGCTATGACGTACTGGCGCTCGACAGTGGCGGGCGCATCACAGACATTCAGGAAAAGCCGCCGGTTCCGCCCAGCAATTATGCCGTGACCGGCTTTTATATCTACGATAACCAGGTGTTGGACATCGCCCGCACTCTCTGCCCCTCACCACGTGGCGAACTGGAGATTACTGATATCAACCGCGCCTATCTGGAGCGCGGCCAATTGCATGTGGAATTGATGGGCCGCGGCTTTGCCTGGCTAGATGCCGGAACCCACGAAAGCCTGCTGGATTCCGCCGTGTTCATCCGCACGCTGGAGCAACGCCAGGGCCTGCGCATCGCTTGCCCGGAGGAGATCGCGTGGCGGCGAGGTTGGATTGATGACACTGCCCTAGAAAGGCTCGCCCAGCCGCTGATGGCCAGTGGCTATGGCATCTACCTGTCTGGCCTTCTGCAGGATCGACCATAACCGGCCGACGAGCTTCATCGCTTAAGGGCTGTTTTGCATCGCGTTATTCATATTGATTTCAGGATTTGCTTAGACATCTTATTCTTTTCCGCGTCCAAAGGCACTTTCAGCGGAATCGTCGGGCGATAATAACCGTCCTGCCGGCCATTGGCGTGGCCGCTATCATAGGCGTCGACCATCCAATGCGGCAGAACAGGCCCATCTTTGCAAGCGAGCCAGAGCCGCAAAAGATGCCGCCGTTCGTCGAAATCTTCAAAATCTTTAAAGGCGCGACGGCTGTGCAATATCGTATGATTGCAGAGAAACTGGATATCGCCGAGCTGAAATTGCATATCCAGAAAGAACGCTGGGTCGTCCGCAATACTGTCCACCAGAGCCAAAGCTTCTTTCTGCTCGTCGGTGAAAAGGCGGACCCCTGGCAAGGCTTGCGCTTTGTAGATATGCCCCCGCACATAGTGGCCAATCATGCGGCCGTCCTCGGGCATAAAGAGAGGTACATCGACCAAACGGTTCTTCTCGTCAGGGTTTTCGCTCAAGAAAGACCGCTGCAAAGGCTGCAGCAGCACCGCGGCCAGGTCCGGTCGGCGGCGAGCAACCTCGTTGTAGATGGAGGTGGAGGAAACAATCAGAGAATCGCCACCAGATTTTGCGGGTTTCCGGCAAAACAGTCCTACGATATCAGCCGTGTCCGTGTGAAACGGCAGACGATCTGTCCTTTCGTAACCGCGTGAGGTCGCTTTTTCCAAGTCGCGCTGGACATTTTTGACGTGGCCCAGCGCATGGCCTTTGCTGTTTTGCGAAACAGGCAGGCCTATATGCACCCCAAGGCCCCAATAAACGCGTGCGGTTTTATCCATTGACCATTGGTCGACGGGTAAACCGCGCAGCATGGCAAAGCCGCGCCCATGCAGAATGTCCGATTTGATGCCGGCGAGCACCGCTTTGATCATAGGCAACGGGAAATCATCCGCGGTGATATCGAGGATGACTTGATGCGCTACACTGTCCGCCGCCATTTCGATTTCGGCTATTTCGTCCGGCGTCCAATGATGCAGCCATTCGTCGGGGCGATTGACCATATCTGGGCCAAGCCAGGCTTGTGGCCCAGTGTAGGGCGTCGGAACTTGAGTGCTCTCGGGCATCAAAAGGATCCTTTCTCAAACGCCCGGTAAAGCGGCGCAAAGTCCGCCATCCCGTCCAGGACGCCGACCGGATACGATCAACCCAGTGTTAGCGGCTGGTGCCAAACACAAAACGGTAGTGCAGCGCCTCAGCGCCATCCAGTTCCGCTGCCACGGCGTTCGCCACTGCACTGACGGTTTCAGACATGCCGCCTTCGAGCGCGATTACCCATTCCACTGTCTGCCCGGCTGGCACAGGTTGGCCTTGCAACACTGCCGGCGCGTTTGCGACAGTCAGGTCATTCTCCAGCAAGCAACCGCCGACCATGCCGGACTTGTCGATCGCCCCCGGCAACAGGTCGCTTTCGATGTGGGTTCGCAAAGCCGCCTGGGCATCCTCCCCCTCTGGCGCAGTGAAGCGCACAAGGGAATACGCGCCAGCAAACCCGAAACACTGGTCGACTGTCACTTTCAAGGTCAGGCGCTGGAATAGCGAGAATCGCCCCATGACACGCTTGGACCAGTCCGTCTGATCCGCCAACAGCGCCAGATACCCAGGCGCGGCGAGGTCAGCGACATCGCGCGTTTCATACCAGGCCACATATTTTGGCGACACGGTTCCTTCGCAAGCCAAATACCGGCGTGAGCGCAGGAAACCCGGCAGTTGGGTGCGCTCATCCGTGTGTTCGCGATTGTACCACTCGTTAAAATCTTGCTCGTGCTCATCCGGAACCTCGGTAAAGGTCATGAGCATTCCGCGTCCCAGCAGTGCCATCGAGCATTCTCCAAAAAAGGTGGTTGGTTAGGATAGCACTCTGCCACAACAAGCACCGATTTAGTAGGGCTTCGAACCAGAGGCCACCTGAGGTAGAATAGTGCGGCAGAGCCAACATTCACCGTCACGAGGGCGCCATGTCTCTAGAGCACAGCCATTCCCACACAGCCATTCACGACCGCATTCATAGCAAGAACAAGAACAGCTATGTCAGCGACTGGATTCTGGGTGGCATCGATGGAGCCGTGACCACGTTCGCCATCGTTGCCGGCGTGGTTGGTGCGGCGTTGGAATGGCAGGTCATCATTATTCTCGGGCTCGCCAATCTGCTGGCGGATGGCTTTTCTATGGCGGCCAGCAATTACAGCGCGGTGAAGTCCGACGCAGACGACGTTAAGCGCCTCTGGAAGATGGAGGAGGAGCACATTCGCGACGTGCCCGAGGGCGAGCGCGAGGAAATCCGTCAAATTTTGATAGCAAAAGGCCTGACAGATACCACGCTGGAAGACGCAGTCGACGCCATCTGCGCCAACGAGAAAACCTGGATCGAGACCATGCTGATCGAAGAATTCGGTGTCATGCCGGAAAGTCGCGATCCGATAAAGGCCGGCCTCGCCACCTTCAGCGCGTTTCTGGTTTGTGGTGCGGTGCCGTTGGTGCCGTTTGTGTTCAGCCTCGGTCATTCGTTTGAACTGGCCATCGTCGCGACCGGCGTGGTGTTTTTCGTCATCGGCGCGGCCAAATCTCTGTGGGCGCTGACGCCGTGGTGGCGGTCGGGTCTGGAGACACTGGCGATCGGCATGGCGGCGGCGGGCGTTTCTTACGCCATCGGCTATTGGCTCAAGGGCCTTATCAGCTAAAGTGAGGGACCTGTTTTAACGAGGACACCGCCTTGATGGATTCCCACACTGGCCCGCTGCTGTTGCTGGTCCAAGCCAATATCGCGCCAGAGCACGAAGAGGCCTTTAATTCCTGGTACTATCACCATGTGCCGCGCTTGCTGGAGATCCCCGGCTGGCTGTGGGGACGGCGGTATCTGAACGTCAAAGGCTCAACCAAGTATCTGGCGCTGTATGGTGTGGAGAATATGGACGCCATGGCGCGCGTTATGGGCTCCGATCCGGCGCTAAAAGACCCGCGGGCGGTTGAGGAGCGGGCGTTCTTCGATGCCATTCCCGGCAAAACCGATGTGGTCTCCAACGTCTATGAGCAGGTGAGCGGCACGCATTTGGGCCACCCCTTGCTGACGCAGGATCACTATCTCAGCCTCGTCATGGCCGATTGCAATGACCCGGCGCAAGAGGCGGAGTGGAATGCCTGGTATGACCACTCCCACGTGCCGAACCTGACGCGAGTGCCGGGCTATCTCTCCGGCGCGCGGTTCCGTGTGAAGAATGATCCACGCTTTGGCGGCAAGGGCATGGGGCCAAAATATCTGGCTCTGTACGAATGGGAAGGCGCGCATTGCCTGCCGACCCTGACCGAGCCGGAGACCATGTGTGCCGAGGCCAAGGCCGAACTGGCGGAGTGGAACGCCTATGGCGTGAAGCTGGCGGCCAACATGGCCTGGAATGTCTACCGCCCGATTGCCAGCCACAAGCGGTTCGCCTGGTAAACCCACCCATCAGAGGAACGCCCATGCTGCCACAAGCCCAAGACCTCCGCGCGGAGGGTGCCGATCTTTATGCCTTCCTCGACACGCTGGCACCAGCGGATTGGGATAAGCCCACGCCGTTCAAGGGCTGGACGCCAAACGATGTGGTCCAGCACCTGCACATGGGCGATTGGATGGCGGTGCTCTCCATGACCGACGAGACGGCTTTTCTGGACCTGCTGGAACAGCGCAAGGCGGCGCGCGAAAGCGGTGCCTCTGCGGATAGTGTCGGCCCGGAGATGCAGACCGGCGCGGCTCTGCGGCAGCAATGGTACGGTTATTTCCAGCAACTCTGCGACCTGCTGAACGCCCGCGATCCCAAGGACAGAGTGTTATGGGTCGGGCCATCGATGAGTGTCCGCATGTGTGCCACCGCCCGGCAGATGGAGACATGGGCGCACGCGCAGGACATCTTCGACATGCTGCGCGCGCCGCGGGTGCATCACGACCGCATCCGGAATATCGCCGAGATCGGCGTGCGCACCTACGGCTGGACCTTCGCCAACCGCGGCGAGCAGCCGCCGGCACCTGAAACTCCCTATGTCCGCCTTATTGCCCCCAGCGGTTCCGTCTGGGATTGGGGCCAGCCTAGCGATACCTGCAAGGTAGAGGGCTCCGCGCTGGAATTCTGCCAGGTCGTCACCCAGGGGCGGAACATCGCCGACGTCAACCTGAGTGTGGTGGGAGACCCCGCACAAAGATGGATGGCCATCGCCCAATGCTTCGCCGGCCCGCCCAGAAACCCGCCGGAACCGGGCGCGCGGGCCTGGTAACAGCAAACCGTCAGATCATCTGCAACAGATAATACCAGATCGGCAGAGTCACGAATGACAGGGCGATTCCGGTACCTACCATCAGGGAAACCAATGGTGGGTTCAGACCGCTCTGGCTTGCAACGACCGCTGCACCGATCATCGGCCCCATAGCTGCCTCAAACAACGTAACACGAATAACCTGCCCGCTGGTCTGCAGGACGAACACGTAGATAAAAGCGATGACGGCCGGGCCCAGAATGAGCTTGAAAGAAAGGCCGGCGAACAGCGCACGCAAATTGCCATTCAACGCGTCGATGCGAAGTTGCAACCCGACGGACACTAGCGCCAGCGGCACCAATGTGACGCTCAACCGAGCCAATACATCATCAAGCCAGGCGGGGAATGCCACGTTCAGGAGCAACCCAGACAAAACCATCGCGATCATCGGTGGAAACGTCACAATTCGGACTGCCATCTCCCGGTTTGAGACGGTACTGCCGCCGTAATACGCAGCGACTGCGATACCAAGCGTGCTCAACACAAGGTAAGTGCCCAGCTGGTCGATCAAAATTCCAATCGGCAAATCCGCTGTTCCGTAGAAGGCCTCTATCATTGGCAAACCAACAAACGAGGTATTTGCCAATCCGCCAACCAACATCAATGCTCCGGTAGTGGAACGTTGAAAATTCAACGCCTTACCGATACACCAGAAAAAAACACAAGCCGTTAAGAATAGGATCCATGGCATCAGGACCGCCAGCGCAATTTCTTTACTCAATTCTATTTCACGAAATAATGACAATATTGTAGCCGGCAATGAAATATAAATAACAAAATTATTTAAAGCAATGTGCATGTCATTTGGAATTTTATTCATTCTTCCCAATATAATTCCAATCACTAAACACAATAATAGCAGGATTATATTACTCATTACAGCCCATTCTACTTATTCCTAGAATTATCATCTAGGGTATTGCTTGAATACTGCGACATCCGAGCCAAAATACCGATGGTTGCTCGCAGATTACCGCCGACAAAATATGGAACGTGGCAAAAACTCCACATCCCTCATCCAAGGTAGTCACCAAAGAAACAAATAAATTTGGCGAGATTCGGTACCAGAGTCAGGACAATAAAATCACGCCGACACTCGGGTTATCAAATCCCCTATCGCCCAATTAAGCTATGTCAGGCGTAATCACGTGACAAGGACTTTGCCCTACCCAGACAACCCCTCCAGTGTCCACCGCCCGATCAAATTGCGTTGAATCTGGTTCGTGCCCTCAATGATCTGCAGCACCTTGGCGTCGCGGAAATAGCGCTCAATTGGGTTGTCCTTGCTGATGCCGGCGGAGCCCCAGAGTTGCACCGCGTCGGTCGCCACTTTCATGGCCGTATCAGTGGCGAAGCACTTGGCCATCGCCGCGGCCATCGCCAACTCCTTGCCGGTAACGCCCTGATCCGCAAATGCAGCAGCGCGATAGACCAGTGAGCGGGACGCCTCGATTGCCATCGCCATGTCGGCGATCATCCATTGCACCCCTTGGAATTCCGCCACTTTCTGGCCAAACGCCTGCCGTTCCTCGACAAAGCGGGCCGCCGATTCCATTGCCCCTTGAGCGAGGCCAACTCCTCGAGCGCCCATGATCGGGCGGCCGTGGTTGAATGCGTCCATGATCGCCCTAAACCCGGCCCCCTCCCCGCCCAGACGGGCGCTTTCAGGCACAAAGGCCGCATCGAAGTACAGGGGACAGGACGGCACGCCGCGCGCGCCCAACTTGTTCTCAGGCTGGCCGATGGAGAAGCCGGGGGTGTCGCGCTCGACAATAAAAGCGCTGATGCCGGCATGGCGCTTGGTCGGGTCGGTCTTGGCTGCGACGACGAACACATCTGCGACAGTGGCATTGGTGCAATAAACTTTTGCTCCGTTCAGGCGATAGCCGCCGTCGGCCTTGTCGGCGCGGGTCAGAATGCCGGCAACATCACTGCCCGACTGCGACTCGGTCACGCTGATTGAGGCGCGGATGGTGCCGTTGGCGAGGCCGGGCAACAGCCGCTCTTTCTGCTCGTCCGTACCCGCAGCGAGGATGCCGCCGAACGTGCTCCATTGCAGCACCAACAGATAGGCCGTGTTGTAACAAGCCCGCCCCAATTCCTCGACTGCCAAACATGCGGAAGTGAGCGAGCCGGTGCCGCCATAGGCCTCAGGGAATGGCAGAGCGAACAGACCCAATTCTTTCAGCAGATCAAACATGTCTTGCGGATATTCCGCAGTCGCATCGATCTCCGCAGCGCGAGGCGCGATACGCTCATCGGCGACACGGCGCAGCATGGTCTGGAGTTGGCGTTGTTCGTCAGAGAGTTGGAGCAGCATTGGGCGTTCCTGGCTGGTTCATTTGTTGAGCGACAGGCTTTCAGCAGTGCTATCGCTCCAGCCTAGGCTACCTTATTCTGCAAATCGACACGCTATCGCCGCCGCCGATGTGCCTGGACAGCCTCGGTCAGGAAGCGGCTAAGCCTGGTCAATATCGGGTCTTGGACCACAGCGTCAGCAGCAAGAGACCGGCGGCGGTCCGCGATCCGAGCCGCGACCAGCGGCCCGGAGAACGACGCAACGGCCGTGCGGCTGGGAATGGGCGAGCGAGATACAGGGCCGTCAAACCGCAATTCCCACGCTTCCCGGTTTTGGAGGAGTGTTCCGTCGTTCATCATAGTTATATTATAGGATAATATTCCCCAAAATGTCAAGTGGGTTTGTCCCAATGCCGCAAGCCCCTAGGATGCCGCGATCTTTCCCGAAACCTTGGACCTTACGCCATGCCATTCCGCACGATGCTTTTCACCCCCGGCAACCACCCCCGCAAGGTCGCAAAGGTTTTTGATGCCGGCGCGGATGCCGTCATTCTCGACCTGGAGGACGCGGTCGCCATTGCCGAAAAGCCAGCGACCCGCGCTGCCGTTGTGGAGGCGCTTAAGGCCCGACCGGTTCCACGTCGCCCGCTGGGCTATGTGCGGGTCAACGCACTTTCCACGCCATTTGCTTACGGCGACTTTCAAGCCGTAGTCGGCCCCTGGCTCGACGGCATCATTCTGCCCAAGCTCGAAAGCGTCGAGGAACTCGCCACCGCAGACTGGCTGCTGTCCCAGTGCGAGCGCGAGGCCGGCCTGCCCGAAGGCAGCATCGACCTGCTACCGATCATCGAAACCGCCAAAGGTGAGCAAGCCGCCCTAGCTATCGCGTCAGCCGACAGCCGCATCAAGCGCCTGTCCTTCGGCGCGGGCGATTACACCCTGGATCTCGGGCGCGACTGGTCATTGGGCGAGGGTGAATTGCTGCCGATACGCCACCACATGGTGAGCATCAGCCGGGCCACCGGACTCGAGCCGCCAATCGACAGCGTCTACATCCACCTGAACGAAACCGAGGCCTTTTCCGCCTCCTGCGACACGGTCAAGGCACTGGGTTTCCAAGGCAAACTCTGCATCCATCCTGGCCAAATCGCGGCAGCGAATGCCGCTTTCACGCCCAACGCCGAACAGATCGCCTACGCGCAAAAGATCGTCGCTGCATTCGAAACTGCAGAGGCCGAAGGCAGCGCCTCTATCCAAGTCGAGGGCTATTTCGTCGATTACCCCATCGTCGAAAAAGCGCGGCGCACCTTGACGTTGATCGCCGCTATTGAAGCGGCAGGTTAAGCATCAGCATCCGGGTCTTCCTGCTGGCGAGCCCACATGGCGGCATAGACCCCACCCCTGGCCACCAATTCCCGATGCCGCCCGCGCTCGACAATGACGCCGGCTTCCAGCACGAGGATCTCGTCGGCATCGACCACGGTCGAGAGGCGGTGGGCGATCACCAGCGCCGTCTTGCCTTGCGCCAACTCCCGCAGGTTCTGTTGAATGGCCTGCTCTGTCTCGGTATCGAGGGCGCTGGTGGCTTCGTCGAATAGCAGGATCGGCGGGTCTTTCAGGATGGTGCGGGCGATAGCAACGCGCTGTTTCTCGCCGCCTGAGAGTTTCAGGCCCCGTTCGCCCACCATCGTCTCATAACCATCTGGCGTTGCCGCGATAAAGTCGTGGATCCGCGCCAGCCGCGCCGCGTTCTCGATTTCCGCCTGAGTGCTGCCTGGGTGGCCGTAGTCGATGTTGTAGGTGATCGTATCGTTGAACAGCACGGTATCCTGCGGAACGATTCCCAACGCAGCCCGCACGCTGGCCTGCTGCACGTCGCGGATATCCTGGCCATCGATCAGCACCCGACCGCCTTTGACGTCATAAAAGCGGAACAGCAGGCGGCTGATCGTAGATTTGCCGGCGCCGGACGGCCCGACCACCGCCACGGTTTTACCCGGCGGCACTGTGAAACTCACGCCCCCAAGGATTGGCCTTCGCGGGTCATAGCCAAACTCGACATTCTCGAACTCAACCGCGCCGCCAGACACCACCAGCGCCGACGCGCCGGGCTTGTCCTCAACCTCCGGTGTGACGCGGCGCAGGTCGAACATGCGCTCCATATCAACCAGCGCTTGCTTGATCTCGCGATAGGCGAAGCCGAAGAAGCCCAGCGGTTGGTACAACTGGATCAGATAGGTGTTGACCATGACAAAATCGCCAACGGACATGCTGCCGTCAGCAATGCCGGATGCAGCCATGATCATAATGATGGTCAATCCGCCGGAGACGACGAAGGACTGCCCAACGTTCAACAGACCTAACGACTGGCCATTGGCGACCGCGGCCTTCTCATAGCGGCGCAGCGAGACGTCGAAACGCTGGGCCTCATGCTCCTCATTGCCGAAATATTTGACGGTTTCGTAGTTCAGCAGGCTGTCAACCGCGCGGCTGTTAGCGCGCTGGTCGGCCTCGTTCATGCGGCGGCGCAGCCTGATCCGCCAGCTGGTGACCAGTATGGTGTACGTAATATACAATACCACCGTAGTGATAGTAACCAGCGCAAACCAGATATCCAGCAGGCTCCACAGCAACGCGAAGACCAGCACGATTTCGATGATCGTCGGCAGGATCGCAAACAGGGTGAAGCGCAGCAGCGTGTCGATGGCTTTGGTGCCGCGCTCAATAAAGCGCGTCAGGCCGCCGGTCTGGCGCTCCAGGTGAAAGCGCAGCGATAGCTGGTGCAGGTGGCGGAAGGTCTCCAGCGCGATGGCGCGGATGGCGCTCTGGCCGACGCTTGCAAAGATGGCGTCTCGCAACTCTCCAAACGCCAGCGAGGCCACGCGCGCGCCGCCATAAGCCAGGATCAGACCCAGCGGCAGAGCGGCCATGGGCCCGGCCTCCGCCAAGCCCGGCAATGAATCAATCGCCTCCCCGAACAGAATCGGTACGTAGATCACCGCGAACTTGGCGATCAGCATGCAAAGCATCGCCAGCACCACCCGGCTGCGCGACTTGAGATCGCCAGTCGGCCAGAGATAGGGCAAAAGCGTGCGGATTGTCTGCCAATCCGAGCGTGCTGAAGCGTCTGTGGAAGCGGTTGAGGGCGGCGACATGCTGATGCTCTCGCAGATAACGGAGTGCAGCCGGCCAATTGACATATGATTGCAACAGGCGCTGACTATTGGCGTTGGTATAGCAGTTGCACTGGGTAACTGCTTGGCGGCAAAATCACCCTCGCTGGACGAGTGAACAGCGCTGGATGACGATAGTCGCCTGTTTTACCAAAGGAGCGTTGCTAACATGCACGTCGCTTTGGATCGTTGCTCGGCATTGGTTTTGAATGCCGATTTTCGACCACTCAGCTATTTTCCACTGTCTTTGTGGTCATGGCGTGAGTCGATCAAAGCCGTTTTCCTCGACCGGGTGAACGTGCTGGCGGAGTACGACGTTGCGATTCACTCGCCCTCGTTCGAGATGCCGGTACCTTCGGTGATTGCGCTGAAGGAGTATGTGCCCCCAGCCAAGCGCCCCGCCTTCACCCGTTTTAACGTTTTCCTGCGCGACAGGTTTGACTGCCAGTATTGCGGCAATCGTTTCCCACCACACGACCTGACATTCGACCATGTCATTCCCCGCTCAAAAGGCGGGCGGACGACATGGGAGAACGTCGTCACCTCTTGCTCTGCCTGCAATCTGGCGAAGGGGAACAAGATGCCCAAGGTCGGCGGCATCTACCCGTTACACGCGCCCACGGCGCCCTCCGTCTATCAGCTACAGGCGCACGGGCGGGGTTTCCCGCCCAATTTTTTGCATGAGAGCTGGCGCGACTACCTGTATTGGGACAGCGAGCTGGAGGCGGAATAGCCGCTAGCCCGGCTTGCCGAATGTGGCGATGCGGTCCACCCGGCACTCGAACAGCACCCGGCGCTCGTTGAAGGAGGGGTCGCGCAGGCCGTATTCCTCGCCCTCGCCGATGTATTTCTTCCAGATTTTGTTGAGTTGCGCTGTCACCCGCGGGCCGTCCTTCGGGTCGTCCTCGCTGATTTCGCGCTCGACCGTCACTTTCAGGCTCATCCAGTGGTACATGTTGGCGGGGTTGAGCAGCAGCAAAGTCATTTGCGGCGTGTTGCGAATCCAGTCGGTTTTGCGGCGCTGTTCGGCGACGTTCACCAGGACTTTGTCGCCCTCATAATCGAACCACATCGGCGTCAGGTTCGGGCGGCCATCACCGCCAACCACGGCCATCACCACCGGAATCGGCTTGTCCATAAGCTGTTTGTAGGTCTCGTCCAATTCGGCGATGCTGTTGATCTGATAGCGCTCACCAACGCTGAACTGGTTGGCCTGCAGGCCATCGGCAACATCGAGGAATTTCGCCACTGTTAGGGCCATGGAGGCACGTCCTTAATTGTTGATGCAGTTGGTAACTTGGTAAGAGTTTAGCCCAGGTAGGCAATCGCGTCGATCTCAACCGTAATTGCCGGATCAGCCAATTTGGAGACCTCAACCAGCGTGCTGGCTGGGAAATTGCCCGTGAAGAAGTCCTTACGGGCCCGCCAAACTTGCTCGCGTCGGCGGATGTCGGTGACATAGATCGTCATCTTCACCAGGTCTGACATTTGCCCGCCGGCGGCCTCGACCAAGGCTTTGATTTTAGCGAAGATCACGCGGGCCTGTTCCTCGTCATCGCCGCCAACCGCCTCACCGCCAGCACCGCGAGCCGTAAGGCCAGCAATATAAACAGTGTTGCCGGCAACCAGGCAATTCGACCAAGTCTCCGGCGGCGGCTCTGCCACATCGGGTGACGTTACGCGGCGAATCTTATCCATAGCTTTCGTCCTTTCCCATCACGCACACAGCCCTAGACCGGCCGGTCGCCCTTTACCGTGATGCGATAGCCGCTGCGGACCTGCGGGAAGTAGTCCCACATGGCGATGTGCTGGACACAGCGGTTATCCCAGAACGCAACGGATTTCTCCTGCCAGCGGAACCGGCATTGGAAGTCCGGCTTAGCGCTGAAATCGTAGAGGAACCGCAACAGCCCATCGCTCTCATCGCGATCGACCTCGTTAATTTTCACCGTAAAAGTCGGGTTAACGTAGAGCGCCTTGCGCCCAGTCACCGGATGGGTGCGCACTAGCGGATGCACGTTGGTGGGATAGACCTTGCCGGCGTCGTTGACGCCTTTGTCCGCATAGCGACCACGATAGACCTGCTCACCCGAGTGGGTGGCCGTCAGACCATCCAAATAGGTCTTCATCTTGTCGCTCAGTGCCTCGTAAGCGGCGTACATGCTGGCGAACAGCGTGTCGCCGCCGCTGGGCGGAATTGTGTGCAAGTGCAGGATAGAGCCCATCGGCGGCTCTGGATCGCAGCTCACATCCGAATGCCAGCGCTCACCGGCAATGCGTTTCGAATCTTTGTCTGCATGGATTATCAACACCTCCGGATGGCCTTCAGGACCAGGGGAGGCCGGATGAATGTGCAACTCACCAAAATGCCGACCGAGGTCCTTATGCTGCTCCAGCGTCATGTCCTGGTCACGGAAGAAAATGACCTGGTGCGCCATCAGCGCGTCATGGATCTCCGAATATTGCTGGTTCGAGACCGGCTGGCTGAGATCCACCCCGGATACCATGGCGCCAATGCGCGGCGTCATCGGATCGACCTGGATTGTCTGATAGCTCATGGCGTGCTCCTCTTAGGTAATTTGGCGGGGATCATGACAGAGTGCCGCGCATCCTGTCTACCGCTTCTACGCTTGCGTTGCACAGCATGAGCGCGTATACACCGCCGCTTCGACACCGCCCGCATGGCTAAGGGTTGAGCGCGCTTCGGCGTGTATTGACCGGGCATTGCCATAGTGGGTGATTTTATCACTCAGCGATGAGGACCCGAAAATGCCCAAGATGAAAACGAAAAGCAGCGTCAAACGCCGCTTTAAGCGCACTGGCACAGGCAAGATCCTGATGAACACAGCCTATAAGCGCCATATGCTCTCCAACAAGAGCCAGAAGATGAAACGCAAGGCCCGCGGCACGCAGGTCATGAGCGTCGCGGATCAGACGATCGTCCGCAAGTTCATGCCTTACGACCGTTAAGCCCCGCATTTAAACTTCAGGAGGATTTGAGATATGGCTCGTGTCAAACGCGCAGTTACCGCGAAAGCTCGCCACAAAAAAATTATCAAGATGGCCAAGGGCTATCGTGGCCGCAATAACAACGTCTTTACCGTTGCAGTCGAAAAGGTCGAGAAGGCGCTTCTGTTCGCCTACCGCGACAGGCGCACCAAAAAGCGGACCTTCCGCGCCCTTTGGATCCAGCGCATCAATGCTGCCGCCCGAGAGCATGGCATGACCTACAGCCAGTTCATGGATGGCATTCACAAGGCGCAGATTGAGGTTGACCGCAAGGTTCTGGCCGATCTGGCCGTACGTGAGCCAGAAACCTTTAAAGCTCTGGTGGATCAGGCTCAGGCTGCGCGCAGCGCCGCTTAAGGCATTCGCCGCTCCCAGGGGCGGCGTTTCCAGCCACTGCTTCTACAAATATTATGCCCCGCACAAACTCGATTTGTGCGGGGCATTTTGCATAGCGCTAGAACCCGTGCTCAGCCCGAAAGGCGTGGGCCGGATAGACGCCCAGGATTCGCACCTCGCGGCTAAAAAACTCTAGCTCTTCCAGGGCGTTGCGAAGCGATGCCTGATCCGGATGGCCTTCGACATCGACGTAGAATTGCGTGGCGGTGAATTCGCCCTCAACCATATAGCTTTCCAGCTTGGTCATATTCACGCCATTGGTGGCAAAGCCGCCCATCGCCTTGAACAAGGCTGCCGGCACGTTGCGCACTCTGAAAATGAACGTCGTAATTTTTCGCGTATCACCATTCACCGCCGGCCTTACAGGTTCTCGGCTGAGAACAATAAAGCGCGTCGTATTATGGCTCGCGTCCTCAATATCGGCTTCCAAAATTTGCAGACCATACAGCTCACTTGCCAGGGTCGAAGCGACCGCAGCCTCCTCAATATCCCCAGACTTCGCCAAATCTGCCGCTGCACCGGCTGTATCAGCATGGACGATGGCCTCGAGCCCCAAGCGCTTGAACGCCATGCGGCATTGGCCAAGCGCGTGTACATGGCTGCGCACGCGCTTGATCGTCTGCAGGGTCGCACCGGGCGGAGCCAGCAATTGGTGCTGCACCCGCTGAAAATGCTCGCCGATAATGTGTAGGCCGGTTCCAGGCAGCAGATGGTGAATATCGGCAACCCGGCCCGCGAGAGAGTTCTCAATCGGGATCATCGCCAGCGCGGCACGCCCTTCATCAACAGCGCGAAATGCGCCATCAAATGAGCCGCAGGGCAGCGAGGTCCATTCCGGATATGCCGTACGGCAAGCCAGGTCCGAATAGGCGCCGTGCGCGCCCTGAAAGGCAATGGTGCGGGATGGGTCGGTCATGGGGCTACTTTGGTTACAGTTTGGGCCGCATACCAGGCGCGTGCCCTTTCAAGATCTGCGGCAGTGTCAACACCAAGGGGTACCGTGTCAACGACCGCCACATTTATGGTCATACCAGCTTCCAACGCCCGCAATTGCTCCAACTTTTCCCGCTGCTCCAGCAAACCTGGGGGCAACTTGACAAAGCGTTCCAACGCGGCTCTGCGATAGGCATAGAGGCCAATGTGGTGATAGAGCGGCCCCTCGCCTGTCGGCGCCGTCGCGCGGGTAAAATACAGGGCCCGTCGGTTAGCCCCGAATACTGCTTTGACCACATTCGGGTTGGTCCGTTCGTCCTCGCGCACAATTTCGACCACGGGCGTTGCAATGTCAGCGTCGCCCAGTGCATCAACCGTGTCGCGAATGGTTTGTGGATCAAGTGTCGGCAGGTCGCCTTGGACGTTGACGACGGTATCATAAACCCTGGTTGGATCGCACTGCCGCAACGCCTGCATGATCCGGTCGGAGCCGCTTGGCAAATCCGGGTCGGTCAGCACAGCATCTCCGCCGGCTGCAAGCACAGCGTCCACAATGTCTTGCTCTGCTGCAGCGATGATGACCGGGCCAATATCGGCAGCCAAAGCGCGTTCCATCACCCGAACAATCATGGGCTTACCGGAAATGTCAGCTAACGGCTTGTTCGGCAGGCGTGTCGACGCCAATCGCGCGGGGATCAATACAATTGACCGCATGGTAGGCCAGCCCTCCCTGGTTCCGTCTGTTACTGGATATGTCGCATGCCCAGTTTTGCAACTTTCAGCAAGCGCAACGGTGTCACCCAACCGCTTTCAAGGCCCGCAGTGGCGTTGAGCCGCATTTGCCTGCAACCCGATCAGCGGTAGCGCTGCTATAACAAGGTCAGCGCTTTTGCGCGACGTAAAGATTTGTTCGAGAAAGGCCGGTTCATGAACACGATGGAGATCAACAAGGTCGCTGGCGCGATCCTCACCGCAGGTGTGGTGGCGATGTTGTTGGGCTTTGTTGCCAAACTGATCATCCCCGTTCCTGGCGCGCATGGCGGCCACCACGGGCCGAACCTGTTTGCGAATCTAGCACCCGCTCCGCACGACGGCGGCGCTGCTCCTGCTGGCCCTGAGCCTATAGCAGCCTTTATGGCAACGGCGAGTGTCGAGGACGGCATGAAGGTGGCAAAGAAGTGCGCTTCCTGCCACACATTTGAGGCTGGCGGCGTCAACAAGGTCGGCCCGAACCTGGCCAATATGGTCGGCGCAGCGCAGGCTAAGAAAGAGTTTGCCTATTCAGGTACGTTCCAAGAGATGGCCGGCACCTGGACGTACGAGGATCTGAGCAAGTTCCTTTACAAGCCCAAGGATTACGCGCCGGGCACCAAAATGTCCTTCCCCGGCCTGAAAAAGCCTGAGGATCGCGCTGCGGTCATCGCGTACATGCGGTCTGTTACCGACAACCCGCCCGCTCTGCCAGACCCGAGCGCGGTGCCAGCTATGGCACCAGCCGACGCGGCTAAGCCGGCCGATGACGGTCACGGCGCTAAGAAGCACTAAGCGTAAGATCTGGCGCGAAATGTGAGA
Organism: uncultured Alphaproteobacteria bacterium; assembly: GCA_938084065.1. Taxonomy (GTDB): domain Bacteria; phylum Pseudomonadota; class Alphaproteobacteria; order Bin95; family Bin95; genus JACKII01. The sequence goes on from CALKDI010000060.1 coordinate 17,328, forward strand.
GAGACGATTTTTGTTAAAGAGAACATGCAGCCTGTCTCACCAAACCTGATCGATCTAGCGAAACGGGCGGCTAATCTTAGCCGCCCGATTTTGCGTCGGCATTTCCGCACGCCCGTCGACGTCATCCGCAAGGGCGACGAATCGCCAGTCACCCGCGCCGACCGTGAGGCTGAGACGGCTATCCGACAGCTGCTGTCGCGGGAAGTTCCGGACCACGGCATCATCGGCGAAGAGCACGGCAACGAGCGCACAGATGCCGACTATGTCTGGGTGCTAGACCCATTGGACGGCACCCGCGCTTTCGTCGTCGGCAAGCCCACTTTCGGGACCCTCATCGCTCTCGCCTACAAAGGCCGCCCCATTCTTGGCGTGATCGACATGCCGATTCTGGGGGAGCAATGGATCGGAGCCGCCGGCCACTCCACCACTTTTAACGGCCAGCCGACCAGCACCCGCGACTGCGCGCATCTGTCAGAGGCCTGGATCAACACCACTTCACCTGAGATGTTTAGCGCTGGCGCAGAGGCCGACGGCTTTGCCCGTGTTCGAGCCGCCTCAGCGGGCTGCAATTATGGTGGTGATTGCTATGGCTATGCCCTCATCGCCAATGGCTGCCTCGACCTGACCATCGAAGCCAGCATGCAGACCTATGACTACATGGCCCTAGCGCCGGTGATTGAGGGCGCTGGCGGTTGCATCACAGACTGGTCCGGCGCACCGCTCACCCTGTCCGGCGATGGCACTGTGCTAGCTAGCGGCGACGCGCGCGTGCACGCAGAGGCGGTCTCACTGCTCGCAAGCTGACTGCGTGCCCTTTCCAGGTTCCACCTCGCCCGCTAGTCTTTGTGGCTAATCTACAGATCGCTCAAGCGAGTTTGTCCCATGACCAACCCCACCTATGAAATCTTCGCCATCAAGTATGGTGAGCGTGTCGGCACCCGCGGCTCGATCTTTATCCATGGCGACCCGCATGAGGCGCCGCTAGCGATGGATTACTACATCTGGGCGATCCGCAACCAAGACCGCACCATCGTCGTCGACACCGGCTTCTCCAAGGCGGAGGGCGAGCGTCGGGGCCGCACCTATACCCAAAGCCCGCGCGAGGGGCTGGAGCGTGTCGGTATCGACCCGGACAGCGTCAAAGACGTCATCATCAGCCATATGCACTATGACCACGCCGGCAACCTGGACATGTTCCCGAACGCCCGCTTCCACCTGCAAACGGCAGAGATGGCCTTTGCCACCGGGCGCGGCATCACCTTTGGCGTGCTGGGCCATTCCTTTACCAAGGAGGACGCTCTGCAGACCCTGCAAGCGACCTTCGCCTACCGGGTGCAATACTATTCAGGCGATGCGGAGATCGCGCCGGGCATCAACGTCCACTTCATCGGCGGCCATGCTGCCGGCCTGCAATGCGTCAGTGTCGAGACTGCCCGTGGCCGTGTGATCCTGGCCACCGACGCCGCGCACTATTACGAGAGCTTCCTGGAGGAGCCTCAGTTCACCACCCACATTCACATGGCCGGCATGCTGGAAGGCTATCGCACACTGCGCCGCCTGGCACCCGCCGATAGCCATGTCGTACCCGGCCACGACCCTATGGTGCTGGACCGCTATCCCGCCGCTGCACCTGGGCTGGAAGGGATCGCTGTCCGGCTCGATCTGCCTGAGCAGGTCTAGAACCGGCTGACATTTGCGTGAGCAACGGCTTGGTACTGGCATATGCCCGCGCCAACTCCCACTATAAAGGCCCCAGAACCGACAGGGTGTTACCTCGTGATCCGCTTGACCATCGCTCTATTGATCCTCACGTTTGGCCTGAGTGCGGCTGCGCGCGCCGCTGACGAACCCCGCATCATTCATGCACACGGCATCGCCATGCACGGCACGCCCAAATACGCTGAGGGTTTTCCGCATTTCGACTATGTGAACCCGAATGCGCCCAAGGGCGGATCAGTGCGGCTAGCAACGTCTGGCACATACGACTCGTTCAACCCCTTCATTCCCAAGGGCAATCCCGGCGTTGGCAGCGGCATGGCCATCGAGACCCTGATGGTCTCCAGCACCGATGAGGCCTTTACCCAATACGGCTTGATCGCCGAGAGCATCACCTACCCCGAAGATCGGTCCTGGATCACCTTCCGCCTGCGGCCAGAGGCACGCTGGCACGATGGCAAACCGATCACGCCGGATGACGTGGTGTTCTCGTTCAATATCCTGAAAGAGAAGGGCCAGCCCTTCTATCGCTTCTATTACGGCAGCGTCACCAGCGCGGAGATAACGGGCGAGCGCGATGTAACCTTCCGCTTTGCCGCTGGGGAAAACCTGGAACTGCCACTGATCGTCGGCCAGCTCTCGATCCTGCCCAAGCATTATTGGGAAGGCCGCGACTTCTCCAAAACCACGCTGGAGCCGCCACTAGGCTCCGGTCCTTACCGCATCGCAAACTTCGAAGCCGGCCGCTATGTAGAGGTCGAGCGTGTCGCCGACTATTGGGGCAAAGACCTCCCCGTCAATCGCGGCCAGGACAATTTCGACCGCATGCGCTATGACTACTACCGCGATCCGACGGTCATTCGCGAGGCGATTAAGGCCGGCGATATCGACTATTACCAGGAAAGTCAGGCCAAGGCCTGGGCCCAGGATTTCGATATTGAGGCCGTCCAAAAAGGCTGGCTGGTCAAGGAAGAGGTTGCCCACGACCGCCCTGCTGGCATGCAGGCCTTCGTCATGAACCTGCGTCGCACGCAATTCCAGGACGTGCGCGTGCGTGAGGCTTTGGCCTATGCCTTTGATTTCGAGTGGACCAACAAAAACCTATTCTTCGGTCAATACACCCGCGCTAAGAGCTTTTTCTCAAATTCGGAGCTAGGTTCTAGCGGCCTGCCGACCGGCGATGAGTTGGCAATTTTGGAGCCCTATCGGGACCAACTGCCACCGGAGGTCTTCACAAAAGAATACCAGCCCCCAGTAACTAATGGCTCCGGCCAACAACGCACGGGCATTCGCACGGCCCTGCGGTTGTTTAAGAAAGCCGGATACGAAGTCCGCGATCAGGTCATGATCAACGCCGCGACGGGCCAGCCGTTACAGTTTGAGATGCTGTTGCGCGCCGGTGGCTCCGGCTTCCGCCGCATCGTTCTGCCCATGCAACAAACGCTGAAACGCATGGGCATCGCAATGTCCATACGCGAGGTGGACGACGCTCAATACATCAATCGCCTCCGCAGCCACGACTACGACATGATCTCCAGCGGCTGGGGCCAGAGCGACTCGCCAGGCAATGAACAGCGCGGCTTTTGGGGCAGTGCGGCGGCGGATCAGGCAGGCTCTCGCAATCTCGCCGGCTTAAAAGATCCGGTGGTCGATGCGTTGATCGAACAGCTGATCGCCGCCCCAGACCGGGAGCAATTGGTGCTGCGCACTCGTGCGCTGGATCGTGTGCTGCTGGCGCAGCATTTCATCATTCCAAACTGGTATTTGTCGAAGGACCGCATCCTCTACTGGAACAAGTTCGCCCGCCCGCCGCTGATGCAGAACGAGGGCACCAGTTTCTCTTGGTGGTGGTATGATGAGGCCAAGGCGAGTGCATTGAACGCGGCCACGGGCAAGTCCTCAAACTGATGCTCGCCTACATTATCCGCCGCCTGCTGCTGATGATCCCGACCCTGTTCGGCATCATGGTACTGAACTTCGTCATCATCCAGATCGCGCCAGGCGGCCCGGTTGAGCAGGTCATTGCCGAGCTTACTGGCGAGGGCGGCGGCGCCATCCAGCGCGTGACCCAGGGCGGCGGCGACTTTGCATCTGGCGGTGGTGGCAACCAGCCCGCAGCGTCGGCCTCAGGAGGCGGACAGACAGGCTCCGCCTACCGCGGCGCGCAGGGGCTCGACCCGGCGTTTATCAAGGAGCTGGAGCAGCGCTTCGGCTTCGACAAGCCCATCGGTGAGCGCTTTGTGCAGATGATCGGCAACTATCTCACGTTCGATTTCGGCGACAGTTTTTTCCGTGATCAATCGGTTGTCAGTCTGGTAGTCGACAAAATGCCGGTCTCCATCTCGCTAGGGCTGTGGACCACGCTGCTGACCTACCTCATCTGCCTGCCGCTGGGCATTATGAAGGCGGTACGGGATGGTTCGCGCTTTGATGTCTGGACCAGCGGTGTGATCATCGTCGGCAATGCCATTCCCAGTTTTGGCTTTGCAATCCTGCTACTCGTGTTGTTTGCCGGCGGCAATTATTACGACTGGTTCCCGTTACGCGGCCTGACCTCGCCAGGCTTCGAAAACATGACAATGGTGGAGCAGGTGGTCGACTATTTTTGGCATCTGGCTTTGCCGCTCGCCGCCATGATGATCGGCGCGTTTGCGACGCTGACCCTGCTGACCAAGAACAGCTTCCTCGACCAAATTTCGCAGCAATACGTCACCACCGCACGCGCGAAAGGCCTCTCCGAAGGCCAGGTGCTGTGGGGCCATGTGTTCCGCAATGGCATGCTGATTATCATCGCCGGATTCCCCAGCGCCTTTGTGGGCATCCTGTTCGGTTCCGCCGTGTTTATCGAGACCATTTTCTCGCTTGATGGCTTGGGCTTGCTGGGGTTCGAGTCAGCGCTGAACCGTGATTATCCCGTGATGTTCGCAACCCTCTATGTGTTCACCCTCATGGGCCTGATCTTGGGGCTGATCGGCGACCTGATGTACATGATCATCGATCCCCGCATCGACTTCGAAGCCCGGGGGGCTTGAGGATTATGAGGTTTGATCGCCGCCCCAATCCCCTTCCCCACTTCCCTGAACTTGTTTCAGGGTCCATGCCTGAGAACCGAAATACAGAGTTCGAATTCTGTCGGAAACTCTCAGGCATGGGTCCCGAAACGAGTTCGGGACATGAGGGCAAGTTTGATGCGGTGCTGTCGCTTGCCTACGCCGGCCATTCAGTGAGAGCAATCTAACCATGGCCCTCACCCCCCTCACCCAGCGCCGGATTGCTAACTTCAAAGCCAACCGCCGCGGATATTGGTCGCTCTGGATTTTTCTGGCGCTGTTCGTGCTCAGCCTGTTTGCGGAGTTCATCGCCAACGATAAACCCATCCTGATTTGGTACGATGGCGCACCGCACGTGCCCGTATTCCAATCCTACCCAGAGACCGCGTTCGGCGGCGAATTCCCGACCGAGGCGGACTATCGCGATCCCTACCTACAGGAAAAAATCGCCGAGAAAGGCTGGGTGGTCTGGCCGCTGATCCCATATAGCTACAAGACTGTCGCCTGGGATTTGCCGGTGCCCGCGCCCTCCCCGCCAGATAGTGACCATTGGCTTGGCACCGATGATCAGGCGCGGGATGTGATGGCGGGCCTGATCTACGGCTTCCGCATCTCCGTCATTTTCGGCCTGACCCTTACCATTCTCAGCGCCGCTATAGGCGTCACAGCCGGTGCGCTGCAAGGCTTTTATGGCGGCTGGTTTGATCTGTTGTTCCAGCGCTTTATCGAGATTTGGGCCGGCCTACCGACGCTCTATATCCTCATCATTATGGCCAGCGTCATCGTCCCTGGCTTCTTCACCATCCTGATCCTGCTGCTGGCGTTCGGCTGGATCGGCTTTGTCGGAGTCGTCCGCGCAGAGTTCCTTCGCGCGCGCAATTTTGACTATGTCCGCGCCGCCAGAGCCCTTGGCGTTGGCGATCTGACCATTATCTTCCGTCACGTGCTGCCGAACGCCATGGTCGCCACCCTGACCTTCCTGCCATTCTCGCTGCTCGGCGGCATAACCAGCCTGACGGGGCTCGACTATCTGGGCTTCGGCCTGCCGCCCGGCTCGCCCTCGCTCGGCTCGCTGCTGGCGCAGGGCAAGGCCAACCTGCAGGCGCCCTGGCTGGGCCTGACCGGCTTCTTCACCATCGCCGTGCTGTTGTCGCTGCTGGTCTTCGTCGGCGAGGCGGTGCGCGATGCCTTTAACCCCCGGAAACTCGGCCTATGAGCGCGCCCCTCCTCCAGGTCGAAAATCTCGCCGTTGATTTTCAGATCGGCAAGCGGACGGCCCACGCCGTGCGCGGCATCTCGTTCGAACTGCACAAGGGAGAGACGCTGGCCATTGTCGGCGAGAGCGGCTCTGGCAAGTCGGTCAGCGCCCTCTCCATTCTGCAATTGCTGGCCTATCCACCAGCCAGCCACCCCTCCGGCTCCATCAAGTTCGAGGGGCAGGAGATGATTGGCGCGTCCAAAAACACGCTCCGCTCAATCCGCGGCAATCGTATCGCTATGATTTTTCAGGAGCCAATGACAGCGCTCAACCCGCTGCACACGGTCTACAAGCAGATAGGCGAGGTGCTGCGGGTGCACAAAGGTCTCTCGCCCGAACGCACTCGCGCCCGTGTGCTGGAACTGCTGCATCTGGTCGGCATTCCCGACCCGGAAACCCGCCTCGCCAGCTATCCGCACCAGATGTCCGGCGGCCAGCGCCAGCGGGTGATGATCGCTATGGCTTTGGCAAACGACCCGGACCTGCTGATCGCCGACGAGCCAACCACCGCCGTCGACGTCACCATTCAGGCGCAAATCCTGGAGCTGCTTGAGGACCTACAGCAGCGCCTCGGCATGGCCATGCTGTTGATCACGCACGACCTGGGCATTGTCCGCAAAGTGGCCGACCGCGTCGCGGTGATGACGCAGGGTGAAATCGTCGAGCAAGGCCCGACCGAGGCCATCTTCGAGAGCCCGCAACACGCCTACACCCGCCACCTGCTAGCAGCCGAGCCCAAAGGCCGCCCGGAGCCGGCAGACCCAGATGCGCCAATCGTGATCGAAGGACAGGACGTCAAAGTCTGGTTCCCGATCAAGCGCGGTGTGCTGCGGCGCACCGTTGGCCATATCAAGGCGGTGGATGGCATTTCGCTCACCGTGCGCGAGGGCCACACGGTCGGCGTCGTCGGCGAAAGCGGCTCTGGCAAGACCACGCTTGGCCTGGGATTGATCCGGTTAGAGCGGGCAGAAGGAACCCTCACCTTCCGCGGCACTGACCTGCGCCAGCCGCAAGGCCGTGCGCTGCGGGCGCTGCGCAAAGAACTCCAAATCGTCTTTCAGGACCCATACGGCTCCCTCTCGCCCCGCCTCTCCATCCGCCAGATCATCGGCGAGGGCCTCCGCGTTCATCAACTGGCCGATAGCCCTGCCGAGGCTGACCGCATGATCGAGGCGGTCCTGGATGAGGTCGGCCTCGAATCCGCGATGGCAGAGCGCTATCCGCACGAATTCTCCGGCGGCCAACGCCAACGCATCGCCATCGCCCGCGCTATGATCTTAAAGCCTCGCTTCGTCGTGCTGGATGAGCCGACTAGTGCGCTGGATATGTCGGTTCAGGCCCAGATCGTGGAATTGCTGCGAGACCTGCAACAGCGCCACAAACTCGCCTACCTGTTCATCAGCCATGACTTGAAAGTCGTCCGCGCTATGGCGCATGACTTGATCGTCATGAAGGACGGCAAAGTGGTGGAGCAAGGCCCGGCAGACCGCGTGTTCGACTCCCCGCAACAGCCCTACACCCGCGCCCTCCTCACCGCCGCGTTCGAGAACCGGGTGAGTGAGGCTGGGGCTGTGGGGACTTAGGCCCAAATTGCCTCACAAAACCTGTTCTAATTCAGCCGGAAACATGCGGTAATCGCCTCAGATCAGCAGGCACTTCGCCCTCCATGCAGGTATGAGAGACAGACCATGAAAGTTAATTTCGGCGTTTTGGTATCCAGCGGCTCGACCTTTCCTTACCAGAAAGACTTGGGCGCGTTCGCAGAATTGATCCGGGTTATCGATGGCTGCGGAGTCGCCATGATCGGCACCGCTGACACCAGCTTTATCTATGGCGACGCCTTTGTTCGCGCGACCCTGATTGCCCAGCACGCCAAGAACGCACTGGTAGGCATCCACCCCTCCAACCCGATCACGCGAGAGCCGCAGATCATGGCGGCCTTCCTGGCCTCTATCGATGCGATGACGGATGGCCGGGCCTTCCTGGATATCGCGACTGGTGATAGCGCGGTCTACAATATTGGCCTCAAACCGGGCACCCGCGCCCGGGTAGAGGATTACGTCACTTGCGTGCGCGAACTGATGGCCACGGGCGAATCCACTTATCAGGGCCGGCCCCAGCGGGTGCGCTGGCACCAAGACACGGTTAAACCGCAGGTTCCGATCACCTTCTGCGCGGAAGGCCCCCGCACGCTACACCTGGGTGGGCGCATCTTTGACGGCGTCATCGCCGGTACTGGTGTGCTGCCGGAGGTCATCAAGGACACCATCGCTCGCGTCCGCGCCGGCGCTGAGAGCGAAGGCCGTGATCCGGCGGATGTGCCGGTCTGGTTCACCACACGCTCGTCCTTGAATGAAGACCGGGAGAAGTCCATCAACGGCATTCACGCCTCAGTCTCCTCCATCCTGAACCACTCCATGCGCTTCGGGCTGGACAACAAGAGCGTGCCCGGCCAGTTCCGCGACAAGATCCAGGAATATGTGGATGGCTACGAGTTGTACGACCATGTGCTGCAAGGCGGGCGCAATCCCAAGCGTATGGAAGACCTGGGCCTGACCGACTACGCCATGGACCGCTATGCGCTCGCCGGCAACGCCAAGGACTGGATCGAGCGCATCAGCGCCATCGCCGACGCCGGCGGCACCAATATCTGGTTCAGCGTCGAGCCAGGGCCGATTGAGCAGCAAATCCACTACATGAAAATGTTTGAGAAAGAGATCCTACCGGAGTTCGTTTAGGAGCGCCCCAGGCCTCTGTCTCGGGAGGGATCCCTGTATTTCTGGTATTTCGATCTGGTCACAGCTCTGTGATAAATTTTAGATTGGAATAATTCTAATAATGCTTATCTGCGTTCTGCCAACACTGCAGGGGCCAGTCCCTCAAGTCGTCGCCAAGATACGGGTCCATTGCCATTAACCCAAATGGCCCCCACCTATGCGGTGAAACAAGAAACCCAATCTGCCCGGAGTATGACCATGACCACGACCCCCAATGACACAGGCAAGTGCCCAGTAATGCACGGCGCCAATTCCACGACACACGCGTCGGTCGTGGAGTGGTGGCCGACCACGCTCAACCTGGATATCCTGCACCAGCACGACCGCAAGACCAACCCGCTCAAGGACTTTGACTACCGCAAAGCCCTCGGGGAATTGGATGTTAAGGCACTGAAGGCCGACCTGAGCGCGCTGATGACCGATAGCCAGGACTGGTGGCCGGCAGATTGGGGCCATTATGGCGGCCTGATGATCCGCATGGCCTGGCACGCAGCCGGAACCTATCGCATCGCGGACGGACGCGGCGGTGCCGGTACCGGCAACCAACGCTTCGCACCGCTAAATTCCTGGCCAGACAATGGCAACCTGGACAAGGCCCGCCGCCTTCTTTGGCCGATCAAGAAGAAGTACGGCAACAAGATTTCCTGGGCGGACCTGATCATCCTGGCCGGTAATGTCGCCTACGAGTCCATGGGCTTCAAAACCTTCGGCTTCAGCTTTGGTCGTGAGGATATCTGGCACCCGGAGAAAGACACCTACTGGGGCACAGAAAAAGATTGGCTCGGGTCTAACCGCTATGATGGTGACGATCGCGAGACCCTAGAAAACCCGCTGGCCGCAGTGCAGATGGGCCTGATCTATGTGAACCCGGAGGGCGTGAACGGCAAACCTGACCCGCTGAAGACCGCCCAAGACATGCGCCTCACCTTCGCCCGCATGGCCATGGACGATGAGGAGACCGTGGCGCTGACCGCTGGCGGTCACACCGTCGGCAAAGCGCATGGCAATGGCAATGCCGACAATGTTGGCCCGGAGCCAGAGGCCGGTTCGATTGAGGACCAGGGCTTTGGCTGGCTGAACAAGACCTCCCGCGGCATCGGCCGCGATACGGTCACCAGCGGTGTCGATGGTGCCTGGACCAGCCATCCCACCCAGTGGGACAACGGCTATTTCGATATGCTGCTGGGCCACGAGTGGGAGCTGACCAAAAGCCCCGCCGGCGCGAACCAGTGGAAGCCAGTCAGTATCGCAGAGGCCGATATGCCGGTCGATGTGGAGGACGCCTCGATCCGCACCATGCCGGTCATGACCGACGCCGACATGGCCCTGAAGGTTGATCCAGAATACCGCAAGATCTCGGAACGCTTCCACAAAGACCCGGCAGCTTTCGACGACGCCTTCGCCCGAGCCTGGTTCAAACTCACCCACCGCGACATGGGTCCCAAAGCCCGCTATTTTGGCCCGGAGGTTCCGAATGAGGACCTAATCTGGCAGGACCCGATCCCTGCCGGCAGCACGTCCTACGATGTCGCCGCGGTGAAGGCCAAGATCGCTGCCGCCGGTCTCTCCGCCGCCGACATGGTTGCCACCGCCTGGGATAGCGCCCGCACCTTCCGCGGTTCGGACTTCCGCGGTGGTGCAAACGGCGCCCGCATCCGGTTGGCTCCGCAAAAGGATTGGGCAGGCAATGAGCCGGAACGGCTGGCACGCGTACTTTCGGTGCTGGGGCCAATCGCAAAGGCTACCGGTGCCTCAATCGCCGATGTGATCGTCCTGGCCGGCAATCTGGGCGTGGAGCAGGCCGCCAAAGCCGCTGGCCTCGCCGTTCAGGTACCCTTCGCACCCGGTCGCGGCGACGCCACCGATGCAGCCACCGACGCCGAGTCCTTCGACGTGCTGGAGCCGGTGGCCGACGGCTATCGCAACTGGTTGAAGCAGGATTATGCCGTATCAGCGGAGGAATTGCTGCTCGACCGCACACAGTTGATGGGCCTGACCGCGCACGAGATGACCTGCTTGGTCGGCGGCATGCGCGTGATCGGCACCAATCATGGCGGCACGGCGCACGGCGTCTTTACCGACCGCGCCGGCGCATTAACAACCGACTTCTTCGTCAACCTGACCGACATGGCCAACAAGTGGGAGCCCAAGGGCACAAACTTGTACGACATCGTCGACCGCAAGTCGGGCGCGGTGAAGTGGACAGCCACCCGGGTCGATCTAGTGTTCGGGTCCAACTCAGTCCTGCGCTCCTATGCCGAAGTCTATGCCCAAGACGACGCGAAAGAGCGGTTCGTGCAGGATTTCGTCGCTGCCTGGACCAAAGTGATGAACGCCGATCGCTTTGATGCGGCCTAGTGGCCTGATCGACACGTTTGCATCCGCAAACGTGTCGTGAATCAGCCCACTCTTTCAATATGTTTGTGGTTCGATTCAGCAATCGGATGGGAATCATACGTTTCGATCGAATCACTAGGGCCGTTCCCAGTTCTGACCTGCGCCTCAGCTGCCAGACCAGTAGCTGAGGCGTAATCAAAGCGATGCTATGGGGTGATCTGCGCAAGCGGGTCACCCCATATTCGTGCTTGCAATTGCCGACGTCTGCGCCACCATACCTAGCTGCATCTGCTGCCTGGTAGAGGAAGATCGCATGACCGTCACCCACAACCACCCCATCACAGAACCCGCCGCGTGGACCGCTACCGACCTGGAGCAGGACCGCCGCTGGGAGATCTCGCTCGCCGCCGAGGAGGTGTCCGACCTTCTGTCTGCCTGCGCGCAGGTCAACGACTTGCCGCTTACCCACATCACCACCACCAACTTCCCCCTGCCCCACTGCCGGCGCACCATCGCCCGCATCCGTGAGGAGTTGCGCTCTGGCCGCGGCATGGCGCTGCTGCACGGCTTCCCACTTGAGGGGCAGGAACTAGCTGATGTGGAGCGCATCTATTGGGGGTTCTGCTCACATCTGGGCATTGGCCTCACCCAGAACAGCGACAGCACGCTGATCCATTACGTGACCGAGGGCCACCTGCGCCCGAACCAGGGCACCAGAGGCGTTGGCAATCCCGGCAAGGTCTCACTGCATGTGGATCTGGCCGACGTGGTCTCGCTGCTGTGTGTGCGCCAGCCAGACGACTCACCACCCAGCCGCCTTGCAAGTTCCCTCACCATTCATAATCTTGTCCGCGAGCGTGCTCCGCACCTGCTGCCCCGGCTCTATGAAGGCTTCGCCTGGGATCGCCAGAATGAGCATGACCCAAGCGAGACGCCGACTTCTGGTTATCGTGTCCCTGTCTTCAGCGTGGCGGATGGTGTCGTTTCCGGGCGCTACAACCGCAGTTGGATGGCCAAGGCAGCGGATCGCGCCGGCGGCTTCAGCCAGGAGGAGAAAGAACTGCTGGACCTGTTCGACGAACTGGCCGCCGAATGCATGTTCGAGTTTCCGTTCAACCCTGGCGACATCCAATTCGCCAACAACTACACCACCCTGCACGGCCGCGCGCCACACGCGCCAGCGGTCTCTGAAGACAAAACCCGCCTGCTGATGCGAATCTGGAACAATATCGATGACTTCCGCCCCTATGCCGATGAAGCCATCATCCGCAATGGCATCATCCGCCACGGCCGCCTCGGCTGGACGGCTGACCAGTTGGCGGCAGGACTGGAAGGCAAGGTCCATGCCCGACGGGAACAGGACGGCGCGCCCGCGTGATTTCCGTCTCCCCGTCATTGCGAGAAGCCGTAGGCGACGAAGCAACCTAGGGAACCGAGCCTCAGCCCACCTGGGTTGACACGCCCGCTACGCGCTCTCGCAATGACGAGGATGGGGAAAGAGGATTGCCCACCCCCTCAATAATTCGCCTTGCGCTTCTCCAGGAAGGACGCAACGCCCTCTTTGAAGTCCGGGCTCTGGCGCACGCGGTCGCCTAGGGTCTGCTCCAGCGGTTCTTTGCCGATGTCGCGCAGATAGGCCGATGTGGAGTACTGCTCCTTAACCGCCTGCACCGCGGCGGGGGAGTTGCCGGCGATGGTCTCGGCTATGGCCAGGCATTCATCCAGCAGCTTTTCGCGCGGCACGACCCGGTTGATCAGGTTGATGCGGGTGGCCTCTTCCGCATCGATCAACTTGCCGGTCATCAGCAATTCCATCGCGTGCACATAGCCGATCTGCGCCTGCAGCTTGGTCGTAGCACCCCCGAACGGATAGACGCCGAACTTCACTTCCGTCAGGCCAAAGCGAGCGCTGGGCGCGGCCAGGCGGATGTCGCTTGCCAGCATCAACTCAATGCCGCCGGCGATGCAGTCGCCGTTGACCGCCGCGATCACCGGCTTGCGATAGACCGTGTATTTCTGAAGGCCCTTGTGCACCAGGCGGGACATGTCCTCGCCTGCCGTTAGGTCGCCGGAGAGGTCAGCGCCCGCGCAAAAAGCCTTCTCACCCGCGCCGGTGATGACTATGGCGCGGCAGGAGTCGTCCGCCGCCAGTTCATCCCAGATGCGGGCGAGCTCGGCGAAGTCGGCGCGGCTTGCGGCGTTGCGTTTCGGCTGATTGTCCAGCGTGATGAGCGCGATGTGGGCGCCCTTGCGTTCCAGATGGATGGTCATATGACGGGTCTCCGAGTTCAGATTTTCCGTTACCCTTCACCCTTCGAGGCCCGGCTTCGCCGCGCACCTCAGGCTGAAGGGAGAGTTTGTGTGGCTTGGCTAGCCTAGATCCTGCACAGTCACGACCACCTTGCCGGCGGCCTTGCGCTGAGTCAGCAACTGTATCGCCTCGACGCCCTGCTCCAGCGGCAGGCTGTTGGTGACGATGGGCTTCAGGCGGCCATCCAGCCAATAAGCCTCCAGCGCCTTGACCGAGCGCGCCAGCAATTCCGGCTTGCGCCAGCGGAAATAGCGGAGTGAGGAGCCTGCCGCCGTGCGATGCTTGACCAGCAGCCGGTTCGCCGGGATTTTCGGGACGCCGCCGACAAAGCCGAAATGCACGAACCGCCCGCCCCAATCGAGCGACGACAGCGCCTCGTCAAACAGGTCGCCGCCGACGGGATCAAAGCACACGTCCGCGCCATTGCCGTTCGTCACCGCCATAACACCCTCTTTCAGAGAGCCCGTCGCATAGTTGATGACATGGTCCGCGCCGTGCGCTTTGCAGATCTCCAGCCGCTCGTCGCTGGAGGCACAGGCGATTACGCGCGCGCCCATGGCCTTGGCGATTTCGACCGCAGCCAAGCCGGAGCCACCGGCCGCGCCTAGCACGATCACCGTCTCGCCCGGCTCCACCCGGCCCTGCCAACGCAGCGCCACATCGGCGGAGATATAGGCCACGGGGAAGATCGCGCCTTGGCCAAAATCCATGCCCTTGAACAGCGGATAAACCTCACCCGGCTCGGCCAGCGCCTGCTCGGCAAAACCACCGTGCGCGAGGATCGCCATGACCTTATCGCCGGGCTTGAACGTCTTCACATTGGCACCGACTGCCGAGACGACGCCCGCGCCCTCCAGTCCCGGTGAGAACGGGAATGGCGGTTTGGTCTGGTACTTACCGTTGACCATGATGCTGTCGGCAAAGTTGACGGAGGTCGCCGCGATATCCAGCAGCAACTGGTCTGGGCCGGGGATGGGTGCTGGGATATCAGCCAGTTCCAGGCTCTCAACCGGGCCGAACTCACGGCAAATCAGGGCGCGCATGCGATAGGTCTCTCTTGTCTCTAGGAAGTCGTTGCCTAGGTTAATAACCCGTCACGCCCAAACTCGCCAGCATGGAGGCGCGCAGCAGAAAGGCGCGGGTTTTGGCCGGGTCGGCCATGGTCTCACGCAGCATCTGCCGGAATGCCGCCTGCTCCGACGGGTCGCGGGTTTCCAGGTTGCGCTTGTTGCGGATGGTGATGTCGTTGACGTATTGCAGCGCCACCGGTCGCCGCTCCGCCTCAAACTGGTCCAGCAAGGCCGGGTCCGCGCCATCGCGCAGCACGCGCACCAGCTTTTCACCCAGGTTGAAGGCGTCGTGGATGCCGCCGTTCATGCCCATTCCGCCCAGCGGGTTGTTGATGTGCGCCGCATCACCGGCGATGAAGGCCCGCCCCTCGCGATACCGCTCCGCCACCCGCTGGTGCACGCGGTAGAGCGTCGTGTGTTTGACCTCGTAGGGCTCATCCCGCGGCAGCACCCGGTTCAACCGCCGTTGGATTTTGGCGGGGTCGAAGATATCCGCCTCGCTCTCCTCTGGCCCGGTGGGGAACATCACCCGCCAGACATCCGGTGCGCGCAGCAGGAAGAACCACTCGTCTGGATCGGCGAAATAGTTGACCCAACAGAGGCCGTCGAAATGGTGCTCAAACGGAAAATCGGTAGAGACCACCAAAAACGCCTCCGGCCAGGTAAACCCCTCAAATGGAATGCCCAGCGCCTGCCGCACCGCACTGCGCGCGCCGTCCGCGCCTATGACGTAGGAGCCGGCCACCGTCTCGCCACTGGCCAAAGTCACCGACACGCCGTCCGCGGCCTGCTGCACACCTGCCACCTCCGCCCCGAACCGGATCGCTGCCGTCGGACGGTCGGCCAGATACTCGGCCAGGGCGAAGTTGAGCTTGAACTGCTCGCATTGCAGCCGGTAGGGGTGGCGCACCACGTCCGCCAGCGCGCCGAAGTCGAACTCCCCCAACTTCTCGCCCGTGCGGTCGCGGTATTGGAAGGTCGGTGCGATCAGCCCCTGGGCGATCAGCTTCTCAGTCGCTCCAAACCGCTCCAGCATATCCAGCGTTGGCGGGTGAAAGGTGGAGGCGCGGAGGTTGGTCGGCAGCGCAGGCTCTGCCTCCAGCACGATCACCGGCAAATCCGCCTCCGCCAGAACGCACGCGAGGCTAAGGCCGACAGGGCCGGCGCCAGATACTATTACAGGAGCTTGGGTCATGCGTCGGCTGCAATACTCTTAAAAACGGAAGGCCGCTTGCGTGCGGTGGTGCGCAGGCCCACTTTCCACCCGGATCATTCCATCCAAGATTAAGGAACCAAACGCTTATGCTGAAATTCTACTACAACACCGGGCCGAACCCAATGAAGGTTGCCCTGTTCCTCGAAGAATCCGGCCTGCCGTACGAGGCTATCCCGGTCGATGGCCGCAAAGGCGACCAGCACAAGCCGGAATACAAAGCCATCAACCCGAACGCCAAGGCCCCCAGCATCGTTGATGACGGCACTGCCGTGTTCGACTCAAACGCTATCCTGCTGTACCTGGCTGAGAAGACTGGCCAGTTCACCGGCCCCGCCGCCAAGCGCGGCGAAATGCTGTCCTGGCTGATGTTTGTCGCGACCGGCGTCGGCCCGTACAGCGGCCAGAGCGTCCACTTCCGCCACCATGCGCCAGAGCGGCTGGAATATCCCACCACCCGCTATATGTTTGAGGCCCGCCGCCATTACGGCATCCTCGACGCGCACCTGGCCAACAACAAGTACATGCTGGGCGATGACTACAGCATCGTCGATATGGCAGTCTGGGGTTGGGCGCGGCTGCTGCCGGTGGTGCTTGGCGACGACGCTCTGCCCTCCATGCCAAACTTGAAACGCCTGGTGGACGAGCTGAGCGCCCGCCCGGCCGGTCAGCGCGCGGTGGCCCTCAAAGACCGCCACGCCTTTAAGGCAGAGATGGACGCTGACGCCATGAAAAACATGTTCCCGAGCATCAAAACGGCTTAGGAGACTAAAACGCCCCGGCAGCATCATCTGCTTCCGGGGCGTTTTCGTGCTTAGCAACGACGGGTAAAAGAACCCTACTTCGCCGCCGTCACCATGATCTCCACCAGGATTTCCGGGCGGGCCAAGTCGGCACGAACACAGGCGCGGACCGGCGGGTTTTCCGGGTCGACCCAGGCGTTCCACACCTCGTTCATCTGGCTGAACTTGCTCATATCTGTGATCCAGAGCTGAGCGTGCAGCAGCTTGGACTTGCTAGTGCCAGCGCGCTTCAGATAGTCGTCGATCTTGTCACAGATGTTTTGGGTTTGGCCCTTGATATCCAAGCTGAAATCGCTGGAGGTCAGACCGCAGACATAGACCGTGTCGCCGTTCACGACACAACGGCTCATGCGTGGGCCGGGGCCGGTGGTGATGTCCATACGTTCGATTGCCATGGGGGCAAGCTCCTTTTTTTAGAGGGTCGAGTTTATAGGGTAGGCAGGTCAAACCTAGGCCGCTCTACCGCCAGAAGGAAGAGCGCAATTATTCCTCGACAACCATAATTGCCTGGCCGATCTCAGTCA
Source organism: uncultured Alphaproteobacteria bacterium (assembly GCA_938084065.1). GTDB lineage: Bacteria > Pseudomonadota > Alphaproteobacteria > Bin95 > Bin95 > JACKII01. Next base: position 34,387 of record CALKDI010000060.1, read on the forward strand.
CAATCGCTGCATTGATCGCATAATCGCCAGGCACGCAATACACCGCCTCCAACATATTCTTACCGGAGAATTGCTGGCGCAGAGTGCCGTGCACATCACCAACGGACGACACTGCATAAACGCACGTAACACCCCGTGCAGACCAGTTGATGAATCGCCCAGGGGCAGGCCCCACGGGCGCCCGACCTTCAGCGTGCACCTTGAACGGCGCGCCCTCTAGCCCCTTTGTTACGGCATGCTGCAAATCAAAGGATTCAATGGCGTAGTCCGGGTCAGTTCGGCTGTAGGTATAGTACAGCCGGTGCCCCTCCTCCGCGAGGGCGATCCGATACTTGCGCGCACCAGACGTCGAATGGACAGACCGGCGGTGAACTGCATCCCGAAACACGCGGGACATCTCACCGCCAGCCAATGCAGCATCGAATACCAGCGGAAATCCAGCCGAAGACGCAGCTGCCCAATCTGATTTGGGCGGCTCAGGCGTGGTGGTGCAGCCCGCAAGAAGGCTGAAAATCACCAAGGCCGCTATGTTTGCAATCCTAGCGGGTAGCATCATCATCACGCCCCATTTCTTGATTATCGACCGTTGGTCACACGCACCAGACACTGGTGCATTTATCCCGCAAAAGGATGTACAAAGCGCTTTTCGCTGTAAACACACGAACCCAGCGCGCCTTTGCAGTCGCAGCGAATTCGGCGAGCATCGGGATGCAAAAGCATGCTAGTTTCACAAAGGATCCGGCCCACTATGCCCATCGACCGCGACGTCATGATCCCCGCCCGCGACGGCATCGGCCTCGCGACTGATATCTATACGCCGGACGGTGACGGCCCATGGCCCGTCTTGATGGAGCGCACCCCCTACGGCAAGCACTTGGCCAGCCGCAGTGAGGTCACCCTGGCGGATCCAGACAGGGCCATGACCCGCGCGGAATTCGTCCAACCTTTTACCGATTCCGGCTATGCGGTGGTGTTGCAGGATAAGCGCGGCCGCTATGGCAGCGAGGGGCGCTATCGCAAGTATCTGGGCGATGCAGAGGATGGCTATGACAC
>CALKDI010000061.1 GCA_938084065.1 uncultured Alphaproteobacteria bacterium
GCCATATTGTCCACATCTCAACCCGATTGAGCGGCTTTGGGCCGTTTTGCACCAACACGTCACCCACAATCGCTACTATCGAAGTCAAAAGCTGTTTGCCGACGCAATCCTCGCCTTCATGCGGGAAACCATCCCGCGTGAATGGAAAAACTTCCGCGACACGGTGTCAGACAACTTCCGCGTCATCGCACACGAGAAATTTCGGGTTTTGGAGTGAGGGCAGTATAGTTTGCAGCGCTTGGATCACCAGGTCGTGGCCTTTGAGCGAGATGAGGTTGCCAACAGAAACAATCACAGATGTCGCACCGGTAGCCCGCGCGCGCCAGGAAGAGCCATCGACCGGTCGAAACACCTGGTCGTCCACGCCGTTGCGCAGGACAGCAATGCGGTCAGCCGGAAAACCCAGCGCCTTGGCCCGCTCGCCCAAAGCCGCAGAGACGGTGATCAGGCGATCTATATTCGGGAAGGCTGCTTGTATTTGCTGTTTTGGACCAGGCAATTCGGCGATCAAATTCAGGTCACTGCCACGGGCTGAAACCACAACCGGCTTGCCCAAGGCTCGCCCAAGGCTCGCCCAAGGCTGGCAGCGGCAACACCGTCGGGATAGACGTAGTGGCAATCGATGACATCAAAATCCCAGCCATCTGCCCGCAGGCGAGCGACCTCGGCTTTGGCTGCGCGAAAATAGGCACCCGGCTGCCATTGCGGCCGCTTTGGCACCACCAGATAGCGCGGATGCGTCACTGCAATGCCGTGCCGGATTTCCGCACGAGGCACTGCTGCGTACCGGGCGTACTCGCCAAACCGTTGGTGTTTGAATGGAAACCATGGCACAGGCGCAACCACGCGTGCTTCAACCCGCCCAGTCTCCACAATCCGCCTCAGCCGATTTTCGACAAAGGTTGCGTGCGTCGGCATTGCCGCATTCGGATATAGCGAGGTGAGGGTCAAAAGTCGGATCAAAACCAGCGCCTTGAAGTTCTGGACGCGCATGCCAAATTGCGGGCGAACCCTAGTCGATTCAACGGGTAACGCCTAGGTTGCAGGCCCAGCCGATTTGTCGCGCGCGCGGCCGCAGCCCTGCGCCGCGGCCTGGCACGCCCGCCATATTTTCTCTGGTGTCGCGGGCATATCCAGTAGGGTCGTGCCATTATAGCGGTGCAAGGCATTCAGCAGAGCGTGCATCGGCGCTGGCGGCGCGCCAATGGCTCCGGCCTCCCCCGCGCCTTTAACGCCGAGCGGGTTGGCTGTGGATGGCACGTTGCGTGTTTCGAAGTCGAAGCTGGGCATCGCATCCGCACGCGGCATGCCATAGTCCATAAACGAGCCGGTTAGCGGCTGGCCGTCAGCATCGAACACCACCTGCTCCAGCATCGCCTGGCCCAACCCTTGGACGATACCGCCATGCACCTGTCCAGCCAGCAAGAGCGGGTTCATGGTGACGCCGAAATCATCAACGATGGTGTAGCGCTCTAGCGAATAGAGCCCAGTGTCAGGGTCGATCTCCACCTCGATGATGTGGCAGCCGTTGGGAAAGGTCCCGGCGGCTGGGGCGTGCGTGTATTCGGTGTCGAGGGTGTCAGCGACAGGCGAAGAATCGCAGACAAAACGCCGCTCAAATTAAACAGCCGCAGGTCCGAATATTGGAGGTAAGGTTAATTTGCTGCATTCTGCGTGGCGCGTTAACCTCACATTGAATTTTAGAGGAATTATGAGAGCGAAGATTATTATCATCGGTGCAGGTATCGGAGGCTTGGCCGCCGCATTGGCACTGCAGCGGCGTGGTTTCAAAGTCGCCGTCTATGAACGCACGGCAGAGATACGGGAGATAGGCGCCGGCTTGATGATCTGGGCGAATGCGCGTCGTGCACTTCGAGATCTAGGCGTTGATAGCGCGTTGGAGGCTGCCTCCAGTTGTGTGAATGTGATGCGCCAATGCAATTACGCCACCGGCGAGGTCATCAGTGCGAGGACCAACGAACAAATTATTGAGAAATATGGATTTGCCACGCTCCAGGTACACCGGGGAGACCTGAATAGAGTCTTAGTGGAAGCTGTGCGAGCAAACGACCCGGAGGCGTTGCATCCAGGGCACGAATTCGTCTCTCTCAAGCAGGATTCGTCCGGCGCGGCCGTTTCTTTCGCGAATGGCGCATCTGATCATGGCGACGCCGTTATCGGTGCTGATGGGAACGCATCAGCCGTTCGGTCCTTTCTATTCCCAGGTGAGGCCACGAGGTTCAACGGGCAGGTTGCCTTCCGGGCATTGATTCCCGACGAGTTAGTGCCCTCGTCTGTTCGTGAGCACGAGCAAGCGATGCATGCAGGGCCAAAGCGTTACTTATTACATTACCCGCTGCGCGGCGGCCGCATCATGAACCTTATAGGTTGTGGGCAAGCGGCCGCCTGGGAGGAAGAAGGCTGGGCGATCCCGGCCACAAACGAGGAATTCGCGGAGGCCTATGCTGATTTTGCTCCCGACTTGGTTGAGCTGATCCACAACATTCCGCCGGGCGCATTGTTCAAATGGGGGTTGCGCGACCGAGATCCCTTAAAGTCTTGGGTTCTCGGGCGAGTGGCGATGCTCGGTGACGCGGCGCACCCAATGACACCTTTCCTTGGACAAGGAGCTTGCATTGCCATCGAGGATGCGCTTTTGCTCGGGCGCGCTTTTGCTGCGTCGGCATCAGTCACAGAGGCTCTGAGACGATATGAAGATGCCCGTAAGGAGCGGGGCACCAATGTGCAACTTTGGTCACGCGAAGAAGGGTTAGCCCTCCAGGACCCCACCTTACCGAGGCGGTCTGCTGTTGACCGCGGTTTACTCGATTACAACCCGGCCTCGGTGTCTGTGTGAGCTAGGGCCTGGGTAGGCTGCCGACGGCTGAACGGGGATCACAAGAAGTCACGATGCTGTTCGCTGTGCGCACATCGCCGGTATAGCGGCCTCTGCCTGTCGTCAGCGTTGCGTCCTCATAGCGGGTGACCGGTTGGCCGAGGCCGAATTTGGCAATGTCTTGGCTCATAACACTGGGTTCCTCGCGGCACGGGTCCAGGACCTGATCTGCATCCAAGACATTCGACCGTCAATACAACGTGGGGTCGGGCTTTACGACGACGGCCCGGCTTGCCCATCCACCTCGCGCGGTCCCTCTGGCGTGACCTCATAGATGGTCAACGGGTGACGCATCAGGTTGTCAGCGCCGAACAATACCGCGCCAGCTTGACCGGAAAAGCCGTTGGGCCGTCGGACGAAAATCGGCGTTACCGGCCTGATGTTCGCACTAGCTGCCGACATCGCGACACGGGCAGCATAATAGCCCAACACCGCGATAGGGTCAGGCACGGCCTGATAAGTGCTGCGGTAGGTCTGTAAAAATGGCTGTTGAGCGGTTTGGTCGGCAGCTGTGTACCAAGCCTGGTGGAAGGACGGCCCTCTGGCCAAATCCTCGTTCTGCCAAAGATTGGTGCCAACAACGCGCGCGAACGGATGGCCTGCGTTGTACAGGTCCAACATAGAACCGACAGCGATCAGGTTTTCGTCAGCGAATGGCAGCATGACAACATCAAAGTCGTCGGCTGGCGATGCATCTACGCCTTCGATCCGCGAAATGACCTCGGAAAGCGCAGCATTTCTGCCACGGCTAATATGTTGGCGATAGATCGATGCCATGCCTTGTAACATGCGGTAGCTGACGCTATCCGGCGCAAATTTTGCCGCTTCTCCCTGCAGCAAGCCCGCCGGGTCTGCGGCTGCCCGGACTTGAGGGACCAAGCGAGACTCGTATGACCGCCAGTTGGCGCGACGGCGGTCATAGTCCGTCAGTTTCTTGACCTGTTCGGCGATCGAGTTGAAGTCCGCAGCACTGTCAAACGTTGCCGCGCGGACCAGCTGGACCGGGCCAGAGATGTTTGGGCTCTGAAGGGCAGCCAATACATGCTCGGTATAAGCCGTGTCTGGCCCCAACAGCAAAACACGATTGCGGCCATCACGGGCCAGTTGCCCCATCATTCGGTGCATCTGATCCGCGACACTGATCCCAAGCACGAAGACGTTACCACCGGCCATCGTGGTATCATTGGTGAATGTCAGGATAGCAACATTGCTGCCGGCTAAGGTTTGACGGACCACGGGGACATGTTTGCCAAACAGCGGGCCGATAACCATGTCGGCCCGCTGCCGCAGTGCGCTGTTGGCGGCTTCTGCGGCGCCCTCCGGCGTGCCGCGGGTATCGAATGGCAGCAACTCAACTGGCGTCTGCTGATCCTCAAACAGAGCAATCGCGGTTGCATTAACCAATTGCTGCCCGATTGGCGCAAAATCGCCAGTTAGCGGCGCCAGAATGGCGACCCGCATTGGCCCAGTTGCGACTGGAGCGACCGATCGCTGGACTTGCTGCTGTGTTTGCGGCTTTGACGGCCCTTGTCGCACAGCAGCGCCACCGCAGGCGCTCAACACTAGCCCTAGCGCCACGATCAGCGCTGCGCGTAACATGCCCTTCCAATTCATCGCTCTCTATCCCTATTCATTGGTGTTGCCGCACGATAGGGGATACATACAAAAACCGCTAGACCACCAACGGAGGAGACAACGCCATGCGTGTCGCAGTGCTCGACGATTATCAACATGTAGCCACCACCATGGCCGATTGGACCCACTTGCCGGGCGACGTGACCGTCACGGTATTCACCGATCACCAGCCATCTCCAGATGCGCTGGCAGAGCGCCTGAAAGGGTATGAAATCGTCTGCATCATGCGCGAACGCACGCCATTTACCCGGGAAGTTTTCGCAAAATTGCCAGATATGAAGCTGCTGGTGACCACCGGCATGCGCAATGCCAGCGTTGACATGCAGGCCGCGGCTGATCACGGCGTCACCGTTTGCGGCACCTCCGGCAGTTCCAGCGCAACGCCGGAGCTGGCATTCGGGTTGGCATTGTCACTGGCACGCAATATCCCGAACGAGAATAATGCTATGCGCCAGGGGAACTGGCAGATGACAGTTGGCCAGGGGATGCAAGGCCGAACCATGGGCTTGCTGGGCCTGGGTAATCTGGGCACCAAGGTCGCCAAATATGCGCAGGCGTTCGAGATGGAAACCATCGCCTGGAGCCAAAACCTGACCGCAGAGGCCGCCGCCGCTAAGGGCGTTCGCCGGGTCGAGAAGGAGGAGCTGTTCCAGCAGTCCGATTTTATCTCGGTACATTTGGTGTTGAGCGATCGCTCTCGCGGCATCGTCGGCGAGCGTGAGCTGAACCTGATGAAACCAACGGCGCATATCATCAACACGTCGCGCGGGCCGATCATCGATGAAGAAGCCTTAGCCGAAGCACTGCGCAATGGCACTATTGCTGGGGCCGGCATCGATACCTACAGTGTTGAGCCTGTGGCGAAAACGAACCCGTTCCTGGATCTGCGCAACACGGTTCTGACGCCGCATCTGGGCTATGTGACCGAAGAGACCTATCACATTTTCTACGGTCAAACGGTCGAAAACATCGCTGCCTGGCTCAAGGGTGAGCCGGTCCGCGTTATTACCGCATAAGCGGATTTTCAGCAGGGGAAAGGGTAAGCCATGCTTGCCATTATGACATCGATACACGCACTGGCGGCGGTCGTTTGGGTCGGCGGTATGTTCTTCGCCTATATGGCGTTGCGACCGTCAGTCGGCCCGCTAGAGCCGCCGGCGCGCGTGGCATTGTGGGCGCGGGTCTTTGGCAAATTCTTCCCCTGGGTCTGGATGGCCGTGCTGGTGTTATTGGCCAGCGGCTTCTGGATCATCCTGGTCGAGTGGGGCGGCTTTGCCGCGGCAGGGCCTCATGTGCACCTGATGCTGCTGCTAGGGCTGGTGATGATGGGCTTGTTCGGCCACCTGTACTTTGCCCCGTTCAAACGCCTGCGCGCAGCCGTTGCCGCCAATGACACGCCAACCGCGGCCAAGCAGATCGGGACGATCCGCATGATCGTCGCCATCAATCTGGTGCTAGGCCTCGTGACGGTCGTTGTCGGTGCCGGCGGGCGGCATTTGGGATAGGTCTACAGCAACAAGGGACCGGTGGGTTAACCCGCCACCGGTCGGCTTTACGACGCTACCGCCAAGCCAGCACATAGCTGGCACCGTCCGGCCCGGCTTCATCGGTGTGCTCAACGCCGGGGGCGACGTAGCACATGTCGCCGGGACCAAATACGTCTGTGTGGTCGGGGTAGGCGACGGTGAACTGGCCTTCGGTAATCAGCACAATCAGGTCACGCTCGTGCGCGTGGGTATCGAAGAATTTGCCTGGTGGCTGGGTGCGTACTTCCGGCGCGTCATATTTTTCGGCAGCAGCATAGGTGCGGAATTCTGCTTCGTTCATAGGGCTGATCCTTTCCTGATCGTGCATTTGACGGCTAGTGTTGGGCAAATTGGCTCTTCAAGGCAAGGATTATAG
>CALKDI010000062.1 GCA_938084065.1 uncultured Alphaproteobacteria bacterium
GAGACCGATCAGCTCTTTTTTGCTCAGCGAATCCAGTGTTTCCGAAATCATCCGCAGCTTGAATCAACTGCCGGGTCTGGTGTCAATACCTCAATTGCCCTCCGGCAAACCCCTGTTCAACGAGGGGGGTGAGCAGTTACAAAAAAGCAATATCTGAGGAGATCATATTCTTTGGTCCTTCCAGCATAGGAATCGACAAGGAAGGTGATCTGCTGAAAGGTGAAGAATGAAATTGCCAGCGGCAGGATTATTGCCCCAATATCAAACTCGGTACCAGCAATCGCATTAACATTGGTAACGAAGAAGTTCGCATACTTGAAATAGCCAATCAGGCCCAAGTTGACGGCTACACCAATGATCAAGAGCAGGCGATTGCTGGGGCGATCCAACCGCTTTGCCAATGTTGTGCCCAAAATGAAATTAAACGTCATCGATAAAACAATGAGCCCCAGGTACGCAGGGTTCCACCAGCCGTAGAAAAATAGCGAGCACGCTACGAGCCAACCAAGTCCCGCGCGCACCCCGAGCCATTGACCCAAAAAGAAGAACACTCCCAGGCAAACTGGCAAAAACGCAAAAATAAACTCGTACGAGTTAAATAACATGGATAGCGCCTAGCTAAGTTGCGGGCGTTTGCAGCAACCTAGAAGGCTCATCAGGTTGGAGCAAGAAAGCTTACAAGCGCGCAATGTCGCCCCAGCCAGCGGTCCCGATGCTTGCACCCCCGGGTTCACGCCCGCATGATTGCAATACGATAAATTCGAATCTGTTAGGAGGACCTCATGGGTCAGGTTACAGGCAAAGTTGCATTGGTTACCGGTGGTGGCTTGGGTATCGGGCGAGCAACGGCAATGACATTGGGTCGTGAGGGCGCCACGGTCATGGTCACGGATATCAACGAAACCACAGCTGCGGCAGTTGCAGCGGAGATCGTAGCGGCTGGCGGCAAAGCGCAATCTATGCAGCAGGATACGACCGACGAGAACCGCTGGCAGGCCGTCGTCGCGGCAACAGAGGCGGCCTTCGGCAAGCTGAACGTGCTGGTCAACAATGCCGGCATCGCCATCGCCGGCCCGATCGAGACCTTTAGCCTGGAGGATTGGCGCAAACAGCAGGCGATCAACGTTGAGGGCGTATTCCTTGGCGTAAAGCATGGCTTCCCGGCGATGCGCCGTGCTGGCGGTGGCTCAATCATCAACCTGTCGTCTATCGCTGGCCTAAAAGGCAACAACTCAGGATTGGCAGCCTATAGCGCCACCAAAGGCGCTGTGCGCCTGTTCACGAAATCCGCTGCGCTAGAGGGGGCGCTGGACAAAATTCGCGTCAATTCCGTTCATCCCGGTCTGATCGAGACCGCAATCTGGGACGCGATCCTGCCGCCAGGCGAAGCTCGCCGCAACGCCAGCGATCTAAGCCAGCGGGCAGCCAACGCTGTGCCGACAGGCATCCTGGGCAAGCCACAGGACATCGCCAATGGCATCCTGTTCCTGGCCAGCGACCAGTCCAACTATATGACTGGGTCTGAGTTGGTCATCGATGCTGGCATGACGGCGCGGTAGCACTTAGAGCAGATCCCGATCCGATTCGATCGGGTGAATCTGCTCTAACTCTGAAGATTGCGAGCAACTTGTCTGGACCAAATGGTTCCATTTGATCTGGCGTTGCTCTAGAGCGGCGCTCGGTCTTTCAGACTGGACGCCGCCTTAAAACCGCGTCAACTGCCAAGCTAGCAGATCAGTGGCGACCATAAAGTCTTCAATCCGCATCGCCTCATCCGGATTGTGGGAGCCGTGGGCATTGCGAATGAAGATCATGGCGGTCGGCACGCCGGCGGCGGCGAAAGCGGCGGAATCGTGAGCCGCACCGCTGGCTATCTCGATTGCTTTCAGCTCTTTCTCGCGCACGCCCTGCCACAGGCTGTTGCGCACGACTGTATCCATGCGCCCAGGCGCGGCCTTGGTGACCTGTCCCAGCTCAAAGCGCACGCCGCGGCGCGCCTCAATGCTGTGCGCGATCTCCGGCAACCGGGCCTCCATTACTGCAAGAAAAGCCGGGTCAAGACTGCGTAGGTCGAGCGAAAATTCGACTTCGCCATTGATCACTGTCATGGCGTGCCGCTTGGAATCAGTGAAGAATTTCCCCACCGTATAGGCGAAATCGCCACCGCCAGCTTCGGTTTCCGTCCAGATAGCATCCAGAGCAAGCACAAACTCCGACACCGCAATCACCGCATCCTGACGGTTCCAGCGAGGTTCGCCGCCGCAATGGGCATAGCGGCCAAAGCAACGTGCCGCCGGCAGCCGCCGGTTGCCACGAATGCCCGTAACGATACCAATCGGAGTCTCCCGCTCATCCAACACCGGGCCTTGCTCAATATGCGGCTCCAGGAAGGCGCGAATCAAGCTGGTGTCCAGCACGGCCGGCCCGTTCAACAGGGCCTCTGGATCACCACCGCATTCAGCGATGTGGTCGCCTAGCGACCGGCCATTGTCCGACCGTTTGGCATCCAACGCACCGGTCGGCAGCATCCCCAGGGCAGCACGGCTGCCGAGATAAGAAACACCGAACCAGGCGCTTTCCTCTGCCCGTACGCCCATGACGGTGACGTCCACGTTGGGCGTTACGCCAGCGTCTTTTAATGCCGCCAAAGCCGTCAGCCCAGAAACAACGCCTGCCGCGCCGTCAAAGTTGCCGCCCTGCGCCACAGAGTCCAAATGGCTGCCTATCAGAACGGACGGCGCCCGCCGGTTCTTGCCTGGCAGGGTGAAATAACTGTTACACGCTGGATCCTGCGCCACACCAAGGCCCAGCGACTTTGCCGCCTCCGCCATGATTGCGTGCGCCTTCTGCTCGCCCTCACCATAGGAGGCGCGGGTGATGCCAATGCCATCATAGGTATACTTGGCCATCTCATCGAAGAGGTCAGCGGCAAACTGGGTGCGGTCGGCGACAGCGCGGGCGAGGTCTTCCACAGGAATGAGCTCCAAACTAGAAATGCGGCGTGCAGTCTACGCTGCCGTCCAACCTCCGTCGACCAGCAGTGTGTGCCCTGTCGTCCAGCTGGCCTCGTCACTGATCAGGTAGAGCATGCCGCTGGCGATCTCATGCGCCTCGCCGAAGCGTTTCATTGCGTGGCGGTTACGAGACCGCTCACGCGCCTCCGGATTGGGGTTGCGGGCCATGCCGGCGCGGAACAAGGGGGTGTCGGTCGCGCCTGGGGCGATGGCGTTGACGCGGATGTGGTCGGGCGCCAGTTCTAGGGCCGCGGTCTTAGTCAGGCTGACGATGGCGCCTTTGCTGGCAATGTAGGCCGCATTGTTCACGCCCCCGCCAAACGCCAGTTGCGAGGCAACGGTGACAATTGACCCGCCACCACTGCGCCGGAACGCAGGCAGTGCTGCGACCATGAATTGCCAAGTGGCCTTCACGTTGACGCCATAGATGTCGTCCCACTTTTCGCTGGTGATCGCGTCAATTGCGTGACCACTTCCGGAGATACCGGCAGCGGTGGCGAGGCCGTCCAGCTTGCCCGTTTTCTCCTCCGCCAGCGCTACGGCGCGAGCAGAAAGGTCTGTGTCTCGCACGTCGCCGGCAAGGCAATGGAGCCTGCTTTGGCGCTCCGTCTCATCGATGACGGAAAGGCCGGCGGCACTCTGGTCTACGGCAATCACTGTGGCACCTTCCACCAGGCAGCGTTGCGCGAAGGCCAGGCCGATGCCAGAGGCAGCACCGGTGATGATGATGGTCTTATCCGCTAGCCGCATCGGCCAGAACTCCTTCTTGGATGAGTCGCTCGATGGTTTCCGCATCATAACCCGCTGTCTCCGCCAAAACCGAGCGGGTATCCACACCGATGGCGCGCCCAGGCCAAAGGATCTCTCCGGGAGAAGCCGAGAGGCGTGGCGCAGGCGCCGCCATCGCCAACAGGCCCAGCGCCGGATGTTGGACGCGAGCGACTGAGTCACGGGCCGCGTAATGCGGGTCTTGGAACACATCCGCCATCGTAAAAATACGGCTGGCTGGCACATCTTTTTCAATCAGGATTGCCTCCAGCGGCGCCAGATCCTGTGCACCGACCCAATCCTGGATCATGCCTTCCAGAAGCTCCTGATGCTGGCCACGGGCGCGGGCGCTGGCAAAACGCTCGTCTGTGACCCAGTCTTCGCAGCCCATCACCTGACAGAGCCGTTTGAACACCGGGTTGCCGGACGCCGCAATCTGAATATGCCGGCCATCTTTGGTCTCAAACAAACCGTTCGGCGACACGCCCGGCAAGCGGGAGCCAGCTCTAGTGGCCACATGACCAAGTTGGTCATAGGCAGGAATGTGCGGCTCCATAAAGCTGAAGGCACTTTCCATCAGATTGCCATCGACCACCTGCCCCTCGCCCGTGCGGTCGCGATGGATCAGGGCCATGGAGATACCGAAGGCCGTGTAAAGGCCAGTGATATAGTCTGTGAGTGACACAGCAACGCGCGCCGGCGGGCGATTCGGGTCGCCCGTGATGTGGCGCAAGCCGCTGACTGCCTCACCGATAATGCCGAAGCCAGGGCGGGGGCTATAGGGGCCGGACTGACCGAAGCCAGATATCCTGGCCATTACCAAGTCTGGCTTCACAGCCTTCAAGTCCTCATAGCCCAGGCCCCATTTTTCCATCCCACCGGGGCGAAAGTTCTCTATCAACACGTCCGTGGTTTTCACCAAATCGCGGATCACCTGTTGGCCCGCCTTAGTGCGCATATCGACAGAGATCAGTCGCTTGTTGCGCAGAATAGTGGCGGCGTAGAGCGAGACGTCCTCGCCATCCTTACCCTTGGCATGCTTACCCATGGAGCGAACAGGATCGCCGGTCGGCGGCTCAACTTTAACGACGTCTGCCCCAAAATCGGCCAGTAATCGCCCACAAAAGGGCCCTGCTATGGTCGAGCCAAGTTCCAAAACGCGAGCGTGGGCAAGCGGTCCCATGGAAAAATCCTAAGGTCACTGTCAGAGAGATTTGCAAGGACTATATCAATTTGATACGGCTTGAAAACCAATCCTGAAGCTTTACAGAAAAACAGCCTTATAGCCATATTCATAACTGCTGGCTCTGGCTAGAATTTGGAACGTAATCGTAAGCGGTGCGAGCAGCTAGCAGTTACCCATAAGTGTCTGTGATGTAAGCGGTGCGAGCAACTTTCAATTACCCACAAGTATTTTTTGTCCCGTTTGTGCTGCCCGGAATCCCTCGTCGAGGTCTGCCAACCGGGTGAATCCGCGCCAGATGACGGTTGTACCCGGGGGCGGGTCGCTGTTGCGG
>CALKDI010000063.1 GCA_938084065.1 uncultured Alphaproteobacteria bacterium
CCGCTGCCGCCGATTGGCCAAAGACTGGGAAACGACAATCGAAAGCTCGACCGCTTGGGCCTATGTCGCCAACATTCGCCTCATGACCAGACGCCTGGCAAGGTATTGCTATTGCAACTGAACTTTTGAGTCAGGCTCTTAAGCCGCCTTGAACCGTACCGGCAGGTGCTTGATGCCCAATAGGCGGTTGCTCGGCGTCCACTCGGCCTCGCCGGTCAGTTCAAAACCGCTGTAGCGCCGCATCAACTCCTCCAGCATGCAGCGAATTTCCATGCGCGCCAGGTTCGCACCCAGGCAGAAATGCACGCCGGCACCAAAGCCGATATGCCGGTTCGGCTTGCGAGCGATATCGAACTCAAACGGCCGGTCGAACTTGCGGTCGTCGCGATTGGCTGACATCTCCCAGATCGTCACCTTCTGGTCAGCCCGGATCGTCTGCCCCCCGATTTCCACATCCTCCATCGCCGTTCGGCGCTTGTAGACGGTTGGCGAGGTCCAGCGCACGATTTCCTCCAGCGCCCACCGCATCAGGCTCGGGTCAGCGCGCAGCTTCTCCATCTGGTCGGGGTTCTGAATAAAGGCCAACATTCCGCCACCGATCGCACTGCGTGTCGTCTCCGAGCCGGCTGAGAATAACAAAACAAAAAACAGCGCCAATTCCCGCTCCGTCAATTGCCCCTGCTCATGATCGTCCAGGCGGGCATTGGCAATGATCGAGAGAATATCGTCCATAGGATTGCGGCGCTTCTCCTGTGCCAGCTTGAAGCCATAATCCCGAACCTTGCGGTAATAGTCCGCGGCGATCACCCCGTCGCTCGGCTCGGCAATGCCTTTGTCGAGCCATTCGATCAGTTGCAGCCTGTCCTCCTGCGGCACACCAACGATCTCACAGATCACCTGCAGAGGAAGTTCCCGCGCCACCTTCTCGACGAAATCAAAACTCTCGCCTGGTTCGACATCATCCAGGATATCCTTGGTCAGGCGCCGGACGTCCTCGTCCAGCTTGGCCAGCGTCGCCGGCGTAAAGCCCGACGTCACCAGCGCGCGCAGGCGGGCGTGCTTCGGATTATCCATCTGGATCATCATCTTGCCCGCCGCCGGGTCGTCGAGCAGCGTCGTGCCGCCAAACGGTCGCGTCGGTCCCTTCTCTGATGAGAACAGCTCCGGGTTGCGGAAGACGTGCTCGATATCGTCATAGCGGCTGACTACCCAGAACCCCTCCCCGCCCGGCGAATGCTTGGTCGGCTCGTGCCAGAACGCCGGTGCATTGGCACGCAAATGACTGAAATAGTCGTGCGGAAACCCCTGCGAAAAGCTCTCGCCGCGTGACAGATCAATGGGCTCGACCATAGTGTTTCTCCAATTGGCTTCGGCTTGTGCTTGAGCGTGGCTTTGATTGTATGTCGTTCAGGACTCAATCCATTGAACTTGACTCATTCGGGCACCCAACTCAATGCTCAAGCTTGGCTGGGTTCTGTTTAGACCAAATTCCGTCGTTCGCTCTACTCGGCCAAATTGGCTCAATCCCATAACGACCAAGTTGGAGAAAATCATGTTTCGCAAAATACTTGTCGCTAGCACGCTCACTTTCGGCCTGCTGGCCGGCCAAGCCGCGTCGGCCGCCGACAGCCGCCCGCTAGTCACCTTGGACATGGCCAAGCGCATGATCGCTGCTTGTGAAGACCTCGCTGCCAAAGAGGGTTGGCGCATGAATATTGCCGTTGTCGACCGCGGGGCTGATCTGATTGCCTTCCACCGCATGAATGACGCCTTCCTCGGCAGCGTTGGCATTGCCATTAACAAAGCGAAAACCTCAGCCAATTTCCCGTTCTCGACCCGTGTGGTGGAGCAAATCGGCTATGGCAAGGATGGTGAACCACCGCGCGTGCCGGGCATTGTTCAGGTCGAGGGTATCATAGCGTTCGCCGGCGGCTTGCCGATCAAGGTCGGTGACCATCATGTCGGCGGCATCGGCGTCAGCGGTGCTTCTGCCGATCAGGACGAGGTTTGCGCCCAAGCCGGTCTAGACGCCGTCGCAGCCGATCTGAAATAGGGACGCTCTGAAGCACTACCCTTTACCGCCATTCTGTTTTAGACGTGGGGCAACGCTGATAAAAGGTTGCCCCATTCATGGCTATGAGCGAATCTGACCTGATCCAAGTTCCCCGCCTTTTGTCAGAGGCCCTGCCCTATATGCGCCGCTATGCCGGCGCGACCTTCGTCGTGAAGTATGGCGGCCATGCCATGGGCAACCCTGAACTGGCCGATCTATTCGCGCGCGATATCGTGCTGTTGAAGCAGGTGGGCATCAACCCAATTGTCGTGCACGGCGGCGGCCCCCAAATCGCCCGGATGCTGGAGCGTCTCAACATCAAGAGCGACTTCATCGATGGTCTGCGCGTTACCGATGCCGCTACGGTTGAGGTCGTGGAGATGGTGCTGGCCGGATCCATCAACAAAGAGATCGTCACGGCCATCAACAAGGCCGGTGGCCGGGCTATAGGCCTGTGCGGCAAGGACGCCAACCTGATCCGCGCCAAACGCCTGCAGCGCACCAAACGCGATCCGGACTCCAACATTGAGAAAGTCCTGGATCTGGGCTTTGTTGGCGAGCCCACAATTGTTGACGCCACCCTTCTGCGTGAGCTCTCCAAAAACGACGTTATCCCAGTGATCGCCCCAATCGGCGTCGGCGATGAGGGTGAGACCTACAACATCAACGCCGATACTGCCGCCGGTGCGATTGCTGGCGCCATGGCAGCCTCCCGCTTCCTGCTGTTGACCGATGTGGCCGGCGTGCTGGACGGCAGCAAAACCCTGATCCAGGACATGACCCGCGCCCGTGCGGAAGAGCTGATCGCCGACGGTACCATCGCCGGTGGCATGATCCCCAAGGTCGAAACCTGCCTGGATGCGGTCAACGCCGGCGTCGAAGCAGCCATCATCCTAGATGGCCGCACGCCGCACGCCGTCCTGCTGGAAATTTTCACCGAACGGGGCGCTGGCACTCTGATCCGACCGGAATAGCCACGCGCCAACGTTTTCTCACCTGCCTCCGCCGTTTCTCCGCATGGCATCAGCCGGAGTCTCCAACGTCTCCGCCGCCTGTAACGCTGCTTTCCGATCCAACAGGTGCGCATCCGGATCAGACGGCGCTGGCATCACATCCGCCGGATAATAGGCGATGCGCTGCTTCGCAGGGTCCATCCTGGCCTCTTTCTCCGGGTCGAGATCACGCGCATTCACGCCGCGCGGTTTCACGCAGACTCCATCCACGACTTCAAGGTCAAACCACCACTTCTTAAGGGGGTTGCGTTTGCCGTGGCCTAGCTTGTCGTCCAGCTTAACGGCAAGGGGGATCATGGCTGGCTTCGCCCACATCGCATTGACGCCCATCCAACTGGCGGCCCGCGTCAGCAATGGGCCATCGGCGGTGATAACCTTGTTGAGCGGGCAGGTCTTCATACATCGCCCACAGGCCGAACCTTTAACGTTAGTCAGGCGATAGCGGGTGCAACGTTCGACATCTGGCTTCCAGATCTCATAGCCATTGAACATGACCTTATCGCCCCACGGGATAGCATCACACGGGCATTCCCGAGCACATTTCAGGCATTGATTGCAGAAATCCTGCAGCCCGAAATCCACAGGTTTATCGACCACCAATGGCATGTCAGTGGTTAACACAACCGACTTGAAACGCGGGCCGACAAATGGGTTCAGCACCAACTCACCGATCCGGGCCAACTCCCCAAGACCAGCCCAAAGAACCAAGGGAATATGAAGCACGTCACTGTCTGAATTGGTTTGCGGGCGAGCTGACACGCCCATCCCGCGCAATGTATCGGCCATAACCCCGGCGATTTCTGCACCACGCATATAGGAGCGCATCGACTGTGCGCCGCTAATCCAATCGTCGCCGCTGGCCCCCTCCATCGTTTCGTATTCCTGGTCGATCGCCATGACGACCGCATAGCGATGATACATCTCGACCGGCTCACCATTCTCATGGTGCGAGAACCAGGCATAGCGGGGAATTTCGCAAATGCCGGTGAGATCCGCGCCTAGCATATAAGATAGCGATTTGATTGCCCGTGTGTTGGCGGCAGCATCGGAGAAGTCATATTCGCCGCCAACTTCGACCGGACCGTCCTGCAGCGGCACCATGTTCCGGATCAGGGGTATCATGCCCAATGCAAACGGATGCTTCGTCGCGAACCGTTGGCGCTCCGTCTTCGCCTTTTCGCCCAGATCACCATAGGTCGCGCGCGTGAAGAAAGCGGCGCGCTTTGGCACCCGCGGCACCTCGTCGTCAAAGATCACAGTCGTCGGACGCTCGACCCGCTTCACCTGCTCCATTGGGTAGGCGCTTAAATGACTGGCCCGCGCTTTGCGACGTGCCCGCTCCCGCCCCGACTGTGCGCCATTGATGCCAAGCCAATACCGCAGGCCATGGGAGGTCGGCGTATCCGCCGCCAGTGGCATGTCGGGCTCCAACGCATACTCAGTCGTCACAGCCGCCAGGGAGAACCGAGTGCCCAAATAAGGGTTCAGCACTGCCTCGCCATTACGGACGACAAGCCCTGCCATCACCGCCAGCCGTTCGATATCAACCTGACTGTGCCCAACCGAATGCGCCTGCGCTGCAAACCCCATCTGCCGAATATGGCCTGCAAGACATGTTGCAATCTCAGCCGCGCGCAGATCACCTGCCGCTTCATCGCCATCGCCGACCCATCCGGCGGCCATGTTGTCAGCCTCTGGCCCGCGCCCATGCTCGACCATTATGACCACAGCGTGTGTAGCCGCCGTCTCATCGCAGCCGACCAACCAGGCGTTCTGGGGCAAGGCGCAAATGCCGATCCCCGAGGCGTTGAGGAAATAGCCACCGCCTTTGATATCGACCGCCCGGAGTGCCGTATCGTCTGGCACCGGCGCTTCCTCAACAGCGACATCGCCGGCGGCCAGCGATGCGAAAAGGCGATGATACCGCTCAATAGCCACTGAAAACGGAGCGTTTGTAATCTCGGCAGCAGCTCGAACATTTGACTTCGGACGGCTTGCCTCGACCTCCAGTATCCCGGCATCGCGGGGCAACACCTCTTGCGGCAACGGCCCCAAATGGTATGGGCGGCTCTCGTTCGGGGCATGCAACAACACAGTGGCGCTCCAATCCTGCCAAAAGACGGCGTGTCACTTATCCTAGGGGTGCGAAATGAATGTGCCAATCACAGGCGAGTCCTATGGCCACTCCAGACGGAGCGCCCTGATACAATTGGATCGCCCAGACCCCCTTTGGTATCCGCGCCAAAAGTCGTAGAGTGCTGGCCAACGCACTTCGCGACCGATCTCAGAGGAACTCTCCCCCATGAACGCCAACCCGCCCGAGACAAAGCCCAACCCCTGGCAGCCTGAACTCGACGAACTCGCCCAGCGCGAGGCGTTTGCGGAGAAGCTGGGCGGCGAAATGCGGGTTAAGCGCCAGCATGATGGCGGCCGCTACACCATACGCGAGCGCATCGACCTGATGCTCGACAAAGGCACATTCCATGAAGTCGGCAAGATTGCCGGCATGGCCACCTATGACGGCAAGAATGACCTGGAGGAGCTTGTGCCCTCCAACTTCGTCTTTGGGCGGGGCAAGGTCGATGGCCGCCCCGTCGTCATCGGCGGCGATGATTTCACCGTCCGTGGCGGCTCGGCTGACGCGACCATCAAAGAAAAGCACCAGCTCTGCGAGCGCATGGCGAACGAGCTGCAACTGCCGCTGATCCGCGTTGTCGAAGGCTCCGGCGGCGGTGGCTCAGTCAAAACCATTGAGACCACGGGTCGTGCCAATGTGCCTGGCGTCGGCGGCTGGGAGATGGTTGTGGCCAACATGGGCATGGTCCCTCGCGTTGGCCTGGGCCTTGGCTCAGTCGCCGGCCTGGGTGCTGCGCATCTGGCCGCAACCCATTACGCCGTTATGGTCAAGGAGAAGTCCGCTCTGTTCGTTGCCGGCCCGCCGGTGGTCGAGTGGACTGGCCAGAAGCTGACCAAGGAAGAACTCGGCGGCACCAAAATTCACCTCCGCTCCGGCGCCATCGATCACGCCGTCGATACGGAAGAAGAAGCGTTCGAAGCCGCCCGCAAATTCCTCTCCTACCTGCCATCGTCGGTCCACGGCCTGCCGCCGCGGGTTGAGCCCACCGACGATCCGGACCGCTGCGACGAGAAGCTGGTCCATGCGATCCCGCGAGACATCCGCAAAGCCTACAAAATGCGTCCCATCGTTGAGACATTAGTGGATGAGGGCTCGTTCTTTGAGATCGGCCGTTATTATGGCCGGTCCTGCATCACTGGCTTTGCCCGTATCGATGGTTGGCCGGTCGCGATCATGGCCTCCGACCCCATGTTCTTCGGCGGCGGCTGGACGTCGGAGACCTGCCAGAAGGTCGAGAAATTCTGCGACATGGCGGAAACCTTCCACCTGCCCATGGTCTACCTCCTTGATTGCCCCGGCTTCCTGATCGGCAAGCAGGCGGAGGAAACCGGCGTCATCAAGCAGGGCGTGCGCGCCATGACTGCCATGTGGCAGACCACTATCCCCTGGTGCACCGTCATCATCCGCAACTCGTTCGGCGTCGCCGGTGCCGCTCACAAGAATGGCGGACGTTTAGCGCTCCGCTATGCTTGGCCCAGCGGCCGTTGGGGCTCTTTGCCTTTGGAGGGCGGTATCGAGGCTGCCTACCGCGCTGATATCGAAGGCGCAGACGACCCCGTCGCCAAGAAGGAAGAGATCGAGGCACGGCTGAACAAGCTCCGCTCGCCCTTCCGCTCTGCTGAGGCGTTCTGGATTGAGGAAATCATCGACCCCCGCAAGACCCGTCCGCTGCTGGTCGAGTTCGCCAACCTCGCCGCTCCCTTGCGCACGCCAGGGCCCAGCGCCTTCCACATGCGGCCATAAATCCCGCCGTCGCTGCCTATCTCAATCCCTCTGGCCCGCTTGGCCAGGGGGTATCGCGATCTACAACGCTGGCAAGCAGGGCCTGATCGGCGTGTCCAGAGGCGTTTGATTTTCGGAAAAAAATAAAACCGCTTGCGTATACCCACGGATCACCTATCTAAAGCGTGTCTCACTACTGAATTTCTTTGCGTAAGATGCTTTCGGTTAATGCCATCGGCCTCAATACAAAGTGACGTTCTGTTAGAGGCCGAGAAGTGGCTTGAAGTGTCGAGCCACCTGCAAACACTGAAAGACTAGTTATATGCCCCAAGGTACCGTTAAGTGGTTCGATTCCGTCAAAGGTTTCGGCTTCATTCAGCCAGACGATGGCTCTAAAGATGCGTTCGTGCACATCTCCGCAGTCGAGCGCGCTGGCCTTTCCAACCTGAGCGAAGGCCAAGTTGTCAACTTTGACCTGGAGTCAGGCAAGAACGGCAAGGTTTCTGCTGAGAATCTGACACTCGCAGATTAGCGATCACTGTATTTCCGCGGGCGCAGTCAATGCGCCATGCAGAATGCAATGCAAAGACGGCGAGGACCAGATATGGTCCTCGCCGTTTTTTTTGTGTCCAACCTCGTCGTGCCGCTGCAGATGGCGAGCACATAGCTTGGCACCGAACGTCCTCTGACCTAGGCTGAAGTGGAAATTTCCACGAGAGGACGCCCGCCCCATGAATTTTGACTTCTCCGACGATCAACGCATGCTGCGCGATCAGGCGCGGCGCTTCCTGGAAGAGAATGCCAAACCGCGAGAGATCTTGGAGGGCGACCAGCCTTTCGACCGCGGCCTGTGGAAGAAAATCGCTGAGCTTGGCTGGATGGGCGCAGCAATCTCGGAGGAAGACGGCGGCATCGGCCTGACCCATATCGATCTCTGCGTTATCGCTGAGGAATTGGGCCGCTCGCTAGCCCCCGTGCCGTTCGCCTCGTCGATCTACCTGGGGCGCGAGGCCATCGCGATTGCCGGCTCGCCAGATCAAAAGCAGGCACACTTGGCAGGCCTGTGCGACGGCTCGAAAATCGGCTGCCTCGCCACCGCGGAGGGCAACGGCCCGCTAATGCCGAAGAACATCCGGGCCGAGGTATCAGGCGGCAAGCTTTCTGGCACGAAAACGCCAGTGGCCGACGGTGATATTGCCGATCTTGCCGTGGTCGCCGCTCGCTCCGGCTCCGACATTGGCCTGTTTCTGGTCGACCTCACCGGCCCAGGCGTAGCCCGCCAACCAATAGAGACCATCGACCCCACCCGCTCCCACGCCACGCTAACCTTCGACGGTGCACCAGCTGAGCAGCTGGGCACGCTCGCCGACGGCTGGCGCAACCTGGAGGCAACACTCGACCACGCCGCCATCATGCTGGCTTTCGAGCAAATCGGCGGCGCACAGAAGGCGCTGGAGGATGCCAAAGACTACGCCCTCAACCGCTACGCCTTTGGCCGCCCAATCGCCAGCTTCCAGGCGATCAAGCACAAGCTGGCCGACGTCTACATGAAGACCGAACTCGCCCGCTCCAACGCCTATTACGGTGCCTGGGCATTGGCCACCGGAGCCGCTGAACTGCCCGTAGCAGCCGCTGCAGCCCGCGTCGCCGGATCCAAAGCCTTTATCTTCGCCGCAGAGGAAAACATCCAAACCCACGGCGGCATGGGCTTCACGTGGGAGTTCGACTGCCACATGTACCTCCGCCGCGCCAAACACCTGGCGCTGATCATAGGCGGCGAGCGCAAATGGAAAGACCGCCTCGTCAGCCAACTCGAACAGCGTAACGCGGCCTGAGCCTAGAGAAGGACCCCTCCCAATGGATTTCAGCGACACACCCGAAGAAGCCGAATACCGCGCCCACGTCCGCGCCTGGCTCGACCAGAATGCGGAGCGCCGTGAGCCCGGCAAGACGTTCCAGCTCAAATACGGCCAGGATGGCCTCGTCCCCCTTGCCAAAGACTGGCAGGCAAAAAAATACGCCGGCGGGTTTGCTGGCATCACCATGCCGAAAGAGTATGGCGGCCAGGGCGGCAACCAGATGCAACAGGTCATCTACAACCAGGAGGAGGCGAACTACGTTACCCCCCGCGGTGCGTTTGAGATCGGCCTGGGCATGTGCATCCCAACCATGCTGACCTACGCCACTGAGGAGCAGAAGCAACGCTTTGCTCCACCCGCCCTGCGCGGTGAAGAGATCTGGTGCCAGCTATTCTCCGAACCGGTGGCAGGCTCCGATGTCGCCGGCTCGAAAACCCGGGCGGTGCGCGATGGCGATGACTGGATCATCAACGGCCAGAAAATCTGGACCAGCGGCGCGCACTTCTGCGACTGGGGTATCATCGTGCTGCGCACCGACACCAGTGTGCCCAAGCATAAGGGCATGAGCTTCTTCTTCCTCGACATGAAATCGCCCGGCGTCGAGATCCGCCGCATCAAACAGATCAGCGGCACCAGCAATTTCAACGAGGTGTTCTTTGCCGACGTGCGCGTGTCGGACAGCCAGCGCCTCGGCGGGGTCGGCGAGGGCTGGCGCGTAGCACTGACCACCCTGATGAACGAGCGCCTCGCCGTTGGCCAGACCCCTGCCCCGGATTTCGAGGAAATCTTCTCCCTCGCGCGCGACGTAGAGTTAGAAACCGGCCCAGCCATTCAAGACGCCAGCGTGCGCGAGAAGCTGGCCGATTGGTATGTGGAGATGAAGGGCCTGGAACTGACCCAATACCGCACCATCACCGCGCTCAGCCGCGGCGAGACGCCAGGGCCTGAGAGCTCCATCACCAAGATCATTAGCGCGAACAAACGCCAGGACATCGCCAACTTCGCCATGGACCTGATGGACCAAGGCGGCGTCAGCATGGACGAGCGCCAGACCATGGCCGGTATGTTCCAGGAAGCTATGCTGAGCTCGCCGTCTGGCCGCATCGCCGGCGGCACCGACGAAATCCTCCGCAACATCATCGCAGAGCGCGTCCTGGGCCTGCCCCAGGACATCCGCGTGGACAAGGACGTGCCGTTCGACCAGTTGCCGACGGGGCGGTAGGATAGGCACCAAGCTGCCCGCTCTAGTCCAGATGTCCTTCCCATGCCAGACCTCTACATCCACCACCGTCTGACCTGCACGCCCCGCCAATGGCAGGCGGTGGCGGAGACGCTAAAATCCACCAGCGCTGACAGAATTTCCGCAGCAGGCGGCGTGCTCTACGGCACCTTCCGCAGCCAGATCGGCGCGCCCAGAGATGAACTCAACGTCATCACCGCCTGGCCGGAAGGAATCCCCGCCAGCACGACAACCGCCACCGCCGCTCTGACCGAGGGCGTCGCCGACGTCCGCACCCACACCGCCATGGCCATGCTGCCGACCCTGCGCCCGGCGAGCATCGACCCGCCCCGCCGCCAGGGCAATTTCGCCTTCCGCTGGTTCGACACGCCCAAGGACCACTGGGACGAATTCCTCGCCCTCTGCGAGGGCGCATGGCCCGGCTTCGAGTCCTCCTACGACAGCCAGATCATCGGCATGTGGCGCTTTCTGGAGCGGGACGACGGTCAGGACCCGGATGTCATGCGCCGCTCTCTCCTCCTCACCCGCCGCCCCGACCTCGCCATGTGGGAGCGCTCGAAACTCCCCGCGAACGAGGCAGAGGCAGAGGTCCGCCGCAAGCTCAGCCGCCGCTACGACCTCTGCGACTGGACCACCGTCTTCACCACCACCCTGCTGACGGCTGAAGACAAGGCCGACAACGCGCGCTGGGCGTAAACGAGGCGAACCCGATGGAAATCCGCAAAACCCTGCTCCTCCGCGAAACAACGGAGACGGACGAGACCGGCAAGCCCTGCCCGCCGGTCGTCCGCGTCGTCGCTCTTGCCGTGATCCGGAACCCGTTCGCCGGCCAGGGTCATACCGCCGACCTGTCCCCTCTGTTCGAAGCTGGCGCAGCACTGGGGGAGCGATTGATGACGGAAGCCGTCGCGCAACTCAATGGCCCGCCCGTCAGCTATGGCAAAGCCGCCATTGTCGGCACAGCGGGCGAGATGGAGCACGGCGCGGCCACGGTCCATCCCAGACTCGGCAAGCCAATGCGGGCCGCGGTCGGCGGCGGCGAGGCACTCATCCCCTCCAACGTCAAGGTCGCGGCTCTGGGCGCGGCCATCGACCTGCCGCTCGGCCACAAGGACGAGCCCTGGTCGTTCGACCATATCGATACAATCACCGTCATGGTCGGCGACGCGCCGCGGCCGGATGAGATCGTTGTCTGCATGGCCGTGACCGATGGCCCCCGCCCGCAACCCCGCGTCGGCAAGGGGCCTGGCCAGCCCGCCTAAACGCTGCGGAACCCCCCATCCGCCATCACAATCCCGCCGGTGACATAAGCAGCCAGACCGCTCGCCAGGAAGATTGCCGGGCCGACAATGTCGCTCGGCTTGCCGGGCCGGCCCAGCGGCGTGTGCGCCATTACTTGGCCTACCATCTCCGGGTTGCCCTCGCGCGCGGCCTTGTTCAAAGGCGTCTCGATCAGCCCCGGACCAATGGCATTGACGCGGATACCCTCTGGCCCCAATTCCGCCGCCAAGGCACGGGTGAAGCCCATGATGCCGTGCTTCGATGTAGTATAGGCCGCTGAGTTTGGCCAGCGCACATGCACGAACGACTGGATCGAGCCGATATTCACCACCCGTCCCTTGGTCGCCCGCAATTGGTCGAGGAAGGCGTGGGTCACGTTAAAGACGCCCTTGATGTTCACGTCGATGATATCGTCCCAATCCTGGGCCACCGCCGCCTTATCGCCAATTATCGGCGTCCGCCGGTTAATGCCGGCATTGTTCACCAAGATCGTGATAGCCCCCATTTGCCGTTCGACCTCGGCTGCCGCCGCATTGCAGCCGGCCCTATCCGTGACGTTAACCACAACACTGATAGCTCTACCGCCTGCATCCACGATCTGCTTGGCGGTATCCGCCCCGGCCTCGGCATTGCTGTCCAGAATGGCAACGCTGGCCCCCTGCTCTGCATAACCAAGCGCAATCGCCTCGCCAATGCCAGACCCGCCGCCAGTCAC
Organism: uncultured Alphaproteobacteria bacterium; assembly: GCA_938084065.1. Lineage (GTDB taxonomy): Bacteria > Pseudomonadota > Alphaproteobacteria > Bin95 > Bin95 > JACKII01. The sequence continues at coordinate 12,021 of CALKDI010000063.1, forward strand.
AACAGCGATGTCACCCTGCAATAACCCACTCATAGCATTCTCCTCTTTGACCGATGCGGTCGTGTAATAGTCCTTTGCGAAGACAGCGAGACTAGCTGGCTCTACAGCGCTTGCCCACCGGTACGGTCGCTTGCTAGCGTCATCGGGCGTGCTCCTCGAAACTAATTGCTGACAGGATTAGAGAATGAAACCCGTATGTTTGGTCATCGGTGCCGGAGCCGGTATTGGCGGCAATGTCGGCCGAAGGTTTGCGCAAGAGGGCTATCACGCCGCTCTGTGCCGCCGCAGTGACGAGGACGGCTTGCGGAAGTTGGTAGATGGCATCACTGCCGAGGGTGGTTCTGCCTCGGGCTACCTGCTGAACGCAGTCGATCCCGACACCATCGAAGAGCGCATCACGGCCATTGAGGCCAACATCGGCCCGATTGAGGTTGTGGTGTTCAATCTGGGCGCGCAGGTCGGCAACCGGGCGCTGAGCGACACCAATTACAAGACGTTCGAGTTGGGCTGGCGCATGGCAACTTTCGCGCTGTTCCGGACGGCATCAACCGTCGCACCGCTGATGATTGATCGCGGCAAGGGCACTATCCTGGTGACATCGGCCACCGCAGCCATGCGCGGCAATGCCGGCCAGCACAGCCATGCAGCGGCAATGGGTGGACGCCGCATGCTCTGCCAATCATTGAATGCGGAGCTCTCGCCCAAGGGCATCCATGTCGCCCACATCGTCGTCGATGGCTCCGTCGATGCGCCCGACACGCTGGGCAAGATGTTGGGCAAGGAAAAATTCCAGGAATTGCGGGAAAGCCGCGGCTTGGAGAATGATGGCTTGCTGCTGCCGGAGAAGGTCGCAGACACCTACTTCCACCTGGCGCAACAGCACCGTTCCGCCTGGACGCATGAGATCGACCTGCGCGCGTTCTCTGACATGCCATGGTGGAACAGTTAAGCCAGCAGGATGACGCCAGCGCGCCGGACGTGCTAACACTGCTTCATCAAACATTGCGCCAATGTGATGGTGCCGATTGAGGAGATATCTATGACCACATACATTCCCCCAGCCCTCGACTGGGTCCGCGAGCAGGTCGAAGAGTACGAAGGCAGCGGCGGCACCAAAGGCACCACCCTTCGCGATACCGGCCTGCCCTGCATCATCGTTACCCACATGGGCAACAAGACAGGCGGCATCCGCAAAATTCCGCTGATGCGCGTTAAAGTCGGCGATGCGTATGTGGTGGTCGGCTCCTATGGCGGACGCGAGAAAAACCCGGTCTGGGTCTACAATTTGCGCGCCAACCCAGATGTCGAAATCCGCGACGCCACAGAAGTCTTCAAGATGCGCGTCCGCGAAGTGCCGGCAGGCGCAGAACGCGACAAGCTCTGGGCCGCCAGCGCTGAGGCGTTTCCGCCCTACCTGGAGTATCAGAAGAAAGCCGCGCGCTTGATCCCGGTATTCTTGGCCGAACTGGTCTAGGCAAAGCCCAGGCTAAACACGCCTACTCTTCCTCGTCGGCGGC
>CALKDI010000064.1 GCA_938084065.1 uncultured Alphaproteobacteria bacterium
GCTGCTAGGCGTACTAGCGCTGGCTATGGCTTGGGCCAGCAAGACCGCGGCACGCCTCATCGGCACCAAAAAGAACCCGCGGAAATCCCATGGCTACTATGCCAAATCATGGTTCCGCGTCGGCTTCGACCACCTCAGACAACTGCTCAGAAACAACCCCGAAAACGCACTTGCCTGCTGGAACGCTTTGAAACCGCAAAAAATGAGAGTCGTGTAGTGTGGTGCTGTGCGGCAGGGCCTCAGTTTGTGACCCTTGGCTTGACGGCCCATTTTCCGTATGGTCCGCTCGCGAATCTTGCCGTCGATAGTGGTATAGTGGTCGAAACAGCGAAGCTGAGGGATGCTGATGAATTTGAAAGTGATGGCGATTATCGTGGCTGGGGCTTTGTTGCCGCTGACCAGCATGGCGGCGGAACCGGTGCAAATCGGCAAGTTCAAGGACTGGCGCGCCTATACCTTTGATGATCCGGGTGGCAAAATTTGTTATGTGGTTAGCGAGCCAAAGACACACAAAGGCAAGTACAGCCGACGCGGCGATATTTATTTTTTGGTGACGCATCGCCCGACGGGCAAAGTGTTTGAGGAAGTTAGCATGATCGCCGGCTATACCTACAAAAAGGGTAGTGAGCCGGTGGCGACAGTCAACCGCCGCAAGTTCAAATTTTACGCCGAAGGGGATGCCGCCTGGGTATTCCAAAAGGACGAGAGTTCGCTGGTCAAGGAAATGCGAGCTGGTTCGACCATGGTAGTCAAAGGTACGTCTAGCCGCGGTACTGCGACGACGGATACCTATTCGTTGAGTGGCGTTTCGGCAGCTCTAAACGCAATTGACAAGGAATGCGGTCGCTAGTGACCCAAATGATGGGCGAATCCCCGATAATCGTGGCTGACGGCGCCACCGATACGCGCCTCAATCTGGTCGGTTTGGATCAGGATGAGTTGGGGGCGGTGTTGGCGCCCCATGGTATCGAGGGATTCCGTCTGCGTCAGCTGTGGCAGTGGATCTATTATCGCGGTGCCACAGACTTTGACCAGATGACAAGTCTGGCCAAAACCGTGCGCGCGACGCTGGCAGACCATTTCGTCGTTGGCCGGCCAGAGATTTCCACCCATCAGCAATCGACGGACGGCACACAGAAATGGCTGCTGCGCTTTCCTGATGGCAAAGAAGTTGAAAGCGTCCACATTCCGGAGACGGATCGCGGCACGCTGTGTGTGTCCTCTCAGGTAGGGTGCACGCTGACCTGCAAGTTCTGCCACACCGGCACGCAACGCTGGGTGCGAAATGTGGATGCGCCCGAGATCGTCGGGCAGGTGATGTTGGCGCGGGATGCGTTCGGTGAATGGCCAGCCCCCGATCATGACCGGGCCTTGACCAATATCGTGCTGATGGGCATGGGCGAGCCGCTCTATAACTATGACAACGTGGCTAAGGCCATGCGGATTGTCATGGATGGTGACGGCCTGGGCATGTCCAAGCGCCGCATTACCCTTTCGACAGCTGGCGTCGTGCCGATGATCGAGCAGGTAGGCGCGGAATTGGGCGTTAATCTCGCCATTTCGCTGCACGCGGTGCGGGATGAGTTGCGGGACGAGTTGGTGCCGATCAACCGCAAGTATCCTCTGGCTGACCTGATGCAAGCCTGCCGGGATTATCCGGGGCTCAGCAATGCGCGCCGCATTACGTTTGAGTATGTAATGCTGAAGGGCGTGAATGACTCGCTGGCCGATGCGAAGGCGATGGTGGAGCTGCTGAAGGGTATTCCAGCCAAGATCAACCTGATCCCGTTTAATCCGTGGCCAGGCAGCGTGTTCGAATGCTCGTCGAACAACGCGATCCGGCGGTTTGCTGACTATCTGAGCGAAGAAAATATGTCCGCCCCGATCCGCCACGCCCGCGGCCAGGACATCATGGCGGCCTGCGGGCAATTGAAGAGCGCCAGTGAGAAGCTTCGCGCGTCCGCCAGGCGGGCGGCAGAGGCCGAGGTGGCCTCCGCCTGAACTATGTAGTTCTAGCTCGTCGGTTTACTTGCGGCATTGTCGGCCACGGCTGGAGCGACCGTAGGCTCTGGCTGAAGCGTGATTGTGACGTCGCCGTCATACTTGTTCGCGGCGCTTGATGCCGCGTCGACGGCGACCCCAATGAAGCCACCGAGAAGTAAGTTGCCAGCCGTTGCGCCGGCAAAGTCACTTTTTGTTGTTGAAAGACGCTTGCTGATACCCGTCTTTTTCACACTTCATCATGATATTTTGCTTATTCTTTTTGACCGCCACGCTGCCCGGTTTTGACGCGACTGTGCCAATTACAGCGCCTTCGCGGAGCAAGTCGCACTTAGTTTCCGAAGGGATCGTGTTGATCTGGATCGTTTGGCTGGTGCCTTCAACAATGGTTGAACAGGCACCAGCCAAACAACGCCGCCGCGAGGATTGTGCGGGAAGGGGACATTGTTCCATTGCTCCAATAGGATTCTAATCGACAAGCGGTATGCCATTGTGGTTACGGCTTATCGACCAGAATATAATTGGGGCTGTTAAGCTGATTTTAACCTTGGCATTAACAGACGGAAAGGAATCAGCATGGCCAATGCCAGCGCGACTTTCACGCCAAAATCGCCAATTCCCAACGTAATCCACGGCACCGGCGTCGCGTAGAAGGCCAAGCTGAAGAACAGCGCCGTATCCACTGCCGAGGCTAGGATCGACGAGATCAACGGCGCCTGCCACCACGAGCCGCGGCGGAGTTTGTCGAACACACTCACGTCCAACATCTGGCTGACCAGAAAGGCAATACCAGACGCAAGGCCGATACGCGGCGTAGCCAGTATCATCGACAGCACGATCGCGACTGGAAAGCTTAGGAGCACCATCTTTCGGGTGGCGCTGGCACCGAATGACCGATTGGTCAGGTCGGTGACCAGAAAACACACCGGGAACAACAGCGCGCCGAATGTCAGCCAGTCGTTTATTGGGTATTGAACTGTGATGTTGGAGGCGAGGATCAAACCGATCATCGCCATGGTCGCCAACAGAATGCCGCGCGGCAAACCCATTAAAGGATGACCAATCACAGGCAGAGCCATTAATGGATGTCCTTCGGTCCGGCGATGGCGGCGCGCAACTTTTCAAAGGTGAAGTCCGGGGATTTAGCGATATCCAGGACAATTTTTTCCTTTGCGGCGATACGAGCGGCGGCGGCAGGCACTTGGCGGGCCACGTCCATCGGGATGACAACGGCACCGTGCTGGTCAGCGTGAATCAGGTCGCCGTGATTGACGATCATGCCAGAGATCATCACCTGGCAGCCATAATCGACGCCGTGAACATGCGCGTGGCTAGGTTTGATCGAACCGGCCAGCGCCTGAAAGCCCTCAGCCCAATCCGGAATATCGCGGATGCAACCGTCGGTAACGACACCGAGGCTGCCTAGCGCCTTATGCACGTTAGACTGAACCTCACCCCAAAACGCGCCATGGCCGACATGCGGGCCGTCCAGATCCTGAATCACGGTGATCTTTGGCTCATCGCCTTCGTTCACATAGCCGTAATACGCGACGCGGAAATCCGTCGAGGCCTGGCCACTGCGCGAGCCGGGCTGGACGCTGCGGCAGGTGGCGGTGCGGGCATAGCCGACGATGGGCGGCAGGTCAGGAAAGGGGCATACCAGCGGGCGGGTGGTGAAGCCGCTGTCGCGGAACTTGTTGTCGATCTCTTCCAGCGCATTGCAAACGGTCGGCGTGTCCAGGGCGCGGAGGGCGGCCAGTTCGGCTTCGGTCAGGCGGTCAGTCATCGTGATATCTCCAACGGGAATTATGATGGTGGCCAAAGGCCATGCGATCTGGCAGCTGTCAAGACGGTGGGGTTGTGCTGGTCAGCAAAGCGGCGGATAAACAGGGGTGGTGCAACAAACAATAGTTTGGAGATGGAGGCGATGATCGAAGGTTTGATTACAACGTTGGCTAGCCGGTTCGGTATCAGCGAGAGCATGGCGCGTCAGGCGATATCTATGGCGATGAAAGCGTTGAACGACGGTGGCGAAGGCGATCTGGCTGGCGAGTTGCAGCAGCGCGTTCCTGGATTGAGCGATGTGGCTGGCGGCGGCGGCCTCATGGGCGGATTGATGGGGGCTGCCAGCGGTTTGTTGGGTGGCGGCGGTGGCAGTTCACCGCTAGCGGGATTAGCCGGCATGATTGGTCAGGACAAAATGGCCGACGTGACCAATGTCGTTTCTGGCTTTGTTGGTGAACAGACCGATGATGACCTTGCCGGCCGGATGCAGTCTGCGTTGACCCGGCTCAGTCAGTAAGTTCTGCATGATCTGAATCAAGGCGGGGGGGCCCGCTTTGCGGTTTGATTGAATCCGCGGTGAACGCAATTGCCACCGGGCCAACATGGTGCGGTCCGATGGCAAAGTGAAACCCACTGATCGGAGGTTCTTTGTCATGCTGGAAAATCTTGTTGATAGCCTAGCCAAGCGGTTCGGGATCGATCACGCACTGGCCCGCCAGACCCTCGCAATGATGCTGCAGGAGTTGCACGAAGGCAGCGAGGGCCATCTCGCCAGTGAGTTGGAAGATGCTATTGGTGGTTTGGGCGACGTAGAGGCTGCCGGCAGCGGCGGCGGCGGGTTTGGCCTGATGGGCGAGGCCAGCGGCTTGGTCAGTGGCACACCGGATTCAGGGCTGCGCGGGCTCAAAGCGCTTTTGGGCGCAGATCGGATCGATAGTTTCGATCAGGTTCTGTCCGACGTGGTGGGAGAGCAGGCTGGGCCAGAGTTGGGCGCGCGGTTGCAAACAGCGTTGGCACGCCTGGGGCAATAGTTCTGCCGGTGATCCCCGCTATCCACAAGCGGTGCTCGCGACGACTCGCTAACGATGATGTGTGAGAATCGGCTAGGGTGCACGGCATGAATATAGCATCGCCCTTCGCCCTGCCGGTCACCCAGTCCTTTGCCACGCCCAGCCGTGAGCCACCTGCCAACCTTGACGCTGAAATGGCGCTGTTGGGCACGTTGCTGGCCAACAATAACGCCTTTGACAAAGTCGGTGACTTTTTGCTGCCAGAGCATTTCGCTGATCCGGCGCACCAGAAAATCTATGGCGCGCTCAAACGTGTCGTCGAAACTGGTGGCACGGCAGATGCGCGGACGCTGAAGCACGTGTTGGGTCAGGAGGAAAGCCTGACGGAGCTGGGCGGCGTTCAGTATCTGGCGGAGTTGGCAGCGAACGCGCTGACCATTATCGACCCGAAGAATTACGGGCAGCTGATCTACGATCTCCATCTGCGCCGGGAACTGATCGGCCTGGGTGAGGAGGTCGTCAACGACGCCTTCCGCCCGGACAACGAATTCAGCGCGGTAGAGCAAATCGAGTCGGCGGAGCAGCACCTGTTTAACCTTGCGGCAACCGGCGATGGCAGCGGCGATTTCCGCTCGTTCGGTCACACACTCAAAGATACGCTGAAAATGGTTGAGGCCGCCTATCAGCGAGAGGGCAGGCTGACCGGTATCACCAGCGGCTTTACCGATATGGATCGGCTGTTGGGCGGCTTGCAAAAGTCAGACCTGCTGATTCTTGCCGCCCGCCCGGCCATGGGCAAGACGGCGCTGGCCACCAATATTGCCTTCAACGCGGCCTCAGCCTCCAGTTCGGAGCGTGATGAGGCCGGCAACGTGATTGAGCGCACCGGCCACAACGTCGCGATTTTCTCGCTGGAGATGTCCGCGGAGCAACTGGCGCTGCGTATCCTGGGTGAGCAGTCGGGCGTGCCGTCCGACGCCATCCGCCGCGGCGCCATCGATCAAAGCCAGTTCGAGGCGGTGTTCGAGGCGAGCCAGCGGTTGAATTCGCTTTCCTTATTCATCGATGATACGCCGGCCATCACGGTCGCAAACATGCGCACCCGCGCCCGGCGATTGATGCGGACCCATGGCGCGCTCGACCTGATCGTGGTGGATTATTTGCAGCTGATGCAGGGCTCTGCTGGCTCTAAATCCGATGGCCGTGTGCAAGAGATCTCGGAGATTACCCGGGGGCTGAAGACGGTTGCGAAGGAAATGAACGTGCCGGTGATCGCGCTCTCGCAGCTGTCACGGCAGGTGGAGCAGCGAGAGGACAAGCGGCCTCAGCTATCAGATTTGCGCGAGTCGGGGTCGATTGAGCAGGACGCGGACGTGGTCATGTTCATCTATCGAGAGGAATATTACCTGGGCCGCAAAGAGCCGGACCCCGGCACCGACGCGCACGAGAAATGGCAGCAGGATATGGACCGGGTGCACAATGTGGCCGAGGTCATCATCGCCAAGCAGCGTCACGGCCCAACCGACCGGGTGAAGCTGTATTTCGACGGTGCCTACACCCGCTTCCGGGACTTTGTGACTGAGGGCGACGAGGACGACGGGTTTTATTGAGCGATGCTCCTCGGTCGTTTAACCATCGATCTGGCAGCAATTGTCGCGAATTGGCGGCAGCTTGCGGCGTTGTCTCAACCTGCGCAAACTGGTGCGGTGGTCAAGGCCAATGCCTACGGCCTGGGCCTGCAACCTGTGGCAGAGGCTCTCGCTGAAGCCGGCTGCGACAGCTTTTGGGTCGCGACGTTGGACGAGGCGGTGGCGCTGCGCCAAATCCTGCCGCGCGCGCGGATTGCGGTGCTGGGTGACCAGGTTGAGCCGAACATTCAGGAATTCATCGGCAACCGCCTGACACCGGTGTTGAACCACCCAGGTGCTGTCGAGGCGTGGCGGCGGTGGGCGGCTCCTGCCGCGGCGTGGCTACATCTGGATACCGGCATGCACCGCCTGGGTTTATCGCCGTCGGAGTGGCAAGCCTTGTTAGCTGAGACGTCCGATTGGCAGGCGGTAGGTATGCGGGGCATCATGAGCCACTACGCCTGCGCCGACGATCCTGATCACCCGCTGAATGTGCAGCAAAGAGATCGGGCGGTTGCGGCTGCGCGTGCGGCGGGCTTGCGCCTCAGCCTTGGCAATTCCAGTGGGATTTATCTGGGGGCGAAGTTTCGTGGCGATACCGTGCGCCCTGGCATGGCACTCTATGGCTTGAACCCCACACCATACACGGCCAATCCGATGCAGCGAGTTGTGACGCTGGAGGCGCAAGTGTTGCAGGTCCGGCAGGTCGACGCCGATGCTGGCACGGTCGGCTATGGCGCTTCGGCTGCAGCAATGCCGGACCAAAAACTGGCGACGGTCGCGCTGGGCTATGCCGATGGCTTGCATCGGGCGCTATCTGGCAAGGGGCATGTGTATTTTGCGGGGCAGGCGGCCCCTATCGTCGGGCGCGTATCGATGGACTCGATCGTGGTGGACGTCTCCCACCTGACCCCGGCGGTGCGGCCTGGCGATTGGGCTGAGGTAATAGGCCCTAATCAATCCGCGGATACAGTGGCAGACATGGCAGGTACGATCGGCTATGAGATATTGACGAGCCTAGGGGCACGTTATGCCCGTTCGTATTTGCCTTCAGGGACCGATTAGGTGATTAACCCGTTTGCATTCGTCGGCCGCGTGGTTTTGGATTTCTTCCAAACCATCGGTAGTGTCGCTGTTTTCGCATTTATGGGCCTGTCGCACGCGGTGCGACCGCCATTCTTCTGGCGCAACTATATGCGTCACTTCATCGAAATCGGCTATCTCTCCCTGCCAGTTGTGGCGTTGACCACGCTGTTCAGCGGCATGGTGTTGGCCTTGCAAAGCTATTCCGGCTTCAGCCGCTTCTCGGCAGAGGGCGCCGTGGCCATGGTCGTCGCGCTCTCAATCACGCGGGAGCTGGCACCGGTGCTGGCGGGCCTGATGGTCGCCGGGCGGATTGGTGCAGCTATGGCCGCAGAAATCGGCACTATGCGTGTGACCGAGCAGATTGATGCGCTGGAGGCGCTCTCGACCAACCCCTACAGCTATTTGGTGGCGCCACGGCTGATCGCAGGCATCCTGATGATGCCGTTTCTGGTCGCGGTCGGCGATATCATCGGCGTTATGGGAGGCTATATCGTCGGTGTTTACAAGCTGGGCTTTAACTCCGCCGCCTATCTGCAACAAACCTGGGACGTTTTGGAAACCGAGGACGTGGTCAGCGGCCTGGTCAAGGCGGCGGTCTATGGCTTCATCGTCACGTTGATGGGCTGCTACCACGGCTATCGCTCCACCGGCGGCGCGCAAGGCGTTGGCCGGGCAACGACACAGGCGGTGGTGTCGTCGGCTATCCTGATCCTGATCGCGAACTATTTCGTGACAGAGCTATTTTTCACAAAGTAGCAAACATGCTTAAAATTCAAGGTCTCACCAAAAGCTTTGGCGACAATCATGTGCTGCGTGGCATCGATCTGGAGATTGAGCGAGGCGATTCGCTTGTGATTTTGGGCGGGTCAGGATCTGGCAAGTCGGTGACGCTGAAATGCATCATGGGGTTTATCCACCCGGATGCCGGCACAATAACTTTGGATGGCGACAACCTGGTTGGCTTGGAAGGGCGTGCGCGGTCTGCCATGAACCAGCGGGTTGGCATGCTGTTTCAGCACGCGGCGTTGCTGGATAGCCTGCCAGTCTGGGAAAATGTCATGTTCGCCCCCTTGCGCTTTGGCCGCGTGTCGCGTCGGGAGGCGCGTAAAGCTGCTGTAGGCTGGTTGGAGCGTGTCGGACTGGACGAGGCCATAGCCGGTATTTTGCCCGGCGAACTCGCGACCGGCGCGCAAAAGCGCATTGGCCTTGCTCGCGCGATTGCAGCAGAGCCGGAATTGCTGTTGTTCGATGAGCCAACGACAGGCCTGGACGCGCTGGTAGGCCGTCAGATCGATGCGCTGATCCGTTCGACGATCACGGACATGGGCGCGACGGCGATTACCATCACGCACGATATCGACTCCGCTCGCCGGGTCGGCGATCACGTGGCGATGCTCTATCAGGGACAGATTGCGTGGAGCGGCCCGGCGGCAAATTTGATGCAGAGTGGAGACCCAGTGGTTGATCAATTCGTTCATGGCCGGCTGACAGGGCCAATTCCTGTGCCAGCGCTGCCCGAAGCACGAGCCTGAGCATGGCCAAGGGTAAGACTCGCGCGGTATTCGTCTGCCAATCCTGCGGCACGACCCATGGGCGGTGGGGCGGCCAGTGCACTGGTTGCGGTGAGTGGAATACGATTGCCGAAGAGCCGGTGTTGCAGGCGGCCTCGGCGACCGGGCCGCGGGCGATGTCCAATCGGCTGGCCGTGGTGGCATTGGCAGGCAAGGAGCAGCCGTTGCCACGGCTCAAAACGGGCATCAAAGAATTTGATCACGTCTGCGGCGGCGGGTTGGTGCCTGGCGGTTGTATTCTGATCGGTGGCGACCCCGGTATAGGCAAGTCTACGCTGCTATTGCAGGTGGCAGCGCGCGCGGCGGCAGCCAGCGGCAAGCGTGTGCTGTATGTCTCCGGCGAGGAGGGCGTTAGCCAGGTGCGGATGCGGGCAGCCCGGCTGGGCCTGTCCGAGGCGGAGGTCGATCTGGCATCAGCAACCGGTGTCGGCGAGATTTGTGCGGGGATCTCCCCAGATTATGCGCTGGTCGTGATCGACTCGATTCAGACCATGGCGGTGGAGACGATTGAGTCGGCGCCGGGCACAGTCAGTCAGGTCAAGGGCGCTGGTCACGAACTGAATCAGGCTGCCAAGAAGCAGAATGTGCCAGTGGTCCTGGTCGGCCATGTGACAAAGGACGGCTCTATCGCCGGCCCACGGGTGCTGGAGCATCTGGTCGACACCGTGCTGTATTTTGAGGGCGACCGCAGCCACCAATACCGCATCCTGCGCGCCGTGAAGAATCGCTTTGGCCCAACCGACGAAATCGGCGTGTTTGAGATGACAGGGCTTGGCTTGGCAGAGGTGCCAAACCCATCCGCCATGTTCCTAGGCGCGCGGGATGCTGATGGCCCGGCGGTTAGTGGCTCTGCAGTGTTTGCCGGCATTGAGGGCACGCGGCCATTGCTGGTCGAGATCCAGGCCTTGGTCGGGCAGCCTGGCGTTGCAACACCACGACGGACGGCGGTGGGTTGGGATTCTGCGCGGCTGTCGATGGTTCTGGCGGTCTTGGAAACCCGATGTCTTTATGACTTCCAGGGCCGCGACGTGTTCCTGAACGTCGCTGGTGGCTTGCGCCTGGCGGAGCCTGCTGCCGATCTAGCGGCGGCGGCGGCTTTGGTCTCTGCCCTGCTGGATAAGCCGGTGCCGCGTGATGTTGTACTGTTTGGCGAAGTAGGGCTTTCCGGCGAGTTGCGCCCTGTGGGGCAGGAGTCCGCCCGCCTCAGGGAAGCAGAGCGGTTGGGCTTTGGCCGGGCATTGGCGGCCCTCGCGGATAAGGGCAAAAGCAAGGACAAGAGCAAGGATGCGGCCCATGGCGCTCTTGCGTCGATCCGTATCCCTCGGCTATCGGATCTGACCGAGTGGCTGCGTGAAGGTGGCTAAACCCAAATGCCAGACCTAGATCAATTCTTTCTGTTGGATGGCGTGGCTGCAGCGGTCGTATTGCTGTCAGCCTGGATTGCCTACCTGCGTGGTTTCGTACGGGAGGTGTTCTCGCTTGGCACCTGGATCGGGGCTGTGGTCGCGACGGCCTATTTCTACCCGCAAGCCAGCGCCTTCATCCGTCAGCACATAGAAACTGAGTTGGCTGCCGATCTGGCAGCGGGCGTCGGTGTGTTCTTTGTCTCCTTTATCCTGTTGCGCCTCGTTAGCGGTGCCATAGCGGAAGCCATTGCTGGCTCGGAGCACAATGCGATAGATCGGGCAGCCGGCTTTTTGTTCGGCATCCTGCGCGGGCTTTTGTTGCTGGTCGTGGCCTACATGGCATTCGCCTGGTTCTTTCCCCAGACCGAACAGCCGAAATGGCTCAATGACGCCAAAGTCACGCCAATGTTGCGTGAAGGCGCGCGTGAGCTTGAAAAGGTGCTACCGTCCGGTTGGAAGACTGAGCCGGGGGAGGCTGCGCGTCTCAAACGGTTAGACCGGCATGCGGCAGAACTTGAACGATTGCGGCAAGGCTTTAACATCCCGGCACCGTCTGTGCCGGCAAACAATTCCGGGTCAGTAATTCCTGGCTATAACGCAGACGCGCGAGGGGGCCTCAACACCCTGCTCCGCTCCTCTAGGGAGACTGGCGATGATGGCACGAGGCGTTAGGCCTAACCACGCGACGATCCTGGAGGATGAGGGACCGCGCGAGGAATGCGCGGTCTTTGGAATTTATGGGGCTGATGAGGCGTCGGCTCATACTACGTTGGGTCTCCACGCGTTGCAGCACCGCGGGCAAGAGGCTACCGGCATTGTCAGCTTCGATGGCAAGCGGTTCCATGCCCAGCGTGGGGTTGGTGAAGTCGGGACCGTGCTGAACAAAGAGGATGTGATAGAGCGTCTGGTTGGCCACGCTGCCATCGGCCACAACCGCTACGCCACAACCGGTGAGGGCGCGGTCCACAACATACAACCGCTGTTCGCCGAGTTTGCGTTTGGCGGTTTTGCCATCGCTCACAATGGCAACCTGACCAATGCGCAGGCTTTACATGACCGATTGGTCCACGGCGGCTCTCTGTTTCAATCGACGACCGATACGGAGGTGATCGTCCATCTGATCGCGCGCAGTATGCGAAGCACGCTGGTCGACCGATTGGTCGACGCACTGCACCAGGTGGAAGGCGCTTATAGCCTGGTCGCGTTGAGCCAAAAAAAGCTGATTGGTGTGCGCGACCCGCTGGGCATTCGCCCACTGGTGCTGGGCCGCTTAGGTGATGCGCATATTATGGCCTCGGAATCCTGCGCCTTTGATATTATCGGTGCGGAATTCATACGCGACGTAGAGCCGGGTGAGCTGTTGGTGATTGATGAGAGCGGGATTACCTCTCTCTTTCCATTCGCCAAGCAGCCGAGCCGGTTTTGTGTCTTCGAATATATCTACTTTGCCCGCCCTGACAGCGTCATGGAAGGCCGCGGCGTTTACGAGGCCCGCAAGCGTATCGGCGCAGAGTTGGCGGCTGAGTCTCACCCAGAAGGCGGAGCCGACGTTATCGTGCCAGTGCCGGATTCTGGTGTTCCTGCCGCTATCGGTTATGCGGCGGCGTCTGGCGTGCCATTTGAGTATGGCATTATCCGCAATCACTATGTGGGGCGGACTTTTATCGAGCCGACGGCGCAAATCCGCCACTTGGGCGTGAAGCTGAAGCACAACGCGAACCGGTCGATGGTGGAGGGCAAGCGCATAATACTGGTTGATGACAGCATCGTGCGCGGCACCACCAGCCGCAAAATTGTGGAGATGATGCGCAGCGCTGGCGCCAAGGAGATCCATATGCGGATCTCGTCACCGCCGACTGCGAACCCTTGCTATTACGGCATTGATACCCCGGAAAAAGATGATCTGATTGCAGCCCGTTTGGACCCTGCAGGGATAGCCAAGGAAATCGGCGCGGATAGTCTGGCGTTTATTTCGATCGATGGATTGTACAGGGCGATGGGCAAAGACGGGCGCGATAATGCAGCTCCCGCTTTTTGCGATGCCTGTTTTACCGGTGACTACCCCATTCGCCTCATCGACCGTGATAACAAGAAGGCTGCAAAGCGTGACCCTAAACCGATTGCGTAAGTAGACTGATGGCGGAAAAGACAGAAGGCCGGCTGGCTGGCCGTGTAGCACTGGTCACTGGTGCTTCCCGCGGGCTAGGCGCGGCTATTGCAGAGCGGTTCGCGGCGGAAGGTGCACACCTGATCCTGGTCGCGCGCACTCAGGGCGGTCTTGAGGAAACTGATGATCGTGTTCGCGCCGCGGGCGGTGAAGCAACGCTGGTGCCGCTCGACCTCACCAAGTTTGACGAGATCGATCGTATGGCTGCGGCTATCGCTCAGCGGTTTGGCAGGTTGGATATTCTGGTCGGCAATGCCGCCATGCTCTCGCCGTTGACGCCGGTCGGTCACCTGAAGCCGAAAGATTGGCAGGCGGTGATGGATTTGAACGTCACAGCGAATTGGCGCTTGCTGCGGGCCTTTGATCCTGGTTTGCGGCTGTCAGAGAATGGCCGGGTGATTATGGTGACCAGCGGTGCAGCGATGGAGGCATTTGCCTACTGGGCTGCCTATGCAGCTAGCAAGGCTGCGCTAGAAACCCTGGTATCAAGCTATGCCAAGGAGGTGGCCAAGACGGCCATTCGCGCGAACCTTCTGGATCCCGGCGCCATGCGAACAAAAATTCGGGCAGAGGCGTTCCCAGGTGAAGACCCCATGACGCTGCGGCCACCGGAGGAAGTTACTCCGGTCGCAGTATCTCTGGCTGAAGCGGGATGTACCCTGCAGGGGCAAGTCGCCCGCGCCTACGGTTAGGCCAGGGCTGCCGTGGCCGGCGGGATTGTTGCAAATACCCCCCTAAAGCGCGCCTTGGTGCTGAGCATGGTCACGTTGGCCACCACGCTCTATGGCACCACCGTGCTGGTGGTATCGGTGATCCTGCCGCAAATGCAAGGCACGCTGTCGGCGACACAGGACCAGATCGCCTGGGTCCTGACCTTCAACATTCTGGCGACAGCCATTGCGACGCCGATGACTGGTTGGCTGACAGCACGGTTTGGCCGACGCAATGTGATGATCTATTGTCAGGCGGGCTTTACTGCCGCGACGCTGCTGTGCGGCATGGCAACTTCGCTAGAGACACTGGTATTTTATCGGATCCTCCAGGGTGCGTTGGGCGCGCCGCTGATCCCGTTGGCCCAGGCAACGATCCTGGACACCTATCCCAAAGAGCAGCACGGAACCGCGACATCGATATTCGGCATGGGTGTCGTTATTGGGCCTGTGCTGGGTCCGATTTTGGGCGGCTATTTGGCAGACGCTTATACGTGGCGGTACGCCTTTTACATGATCGTTCCGGTCGGCGTAGCCGCAACGGTTGGCTTGTATTTCTTGCTGGCTGACAAGGGCAAACAGTCGGGCATCAAGCTGGATTGGACCGGTTTTCTGGCGTTGGCAATTGCCATTAGTTGCGTCCAACTCATGCTCAGCCGCGGTCAGCGGCAGGACTGGTTTGATAGCATCGAGATCATATTGGAGGTGGGGATTGGCGCGATGGCGCTGTACATCTTCATCGTGCATTCGCTGACCACGGCTAAGCCGTTCCTCACTCCAAGCCTGTTGCTAGATCGAAATTATGCCCTGGGGCTGATGATCGTCTTTCTCTATGGCATGCTGAATTTCACGCCGATGGTGCTGTTCCCGCCGATGCTGCAGGGCCTGATGGGATATCCGAACTCGATCATTGGGGAATTGTTGGGCGCGCGCGGGGTTGGAGCCTTGGTTGGCTTTTTCGCTGCGATGTTTGTGGCGCGCATCGACCCACGCATTGGCATGAGCATCGGCATGGGCATCCAGGTGGCCAGTGGTCTGATCATGATGACGTTTGACCAGAACGTCGCTTTTGAAACTGTGGCGTTTGTCGGCGCATTGCAGGGCGCTGCCGTCGGGCTGTTCTGGGTGCCGTTGACCGTCGCGTCGTTCAGCACGTTGAGTCCGGCCTATTTGGCAGAATCGTCCGCAATCTTCCATTTGTTGCGAAATCTGGGCTCCAGCATTTTTATCTCCCTGTCGGTTGCGACGGTGATCCGCAGCAGTGGCGAAAATTATGCGCGGATGGTAGAATTTGCCTCGCCGTTCAACGAAAATATTCCGGCCGCTGGTATGACATTGGACACGGTGACCGGAATGGCAGGAATTTCCGGTGAGATCTTGCGTCAGGCCAGCATGCTGGGCTATCTAAATGCATTCGCACTTTATACGGCAGCTTGTCTGGCAAGTTTGCCATTAATCCTTATGTTTAGGGTTGAGAAGCGAAAGCCGCCGGCCTAAGGCCGGGCGCCTCCGTGCGTACCAGGGTCGGCACAGCACCAAACAACTCGCGTTGCGAGTGATCCACCCACCCGTAAGGCGCGTAGTTTGTGGGATCGCGAAGTTATGCAGCGGTCCGGCAACACGGAGAATACTGATGGATAAAAATGAGCTGTCGGCCTCGGCTGACGTAGACGCAGAGGAGCCGCATATGGCCGAGCATCGCACTTCCGAAGCCGCAAAACGTCCGACGAAGGAAGAGGCGAAAGCCGCTGTTCGCACGTTAATCGCCTTTATCGGCGAAGACCCTGACCGTGAAGGCCTAATTGACACGCCAAAGCGGGTTGTTGGTGCCTGGCAGGATTTCTTTGCCGGCTATAACGACGATCCGGCAGATATCCTGGGGCGCACGTTCGAGGAAGTCGACGGCTATGACGAGATCGTCATTGTTCGCGATATTCGCGTCGAATCCCATTGCGAGCACCACATCGTGCCAATCATTGGCAAGGCACACGTGGCCTATCTGCCCGATCGTCGGGTCGTTGGCATCTCCAAGCTGGCCCGCGTCGTCGACGCCTTCGCTAAGCGAATGCAGGTGCAGGAAACGCTAACAGCGCAGATCGCCGACACTATCAACAACGTGCTGCAGCCCAAGGGTGTCGCCGTGTTGATTGAGGCAGCGCACATGTGCATGACCACCCGTGGCGTGCATAAGCCGGGCGCGGATACCTTGACCACCTGCACCCGCGGTGTGTTTAAGACCGATCCGATGATGCGTCGTGAGTTCCTGGACTTGGTGGTCAAGCGCTAAGCTGACTGCCGATTTTGGATGCTAAGAGAGGCTGCTGGGCATGATCTAGCGGCCTTTCTTGCGTTTTGCTGAGGGCGTGCTGCCCCCTTAGTCTGCCGGCGGGAATTATCGACCTGTCGTCAAGTTTCCTTCAGCCTGAGGTGGCGCCGCAGGCGCCCTCGAAGGCCGCCGGCGCTTCGGGGCTCACGACGTACGCACCTCAGCGTGAAGACATTGGTTGGAAAGTCAGGAACCGCTGCCGTTGGTATTAGTCTACAGGTCGTTGACCGTAGACCGCCTGGAACCGCTCCTGGAATTTTGGCCAAACCTCTGGGTTCAGTAGGCGAGGGGGCTTTTCACCATCGCGGATGGCGATGAGTTGCTCTGCCGTGATTTTGGCGATGTTGCGCCTGCTCTCGAAGGTAACGCCGGCGGTGTGCGGTGAGACGATGACATTGTCCATCGCCAGGATCGGGTGATCGGTTGGCGGCGGCTCAATATCCCAAACGTCCAGGCCAGCACCGGCGAGATGACCGGAGGCTAAGGCCTCGGTCAGGGCCTTCTCATCGTGGATGTAGCCGCGGGCAGTGGCGACATAGATCGCGCCTGGCTTCATCGCAGCAAACACGCTGGCATCGACCATGCCGCGCGTGGTCGGGATCAGCGGACAGTTGAGCGAGACAAAGTCGCACTCCGCCGCCATTTCATGCAGGCTTTCGACCTTCTCCGCCCCGCGGGCTGCAACCGCCTCGGCTGAGAGCATGGGATCATAGGCCAGTACGCGGCAGTTGAAGATGCCTTTGCACATCGCCGCCAGCCTGGTGCCAACATGGCCGATGCCGATGATGCCGACGGTTTTGTCGTTCAGCTCAATGCCTTTAAAGGCCGCCCGGTCGGTGATGCCGCCGCGGCGAAGGGCGCGATCAGCGTCGATCATTTTCTTGGCGACCGTTAGCATCATAGCTAACGCGTGCTCAGCCACGCCTTCTTTGTTGCCGCCGGCCTGGTTGACCACTGCAACGCCTGCGGCTGTGGCTGCTTCCAGGTCACAGACGTCATAGCCAGCACCATAAGTCGACAGCAGTAGGATGTTGGGGCATTTGGCAAACAGATCGGCATCGCCCCAAAACGCCTTCGGCAGCTCATCTTTCGCAGAGCTGATTTGATAAACGTGGGTGCGGGTGAGAGCTTCGAAATTTATAGCTTCCGGGTCTTTCAGGGTGCGGCGGTCGATGGCAAAGCCGCCATCCGCCTCCAGCAGATCCAGAAAGATCGGGTCCATCACATAGTCGAAATACAGGATATTCATCGCGTTCATAGGCTGACACGGCTCCGTGTGCGGGCAAAATTTACCAAAATCTAGCCGCTAGAGGCCCTGCGCGCTAGCTGTGGCTTGCCCAACGGCGTTAGCTATCGCATATGGTAGGGTTAGAAAGTCTAATACGAAACCCGGTTTGGCCGAGGAGCGCGCACGCATGATCAAATCCATAGTGGTGGCTATCGATGCCACCGAATCCAGCAGCTGTGCACAGGCCTATGCCATAGGGTTGGCCAAAAAATATAGCGCAGAGCTAACAGGCATTGCCGTGTTGGATACCCCCTGGGTGACCCGGCCGATGGCAACGCCGATTGGCGGCGGTCACTACAAGGGCCATCGCGATGAAAAGCTGTTGGCTGATCATCGCCATGTTCTCGATGCACAGGTCTCTGCCTTTCGCGACCAATGCCACAGGGAAGGCGTTGCCGTTCGCGCGATGGAAGTTGAAGGCGTGCCGGCAGAGCAGATTGAGCATGAAGCCGACCGTCACGACCTGATCGTTATTGGCCGCGAGACCAATTTCCACGGCGTTACAGGCCATGACATTGGCGATGTGGTCGAGCAATTGTTGAAAGACAACCCGCGGCCGATCCTGGTGATCCCGCCAACGAAGCCAAACGATGCAAAAGGTGTGGTCGTTGCGTTTGACGGCTCGCTTCAATCAAGCCGTGCCATGCAAATGTTCCACCTGATGGGCTTGCGTGACGATGAGGCCGTGCATGTTCTGTCGATCGATGACGATGACGAGAAGGCGGAGATATTGGCAGCGCGCGGCGCAGCCTTTTTTGCCAGCCATGGTGCAGATGTGACCACCCATGGACTGCATTCGTCGGGCGAGACCGCACAGGTTGTGCTGAACACTGTGGAGAGCATCAAGGCTGGCATGTTGGTGATGGGGGCGTTCGGCCATCACTCGCTGCTGCATCAGCTTATGGTTGGCTCTGTAACCAAGCAACTGATTCGCGCCTGCCCTGTTCCCGTCTTCGTTCATCACTAAGTGAGGCGAAGTCTGGGGAGACGCCAGCGGATGCTGTGGATTGCTGCGCTGGCGGTAGGCGTCGTCTACGCCGGCATCGTGGTCTTCATGTATGTCTACCAGGGCAAGTTGATGTACCCGGGCTCCGGATCGACGGAACCACCGCAAGCCTTGGGGCTGGCTGGTGTCTCTGAAGTGCGATTTGAGGCCGGTAACGGTCAGAAGCTGTTAGCCTGGTGGCAGCCGCCGCAGGATGGCAGACCGGTGGTCCTGTATTTTCATGGCAACGCTGGCACATTGGCAGGGCGGGCAGACAAGTTCACCCATTTTGGTGCGGGCGGCTATGGCCTGCTAATGCCGGCCTATCGCAGCTATAGCGGCAATGGTGGGACACCGTCTCAACCGCAGCTCATGCGCGACGCAGAGGCCGCAGCGCGCTGGCTAGCAGCGCATGCGCCCGATGCACCGGTCATCCTCTATGGCGAGTCGTTGGGCGGCAGCGTTGCGTTGCAACTGGCGCCAGGCTTGAAACCTGCTGCTATCGTGCTGGAGGGCGCTTTTGATAGCGCTGCTGATATGGCACAGGCGCGCTATCCGATCTTACCTGCTGCGTGGTTGATTAGGGACCGCTGGGATTCCATCCGCATCGCGCCAGACATCTCCGCACCGGTGCTGATGCTGCACGGCGGTCACGATAAGACGATACCTCTCAGCCATGGCAAACGCCTGTTCAGCGCTCTGCCGGAGCCCAAGCGGTTCATCGTGGTCGAGGAGGGCAATCATGTTGACCTATTCGACTTCGGCGGCGCTCAGCACGTCATGAATTGGCTGGCGTCGCACCGGCTGTAACATGTACTGACGGATTACGTATGGAGCGACCACCAACGTGGCTTGCCGGATAGTGTGTGAGCGACGACAATGAGGCCGATCCTGTTACGCCACGCAGTGCGCGCCACGCCGCGCTTTCCCCGCCTATGAACCAGCACGATACGGTTGAAGCCTTATTTGAGCGCTTTGGCCCCAATTACCGCTGGTTTGTCGCTGCTGCCGGATTGTTGGGCGCGACGTCCGTGATGATGACCGCGACGCTGGTCAATGTTGCCGTGCCGAATGTCATGGGTGCATTCGGGATTGGCCAAAGCCAGGCGCAGTGGATGGCGACAGCATTCCTTGCGACGATGACGGCCAGCCAGTTGCTCAATGCCTGGATGATTGCAGCGCTGGGGCAACGGATGGCTTATGTCTCTATGCTCGGCCTTTTCGTCGTCGGGTCGTTCATCTCTGCGACTGCGCCTAGCATTGAGATTCTGATCGTCGGCCGCGTGGTGCAAGGTTTCGCCGCCGGTGTGATCCAACCGTTGGTCATGACGACAGTGTTCCAGGTCTTTCCGCCTGACCGGCGTGGTACGGCTATGGGCGTGTTTGGTACCGGTATGGTGCTTGCCCCTGGGTTGGGGCCGGCGCTGGGCGGTATCGCGATTGATGCCCTCAGTTGGCGCGCAATGTTCTTTCTGCCGCTGCCGTTAGTGGCGATTGCCATTGTCGGCGGTCTGATCTTTATGCCATCGCCGCCGCGTGCCGTGCGCTTGCCGAGATTCGATTGGGCGGGCTATGGCTTGCTATGCATGGCGCTGTATTGCGGTATGACTGCAATGGCACATGGGCCGCGATTTGGCTGGTCCAGCGACCATGTAACAACGCTTGCAGCGGGAGCGGCGCTGAGCGGCGGCATGTTCATCTGGTGGCAATTGCGCAGTCCAACCCCGTTGCTGGCGGTTGATCTGTTTCGAAATCCGGTTTTCAGCGCGGCAGTGTTTGTTGCCTTCGTTTTCGGCTTGGGTAACTTCGCTTCTGGCTATGTGATACCCGTTTTTG
>CALKDI010000065.1 GCA_938084065.1 uncultured Alphaproteobacteria bacterium
GGGGCGCCGGATTCTATGCCGACATCCTTTCGGTGATGGCCACCGCTGCCATTCACGATCAAAACGCCCTTGAAGCCATCCGCGCTTGCCTCAAAGGCAAACCCATACTGCAGACGATTTGACAGGGGGGTGAGCAGTTACCTGGTACCAGGAAGTTGCGGCGCCCGTAGCCAATGACCCCTTCGACGTTGCCTTTGTCGTTCCCCTTCCCGGGACGACCGAACCTGTCCTCGAACAGATAATGCGATTGGAGTTCTGAGAAAGTTCTCGTGCGTACCCGTTTGCCGTCCCCAAGGATCTTCGCCACGGCAATCACCGTGTTATCGTAGAGTACCGACAACGGCACCCCGCCGAAGAAGGCAAACGCTGCGTTGTGCCCATCGCAGAATGCCTCTGTCGTCTCTGCCGGATAGGCCTTCATAAAGAACGCATCCGAATGCGGTAGCGCCATCGCAAAATAGTGCAGTTTGCACTCGATGCCGCCGATCACACCAAGCGTTTCGCCAAAATCCACCTGAGCGTGACCGGGGGCATGAACCAGCGGCACGAACACCTCCCGCGTCCGCCGCTGCCGCTCGCGAACATAGTCCGTGACGATGGTGATGCCGCCGGTGAAGCCATGCTCATTACGCAGCCGGGCATGGATGCGCTTCGCCGTGTGGCGCTGCTTTTTGATGACCTTTTTGTCGTCTTCCAGGATCTGATCGATGATCGCAATGAACAGGTCGAGCTTCGGCCGGACGGGCGGAGCAGCTCGCCGATATCCCGGCGGAACCGAATGCTCCAGAATCTTCGCAACTGTCTTGCGGTTGATCCCGAACATACGGCCTGCCGCGCTCTTGCTCATCCCATCAACATGGCACGCTCGACGTACCCGACTGTATAAATCCACAGAATACATCTCGCCACCCTCTGCTAGTGAGCGATGGGGTGGACGCCCCCCGACGGCATCAATGTGCCAAGGTAGCGGGTGTTGAAACATCGCTAAGAGGAAAGCGTCCATGAAAGAGGTTAGCATCATCGGCCTGGACCTGGCCAAGAACGTGTTCCAGGCGCACGGCGCGTCGGCGGATGGGTCTGTGGTTTTCCGTCGTAAGCTGTCGCGCGCGCAGCTGCTGAAGTTCTTTGCTGAGCAACCGTCCTGCACGGTTGCGATGGAAGCCTGCGCCAGCGCCCACCATTGGGCGCGGGCGATTGGGAGCCTCGGTCACACCGTCAAACTGATACCGCCGGCCTATGTGAAGCCGTTCGTCAAGCGGCAGAAGAACGATGTCGCCGATGCGGAGGCGATTGCCGAGGCGGCCGGGCGGCCGACCATGCGGTTCGTGGCACCGAAGACGGAAGCACAACAGGCAGCGGCAATGGCTTACAGGACCCGGGATCTTCTGGTTCGTCAGCGCACGCAGACTATCAACGCGTTGCGTGCGCATCTTGCCGAATATGGCGTCGTAGCACCGGTCGGCGTCGCGCATATAGGCCGCCTAGCCGCTCTTGTTGAGAGTGATGATGGTGCGCTGCCGGAAGCGGTGGCTGCGTTGGGACAGATGCTCCTGGCGCACATCAAAACTCTGAATGCCAGCATCGAGACGCTAAACAAGGAACTACAGCAGCGCGCCGGTTCTGATGACAAAGCGCGGCGACTGATGACAATCCCTGGCGTGGGCCCAATCACCGCCGCAGCACTCACGACTTTTGCTCCCCCGTTCGAGACCTTCACCAAGGGACGGGATTTTGCTGCTTGGGTCGGCCTGACACCGCGCCAACACTCGAGCGGTGGCAAGGAGCGACTAGGAAAGACTTCAAAAATGGGCCAGCGTGATATTCGCCGGCTGTTGATCATCGGGGCTGTCGCCGTCGTGCGATGGGCCGCGCGCAAAGGGGCGCCTGTTGGCTCCTGGTTAGCACGGATGATGGAGCGCAAGCCACGTATGCTTGTCGCGGTAGCGTTGGCGAACCGTATGGCACGCATCGCCTGGGCGCTGATGCGCAAGGGCGAGGACTATCGGGATTCGGCGATGGCGGCTGCATAGGCCAAAACCGCCGGGTTGACGTCGAGGATGTGAGCAGGACGAGAGGAAACGTAAGGGCAAACGGTCACGAGACCGGATCGGGCGAACCAGCATTCCGGACGATGCGCCATCGAGCGCGGGTGAGCGAAATGGTCCCGATCTGCATATCTCCATACGGGCCCGCGGCGTTTGGAAAGCCGCATCTTAGAGGCCGGACACACGACCGCACCTGACCACATGCCCCACCGTCTCCAAAAAAAACGTTTGCATCCAAAGGGGCGTCCACACACGTCCACACACGTCCGGTGAAGCACCTCTGGCGGTCAGACGACCGGTCAGTTAAGCTGCCTTGGCAGCGTAACACCACGGCAGCAGTTCGTCGATCCGGTCGATCTTGTGATCGACAATCCGACTGACACCCAACCCCCGACTCATCAACCCGGCCCTGTAGAGCAGTGCTAGGCGGACACCTGCTAGGCCGTCAGCCGTCACAGACCATTGCAGCGCCGGTCACAGCGTCACCCGCGCGCTACGTTAGCTTAAGGCTGAACGTATGCCTCCGCCTCCATCGGGGAAAAACCCCAGGCAAAAATGCATTCTGCTGCGGTACACTCGCAGACAAATTCGGGGTGTTTTTCCGAATCGTTTTGGGCGGTGGCGGGTGTCGCTGGAGCCGCCAGGAGTGTGGGCCGGCGAGTTTCCAGCCCGCCTGATGAAGACCACAGCTAGGCCTTGAAGCTGAGTCCACCAAAAATCTATTGCCTGAGCGTTGCCTGGATCGGCGATTGCGGCTTTTGATTGAAGGTGAGGTGGGCCTATGTTTTTGAAAAAATGGCGCGCCCGAGAAGACTCGAACTCCTAACCTTCTGATCCGTAGTCAGACGCTCTATCCGATTGAGCTACGGGCGCGCACTCCTCAAACCTGTTCGGTGAGGTCGAAGCGGGTTTCTAGTGGGGTCGTGCCAACAGTGCAAGCCCTAAAACCTGATATCCGCAAATTTGTTTCGGAACCAACACGTTTGCCGCTCTGGCCGAACCCACATTCGCCAGGGTCCCGCACCAATGGGGCGCCTGAGACCAATCTGGTAAGTGCGACCGCACCAGTTCTTATATAAAGATGCGCTGCACGCAGCGATGCTCGTCGCATCCTCTCAACCCGTTACAAAAGTAGCTAAGTCCATGCCGAACAGCGACTCACAGAATCATTCCTTCCCCGTCTCGTGGGAGGAATTGCATCGGGATACCAAAGCCTTAGCATGGCGGCTGGCGGAACTGCCGGCTTTCACATCTATCGTAGCGATCACCCGAGGCGGTTTGGTACCGGCTGCGATTGTTGCGCGGGAATTGGGGGTGCGCCTGGTCGATACGGTCTGCATCGCGAGCTATAACGACCGGACCCAAGGCGAGGCTGAAGTCATGAAATCCGTCTCTGGTGACGGCACCGGCGTTCTGGTGGTCGATGATCTCGTCGATACCGGTGTCACCGCGCGATTGGTTCGGAAAATGCTGCCAAAGGCGCACCTGGCGACCGTTTATGCCAAGCCCGCCGGGCGCCCGGAAGTCGACACCTTCGTCACCATGGTCAGCCAGAGCACCTGGATTATCTTTCCATGGGACGTCGGCGATCCGGTTAAGCCCGCCGGTTAAAGCCCATCAAGCTTAGGCCTCGCTGAGCCGAAAGATCTTACGGCTCCAGCGGCGTCTCCGTCTCTGGAATTTGGATCCGCGCCACATTCAGGGTCATTGAGACCATGGTGTAGTAGCCGCTAATCCCGATCAACTCGACAACGCCTCGCTCACCAAATAGCGAAATCACACGTTGGTATGTTGCATCGCTGACGTTCTGGTCGCGATGCAACTCCTGACAGAAATCATGCACGGCGGCTTCGTCATCCGCTAGTTCTGGCCGCTCACGCTTCGCAACAGCGTCGATGACCGCGTCGGACAAACCACCCTGCCGTGCCATGCGGGCATGGGCGTACCATTCGTACTGGGCGGTCCAGAACCGAGCACACATCAAAATCGCCAATTCAGCCAGTCGTGGCTCAAATGACGTGCCATAACGCACGAATGCGCCCAATTTTTGACCGTGGTCTGCTAGCTCCGGTGACCGAATCCAAGCGGGGAAAGGCCCTCTGACACTACCGCGAGGGCCAGCAGCGATACTCGCGTACACCTCTTTTTGGCGTGTGGATAAAGTTTCTTCCGGCAATGGGGGCAAACGGCTCATGGCCAACTCCTTCGAAGGTTTGGTTGTATCTCAACGCCTTACGCCTATCGTACAATTGCAGGATCGCAAAATGCCTTTTTGCGGCGGCGCTGTTCGGGGAAAACTTGGTAACAGGTGGCTTGAACTCATTGCAAAGCAAATCTAGCTTTTAACGCTAACATTGCGATTTTGCGGCGGGAGACAGTGATCAGATGTTCATCGAACGACTTGTTGGCAGCATGAATGAACGGCTTTCCGGCGGCACGTTAATGTCTGCTGCGGTAGCTACCAGTGTATTACTCTGGGCGTTGGTCGTTGGGCTGGCATTGGCTTTATAGCCAACACACCCAACTAGGCCCGCTATCAACCTTTGCACTTTTTCGCTTCGCCATTGCGCCAGGCGCCTCATTCCGCTAGCTACCCTCTACACTGATCAGCTGATCAGAAAAAATGTCGGGATTTTAATTTCCGTCTGAGGTTTGGCTTTTATTGGGAGGTGACACGGTGACATCGGCTCACAGCACAGTCGGCGCGAACGCGCGACGTGCGATATCCCCTTTGTTGAGGGTTCAATAAATGGCGGAGTTGCTAGAAGTTAGCGGCGTCGTCGTACGCTTTGGCGGTATCGTCGCACTAGATGGCGTATCGTTTGACATCCCCGAGGGGAAAATCGTTGGTTTGATCGGCCCGAACGGTGCCGGCAAAACCACGCTATTTAACTGCCTCTCCCGGTTGTACACCCCGAATGAGGGCGATGTGCAATTCAAAGGGAAATCGATCCTAGGCCTCTCGCCGGACAAGATCGCATCTCTGGGTATAGGCCGTACTTTCCAAAACCTGGCGCTGTTCCCAACCCTGTCCGTGCTGAACAATGTCATGATCGGCGGACATTCCCGTACGAAAAGCGATTTCGTCTCCAACGCTTTGCGTTTGCCTTGGGTAAAGCGCGAGGAGATTGAACTCAAAAAACGTTCCATGGAACTGATTGAGTTCATGGAACTACAGGACGTCATAGACAAACCGGTCGGTGCCCTCCCCTTCCCCTTCCAAAAAAGGGTGGAAATGGCCCGGGCAATGGCCAGCGAGCCAGACCTTCTGTTGCTGGACGAACCAGCTGGCGGCCTGAACCACGAAGAGCTGGATCAGCTGATGCAGCAAATTCGTCAGGTTCGCGACCAGCGCGGCACCACAGTATTGTTGGTCGAGCATCATATGAGCTTGGTCATGCAGGTTTCGGACAAGGTCGTCGCCATCGATTTTGGCCGTAAAATCGCCGACGGCACGCCGGCTGAGGTTCAGAAAGATCCGAAGGTCATCGAAGCATACTTGGGGACGGCGGACTGATGGCATTCCTGGAAGTCAAAGGCCTCAAGGCCTTCTATCGCCAGATTGAGGCTATACACGGTCTCGATTTCAGCCTTGAAGAAGGCTCGATTACCACCATTCTTGGCGCGAACGGTGCCGGCAAAACCACAACTCTGCGCGCGATCTGCCGGATGATCCGTACCGAAGGCGAAATTCGCTTTGACGGTCAAGACGTGACCGGTATGGCAACGGAAAAGGTGGTGCAGCTTGGCATTGCTCACGTGCCAGAGGGGCGCGGCACGTTTGTGCGTCAATCGGTTGAAGAAAATCTGCAGCTGGGCGCCTACACGCGCAAAAGCAAAACGGAAATCGCGGCTGATATAGAGCGGGTGTACGACTACTTTCCCCGCCTTCGCGAGCGCCAGAAACAACAGGCTGGCACGCTCTCCGGCGGTGAACAGCAAATGTTGGCCATTGGCCGGGCGCTGATGCTACGCCCGCGTTTGATGCTGCTGGACGAGCCAAGTTTTGGTCTGGCACCACTCATCGTTCAGGAAATCTACGGCATTATGCGTCGTATCCGCGAAAGCGAGGGTACAACCATGCTGCTGGTGGAGCAGAATGCGAATATCGCGCTGAACCTGGCCGATCACGCCTACCTGCTGGAAACCGGCAACGTGGTGATGTCTGGCGAAAGCCAGGTCATCCGCGATGATGAAAACGTGCGCCGCAGCTACCTCGGCTACTAGGGGCGGAAGACAATGGATTTATTTTTTCAGCTAACCCTCGCGGGTCTCGCGATCGGTTCGATCTATGCGTGTGTCGCGCTGGCTGTGGTGATGATTTACCAAGCCACCGATCACTTCAACTTCGCCCAGGGCGAAATGGCGATGTTCTCGACGTTCATCTGTTGGACGTTCCTAGGACTAGGGCTCCCCGTCTGGGTTGCCGCAGTTCTGGCGATCGGAACATCGTTTATCGCCGGTCTCATAATCGAGCGGGTGATCATCAAACCGGTTGAGAATGCCCCGGTTCTGAACCAAATCATCGTCTTCATCGGCTTGTTGATGATATTCAACAACGTTGCTGGCTGGATTTGGGAATTCACCATCAAGCCATTCCCGAGCCTGTTCCCCGATGATTTCGGCTTCAAGTCAGAGCTGATAGGCCCACACCATATGGGTGTGATCGCACTAACGCTCACCGTGTTGCTGTTGATCTTCCTGTTCTTCCGCTTCACCCGTGTTGGCTTGGCCATGCGCGCGGCAGCGGCTAATCCAGACTCCGCCCGTTTGGTCGGTATCTCGGTTGGCTGGATGTTGGCGCTCGGCTGGGGCTTAGCCGCTGCGGTCGGTGCGGTTGGCGGTATCCTCGTCGCTCCCATTGTCTACCTAGAACCGAATATGATGAGCGGCGTGCTGCTCTATGCCTTTGCGGGCGCGCTATTGGGCGGTGTTTCCAGTCCAGGCGGCGCCGTGTTGGGCGGATTAATCGTCGGTGTTTTGGAGAACTGGTTGGGCCAATATGTGCCTGGTGGCAGCGAGCTGAAACTCACGTTTGCGCTGATCTTGATCGTCGGTGTGTTGCTGTTCAAACCGGCCGGGCTGTTTGGCCGTGTCGTTATCAAGAGGGTGTAGGCAGAGATGGATCGTCCAAATCCCATAACCAAAAAGCTGCTGATTGGATTCCTGATCGCCCTTGGCGTTGGCATTCTCATCCCGCAGATCACAACCGACTTCACCACGTATCAGTTCACGCTGGCCATATCCTATGGCATTGCAATGCTGGGGCTGAACATCCTAACCGGCTATAATGGCCAATTCTCGGTCGGACACAGCGCGTTCTTCGCAATCGGCGCCTACACAGCGGCGATCATGATCGAGCATTTCGCGATTGACCCGTACACGAGCATTGTCATTGCAGCGTTTGCAGCATTCGTCGTTGGGTTCCTGTTTGGTTTGCCGGCGTTGCGCCTCGAAGGCTTGTATCTGGCGCTTGCAACGTTCGGCTTTGCCGTCGCGACACCGCAGCTGCTTAAATTCGATGCGTTTGAGCATTGGACTGGCGGCGTGCAAGGTATCTTTGTGCCGAAGCCAGAGCCATTGATGGAGGGCCTAAGCGCTGACCAGTCTCTCTATTATGTCGCCATGGGCATAATGGTGTTCTTGATGGTCGTTGCCTGGTCTATTTTGAATAGCCGCTCAGGTCGCGCGATGATGGCAATTCGCGACAATCCAGTTGCCGCGGCCACCATGGGCATCAACTTGCCAATGGTGAAAACGACCACCTTTGGTCTCAGCGCGATGTATGCTGGCATTGGTGGTGCATTGTTCACCTATTCCAGCGAGTTCGTATCCCCCGACACGTTCAACTTCTTCATCGCCGTCTACATCCTTGTGGGCTCTGTGATTGGCGGAATTGCAACAATTCCTGGCGTGATATTTGGCGGCTTGTTCATCGTTTTCATGCCGAACTACGCCCAGGATCTGAAATTGTTCTTCGAAGGAACCGAAGGTCCCTGGGCGGCGGTTGCGGGGGTCGTCCCGCCGCCATGGGCCATCTTTGGTGTGATGCTGATTCTGGTGATTTACTTCGTGCCATTTGGTGTCTGGGGCGGAATCGAACGGCTCTGGGCATGGACGAAACGTAGGTCAGCAGGCTAGACTGCGGCTCAACGATGGTGATCGTGAGGTCGCTACGTTGTTAACAGGTGGTAAACGTCTACAAGAAATGGAGACTTCAATATGAAACTTCGTACCCTTCTGGCATCGGCTGCTGCCGCTGTCCTCATGACAGGCGCTGCTAGCGCTCAGACGGTCGGTGTTACCGACACGTCCATCAAAATTGGCAACACCAGCCCATATTCGGGCCCTGCGTCGTCGTACAGCGTCATCGCGAAGACTCAGATTGCCTATTGGAAGGCCGTCAATGCGGCCGGCGGCATCAAGAGCGCTGACGGCAAAACCCGCAAGATCGAGATGATTTCTCTTGACGACGGTTACAGCCCGCCGCGTACGGTCGAGCAGATTCGGAAATTGGTTGAGCAAGAAGAGGTGGCTTTCACCTTCAACACGCTCGGCACGCCGACCAATTCTGCGATTCATCGCTATATGAATGCCAAAAAGGTACCACACCTCTTCCTGGCAACAGGCGCATCCAAGTGGGGTCATCCAGAGAAGTATCCGTGGACGATCGGTTTCCAGCCGACCTACGACGTTGAGGGCGAAATCTACGCCAAATTCGCGCTTGAGAACGTTGAGAACCCCAAAATCGCTATTCTGTTCCAGAATGACGATTACGGTAAGGATTACCGCGACGGCTTCCTTCGTGGCCTCGGCGACAAGGCCAAGGATATGGTCGTGAAGATGTTGCCTTACGAGGTAACCGACCCGACTGTGGATGCTCAGGTGCTGGAGATGGCCGCTAGCGGCGCCAACATCTTCTTCAACGTGACCATTCCGAAGTTCGCAGCCCAGGCGATTAAAAAGTCTTGCGAAATTGGGTGGAAGCCCCTGCACCTGCTGAACAACGTGTCATCCTCCGTTGGCGCGACGCTGAGGCCGGCTGGTCTTGAATGCTCCAAAGGCTTGGTTACGACCCAGTGGCAGCGTGACCCGACCGACCCGCAGTGGGCGGCAACCGATGGTTTCAAAGAATGGGCTGCATTCATGGATGCAAGCCTCCCAGACGCTGACAAAGGCGACATCAACTACGCCTTTGGTTACAACGCTGTGAAGCTCATGCACCACGTGATTGCGAACTGTGCCGACTTCAGCCGCCCAGGTATCATGGCATGCGCAGCAAACGTTAAAGACCTGCAGTTGCCGATGGTCTTGCCAGGCGTTTTGATTAACACAAGCCCGACAGATTTCTATCCGGTCCAGGCAGCGCAGCTATCGCGCTTTGACGGCACCGGCTGGGCGCTGTTCGGCGATATCATCGACGCCAGCGAGTAAGCTATACAATCGTCAGCCCGTGGGCATCGCTCACGAGCTGACATTGCTTGTTACAGACCGCCGGTTGTGGACATCCACAGCCGGCGGTTTTGTATTTTGCGCGGATGGGAACATGCCCAACGTGCCGTTCAACCGCCTGTCGCTATCGCGTGTTTTGTCCTAATCTGCCCCAATGCGCCCAGAAATCCTCTTTTCTCTGTTCCGAACCGTTGGCAGCCTTAAGGGCGTTGGTCCCAAAATCGCGCCGCTTATCGCAAAGGTCGCCGGAGACCGCGTCCGCGACTTGGCCTTTGTGCTGCCTGTCGGCATCGTCGATCGCCGCTACCAGCCCAAAATCATTGATGCTGAGCCCGGACGCTTGGCCACAATCCGTGTCCGCGTCACTGGTCACCAACCAAGCCAAAGCCGTCGCATGCCCTATCGTGTGGTCACGATCGATGCGACTGGCGAGCTCATCCTGGTGTTCTTTCATTCCACCAAACCCTACCTCGAAAAGCTCCTGCCGCCGGGCGAAGAGCGCCTGGTTAGCGGCATGGTCGAAGACTACCGCGGCCAGTTGCAGATGACCCACCCGGACCATATCGTATCTGTTGAGGATATCGACGACCTGCCCCTGGTAGAGCCAGTCTACCCCCTGACCGCTGGCCTGACCGGCAAGACCCTGCGCAAAGCCATCGACCAGGCGGTCACCGCCCTACCCGACTTGCCGGACTGGCTGAACCAACCCCTGAAACAACAGCATGATTGGCCCGACTGGCGGGAGGCCCTGCAAGCCGTCCACACCCCCGATTCGCCTGAATCTCTCGACCCGATGACATTGGCCCGGCAGCGCCTCGCTTATGACGAATTGTTGGCCAACCAATTGGCCCTCGTCCTGGTTCGGGCGAAGCAAAAACGCCGGCCCGGACCAATCATCCCCGCTGGCGACTTGGCAAACCAGGCCATAACCCTCCTGCCGTTTGAGCTGACCGGCTCGCAACGGCATGCCCTGGCTGAAATCGGCGGCGACCTCGCCTCCGGCCAACGCATGCAGCGATTGCTGCAAGGCGATGTCGGCAGCGGCAAGACCGTAGTCGCCCTCATGGCGATGCTTGAGGCGGTGGCCGCCGGCGGGCAGGCCGCCCTTATGGCCCCAACGGAAATTCTGGTGCGTCAGCACGCAGAGACCATCGCCCCCATCGCCATGCAACTGGGCCTCAAGACGGTCGTCCTCACCGGCCGCGACAAAGGCAAAGCGCGGGAGCGCCTGCTGGAGGATATCGCCAATGGATTCGCCCATCTGGTCCTCGGCACCCACTCCCTGGTGCAAGATACCGTAGCGTTCAAGAACCTGACCCTCGTGGTTGTTGATGAGCAGCACCGCTTTGGCGTCGATCAGCGCATGGTGCTGACCGATAAAGCCCAGGATGGCGGTTGTCATACTCTGGTCATGACTGCCACCCCGATCCCGCGCACGCTCATGCTGACCGCCTATGGCGATCTCGACTGGTCGCGCCTGACAGAGAAACCCGCAGGCCGGCAGCCGGTGGATACACGGGTCGTGCCGGCCAATCGCCTGTCCGATATCGTCGAAGGGTTGGAGCGCGCCATTGCCAACGGCGGCAAGGCCTACTGGGTCTGCCCGCTGGTGGAGGAGAGTGAAAATTCCGACCTGGCTGCGGCAGAGGAACGTTTCACCGCCCTCCACGCCCGGTTCGGCGCCAAAGTCGGCCTCATCCATGGCCGCATGCGCGCCGCTGACAAGGAAGCCGCCATGACCGCCTTCGCTGAGGGCGAGGTGCAGTTGCTGGTTGCCACCACAGTGATTGAGGTGGGCGTCAACGTGCCAGACGCCACCATCATGGTGATTGAACATGCGGAGCGCTTTGGTCTGGCGCAATTGCATCAGCTGCGGGGACGCGTCGGTCGTGGCGTCAAGGCCTCCACCTGCATTCTGCTTTACCACCCGCCGCTTGGTGCCACCGCCAAGGCCCGGTTGGAGACCATGCGCCGTACCGAAGACGGTTTCGAGATCGCGGAGGAAGACTTGAAACTGCGCGGCGGTGGTGAGGTTCTGGGGACCAAACAAAGCGGCCTGCCCAGCTTCAAACTGGCTGATTTGGAACATCACGCAGACCTGCTGCCCATCGCCCGCGACGACGCCCGCATGATCGTCGAGACCGATCCCGATCTGGCAACAGAGCGCGGCGCGGCCCTGCGCACTTTGCTGTATCTGTTCGAACAAGACGCAGCCGTGCGCTATGCCAAAGTTGGCTAACGCAGCGTCAATCGAACAGGTTGGCCAGCCGCTGCTTCATCTGATTGGCGATATAGAGCGCCAGCGCCTGTATGGTTGAGGTCGGGTTCACGCCGCCGGATGTCACCCAGATGCTGCCATCGACAATAAACAGGTTCTTCACATCATGGCTGCGGCCCCATTCGTTCACCACCGAACGCCCCGGGTCCGTCCCCATCCGCGCTGTACCCAACAGGTGCCCGGGATAGTTCAACACCGTTCGCGAAGCTGAGATATCCTTCGCCCCCGCCGCCTCCAAAATCTCCGTCGCCCGGGCGATGCCATGCTCCATCATCGCCTTGGTGTTCTCGCTGATCGTGTAGTCGATCTTTGGTGCTGGAATGCCATGGCTATCCTGCAGCAGGGGATCCAGCGTCACCCTGTTGTGCGCTTCCGGCAGATCCTCACAGGCGACGCCAATCTGCAGCCGGCGGTGATAGAGCGTGCGGTAGGTCCGGTGATGGTTCCGCCCCCACGGCAACCGCCCTGCCGCCATGCTGGAGACCGCCTCGTTCACCGGCCCGGTGCCGCGGGCGTATTGCAACGTGTAGCCACGCACGAAGCCCCTGGTGCGGTCCGTCTCATAGAATTCCTTGCCCCACATCACCGTTTGCGGGCCACGGTCACCGTCCATCTCGTCATCCACATAGCCAGTCACCACCGGCCAGGGATGCAGCATCAGGTTTCGCCCCACCAGCCCAGAGCTGTTCGCCAATCCATCCGGGAACCGCGCGGAAGCCGAGTTCAGCAGCAGCCTTGGCGTACCAACCCCATTGGCAGCCAGGATCACCACCTCCGCCGGCTGAAAGCGCTCCACCCCATCCGGGTCGTAGTAGATCACGCCAGAAGCCATGCCCTCGGCATTCGTCAGGATCTCCCGCACGCGGCAGTTGGTGCGCAATTCCACACCAGCGCGGATCGCCTCTGGCCAGTAGGTGACATCCACACTGGCCTTCGCCCCCTGGGCACAGCCGGGCGTGCAATTGCCCAAATTGATACAGGCCGCCCGGCCATCATACTCGACCGTGTTAACCGCAACCTCGGAAGGCCACCAATGCCAGCCCAGTTTATTCGTGGCCTGGGCATAGCGTGTACCGGTCTTCCCCAGTGGCACCGGCGGCATTGTCGGCGCGTGCGGCGGATAGGAGGGATCGCCCGCCAGCCCCGCCACGCCCATCACCCGGTCATTCTCAGTGAAATACGGCTCCAGTGCCCAGTAATCGATGGGCCAGTCGTCGGCGACCCCGTCCAGCGTCTTCACCTTGAAATCCGACGGGTGCATCCGCGGAAAATGCGCGGTGTAGTGCACAGTCGCGCCGCCGACAGCGTTGTAATTCGCGACTTTCATCAGCGAGTTATCGTCATTGACCGGATAGTCCGCCGGCAACCCGCGCCTGTTCGGGCGGATATCGGCATCGCTAAAGCGCCGAGCCTCCCAGTCGCGGCCATTCGTGGGATAGTCGGTCGGCTTCACCCAGTCACCCTGCTCCAGACAGTGGATGCGCATCCGCGTTTCGGCCAGACTCCAGGCTACAGCTGCACCGGAGGCGCCAGAGCCGATAATCAGCACATCGACCATCTCATCTGTCGGGCGGGATGCGTTTGCCTCAGCAGCCATTCCTACGCCCTCACCCGCCATAGCCATCAAGGTCACGCCACATGCGCGGCCGGCCACACTGGGCATCCAACAGTGACCAATCCCCTTGCTCAAGCTCGTGCCCCAAAGGAAATGGCGGTCTCGCCTCGCGACCCAACGCACGGAACACCCGGTCATCGCGGTAATAGCACTGCAGCACAGCCCGTCCGAGAGCAGTGATCATGGGTTCTGACCGTGCCAACAGCGTCATTGCCGCGGCCTCTGCCTGCCCGGCATTCAAATCACAGAAACTGCCGTTGCAGAGCTCATCTAACGCCGCCAATGCCTGTCGCACGGCCAACCCATCTCGCCCGAGCGAGCGGACAATATCATCAAAAATAGCAGCATCATCTGCGCCCGGCACGTGGAACTCCGCCGACGCCGGAACCATGATTCCGGCCAGCCTGCGAAAAGACCGCAACTCCAGCTCGGTTAGCGTAACAGGGAGATTGGTTTGCATATTGGCCTCATCGGCAACCACAAAACACGCGCCGACACAGCGCAACACCAAACCCTACCCCAAACACAAAAAACCCTCTATCAGCAATTTGATAGAGGGTGTCCTGTCAGACGCCACGAGGCTGTACATTCCAAAGAATGCAAAGCCTCGTCAAAAGCATGCGGAGCTTAGTAGCCCTCGCGCTCCATCCGCTTGCGCATCAGCTTGCGATGGCGGCGAACGGCTTCCGCTTTCTCCCTGGCCCGGCGCTCCGACGGTTTTTCAAAGGAGCGACGCAGCTTCATCTCGCGAAACACGCCCTCACGCTGCAGTTTTTTCTTCAGAGCGCGAAGGGCTTGATCGACGTTGTTGTCGCGAACGGTGACTTGCACGGGAAATGGTTACTCCGTTGAACCTGGTTAGCCATAGCAAAAGAGCCGGCGCTATGGCGCCAGCGGTGCGCATCTTCTACCCTAGCTCGCAACGGGTTTCAATCATTTTGATAAAGCCCCATGTAATAGTGACATTGCTATCAGGAAAGCGCGATAACATGCCCATTCTCAAAATCGCCCGCATGGGTCACCCGGTGCTGTTAGAACAAGCAGTTGCCGTGACGGACATAGCATCCGTGCAAGATTTGATACAGGATATGGCGGAAACGCTGATTGATTCAGGCGGCATCGGCCTGGCAGCGCCACAGGTCCATGCCAGTGATCGTGTCATTCTGATCTCCGTCCCGGCTGGCCGCACCGAAGAAGACGAGGGCGAAACGCCAATCACCGCACTCATCAACCCCGTCTTGACCCCTATTGGTGACGAAAAGGTCATGGGCTGGGAGGGTTGCTTATCGATTCCCGGCCTCCGCGGCTCTGTGCCTCGGTTCCAGGCTGTTCAGTTTGAAGCCCTGAACATCAAGGGCGAGCCAATGTCCGGCGAAGCGCGCGGCATGATGGCCCGGGTATTACAGCACGAGGTCGACCATCTAGATGGTATCCTCTATCCGATGCGGATGCAGGACCACAGCCAGTTTGGCTTTGACGAGGAAATCGGGCGCTACGCCCTCAATCAAGATTAAGCCCCGCTCGCACGAGGATATTTGCTATGACCGGCACAGACGACGACCAGACCCCAGAAATGCCTGATGAGCCAGAAATGTCCGATGATCTAGAAATGTCCGGCGAAAAGGAACAGCCGTCTGACGCGGATGGGATCGGTGTTGAGGGCGAAACGGAAGATCTTCACTTAAATATGCAGTGCGCCATCCTGGATGCAGCACTGCCGCATGCCGCATTCGATGGCTGGACCCGGGACGTATTGGTCCAGGCAGCCTTCGACGTTGAGCTATCCGAGGCTGACGTGGACTTGGCATTTCCCCGCGGCCCTGTGGATGCCGTGTTGCTGCACGCCAGGCTCGCCGACGAAGATATGACAGAGGAAATGGCAACCCTCGACCTGGAGGAAATGCGGACACGCGACAAGATCGCCATCGCCATCCGCGTGCGTCTAGAGGCGCAAATCGTCAACCGAGAGGCCATCCGCCGTGGCTTGCGCCTGTTGGCCGCCCCGAGGAACCTACCGGACAGCACCAGGAGCCTGGCGAAAACCGTGGATACGATCTGGCGGTTGGCCGGCGATCAATCCACCGACTTCAATTTCTACAGCAAGCGCGGATTGCTGGCTGGCGTGTACTCAGCAACGCTGGTCTATTGGCTGCAGGATGAATCCGAAGAC
>CALKDI010000066.1 GCA_938084065.1 uncultured Alphaproteobacteria bacterium
CGCCATGGTGGGCGGGCGTGACTATCAGGAAAGCCAGTTCAACCGGGCGACACAAGCACGTCGCCAGCCGGGCTCAATCTTCAAGATTTTTACGTTCCTGGCGGCGCTGGAAGCAGGGTTTCATCCCGAAACGCATATGACGGACGCCCCCATACGCAACGGGGAGTACCGTCCCGGCAATTATAATGGACGATATTACGGGAACGTTACGCTAGAGACAGCGCTGGCGAAGTCGCTGAACAGCGTCACGGTGCGGTTGGCGGAGCAGGTTGGCTATGACCGCGTGCGGGACATGGCGATTCGGCTGGGCATTTCCAGCCGGCTGACCGAACAACCGAGCCTGGTGCTGGGCGCCAGCGGCGTGCGGTTGGTGGAGTTGACCGCAGCCTATGCAGCACTGGCCAATGGAGGCCGGCTGGTCCAGCCCTATGGCATCGTCGAAATCCGTGACCGGGAGGGTCGGGTCTTGTACGCAGCGCCCGACGCTGTATCCGCTCCGCAACCCATAGTGTTGACGCCGGAAATCGTCGGGCAGGCTGGGCAAATGCTGGCGGCGGTTATCACCGACGGCACTGGGCGCGCCGCCGCGATTGACCGCCCGGCTGCTGGTAAGACCGGCACCACACAAGGCTATCGCGATGCCTGGTTCGTCGGCTACACGCCAGACCTGATTGCCAGTGTCTGGTCCGGCAATGACAACAACACTCCAGTGGCGGACATGACCGGCGGCGGCTTGCCCGCCAGCCTTTGGGGGGCGTTTATGCGGGCCGCATTGGAGAATGTCGCGGCCAGCCAACTGCGTGGCGTTACAGTGCCGAGGCCACCACAGACAGTGCTGCCTGGGCAGACGCGCCAATTAGGGCCATCAACACCCGCTCCTGCGTCTGGTGCAAGCCGGGCGCAGCCAAGCCGCAGTAAGCCAACAGAGTCTGTTCGACCGGATTACAGTGCCAGCGACCGGAACGATCCATAAAGAGAGAGACGTTATTCGCCGCCTGCTTCGAGCTCATCTTCGGGTTGGTCGGGCAACCCGGCAAAGATATCATCTATCTGTAGGGAAATTCCCGGCGGTTCGAGTTGCAGCACGCCGCCCGCCAGGATCTGCGTGCCAAGCGGCGGCGTGCCTAACTGCCGGCGGTGATGCACCACGCGGCGGGCATCTGGGTCAATAATCAGGTAGTGCTCCACCGAGGCAAGTTTGAAATAATCCTCCAGCTTTTGCCGGTGATCGATGCCCTGGGTTGAGGGGGAAAGGACTTCAACGACGATGACGGGGGCGGATGTCTCTGTTGCATTCCGGTCCGGTTGCTCTCCGCATTGTACGAAGGCATCGAGGATATACACAGTGTCGTCGGCAATACGCACACCCAGGCCATCAATATAGGTCCGACAATCCTGCCCAGCCCCGGCCAGCGCGCTGCGCAGAGCCACAGCCACTTCCAGCTTTGCCTGGGCGTGCAATGTTCGCTCCGGCGCCATCAGCACGGCATTGCCCTGATGCAACTCATACCGTGGACGGTCAGGTTGGCTGGCGGTCCAGTTCAAGAATTGGTCGGCTGTCAGATTGGTGGGAAGGGGAGTGGCAAAATCTGCCATGATCGTCTCCTTTGACCACTGCACTCTAACACTAACTGATAACGACCGCGAAACAGCGAATGCATAGGAGGCAGGTCATCAACATCCCTTTGCAACGCTGCCGCACCTTCGATAGGCTATTTGGCAAGCAAACCTGTCGCCACAACCAAGGGTAAGGAAATCGTCATGAATGATGTTGCCATTAACGAAGAAAACCTCTGGCGTTTGGAAACTCCAGGCGTTGAGGGCTGGGGCCGTACGGCCCGCGTCGATGACCCGAAGAAATACTTCATGGTCTCCACAGATTGCCATGCGAACGAGCCGCCGGACCTGTGGGTGAAACGTATCGACAAGAAGTATCTGGATCGCGTGCCGCGGATTGAAACCGACTCGAACGGCGTGCAGTGGCGCTACTGTGAAGGCTATCGCCCGGATCGTGTTCGCGTCATGAGTTTTGAGGGCGAGGACTGGGTCCGCTCCAAAGCCGGCGCTGACCCGGCGGACCGGATGAAAGACAACGGCGCCGACGGCATCGACGTCGAGATCATCTTCCCCAACAAGGGCCTTGCCATGTGGGCAACGCCGGACCCGGTGTTCTCGTCGGCGCAATGCGCGGTCTGGAATGACTGGGCGCATGAGCAGTTCACTGGCCATGGTCAGGCGATGCATCCGGTTGCAGCTATCGCCACTGGCGATCTGGATTGCGCTATTGCCGAGATCACGCGGGTGGCCAAGATGGGCTATACGACGCTGTCGCTGCCGTGCAAGCCTGTCTGGGGCGGCCATGATGTTGATCACGTCAACTACAACCTGCCGCATTTCGATCCGATGTGGGCCCTGATCCAAGAGGCCGACCTGACCATGACCTTCCACGTCTCAACGGGCCGCGACCCGCGGGCGGCCAGAGGCAATGGCGGCGCGATCGTCAACTATGTCACCCACTCGCTGGCGCCGACGATTGAGCCAGTCGCGAACCTGTGTGCCTCTGGCGTGCTGGAGCGGTTCCCGAACCTGCGTTTCGCCACGGTCGAGGCTGGCATTGGTTGGGTGCCCTGGTTGATGGATGCCATGGACGAGGCCTATCGCAAACATCACATGTGGGTGCGCCCGAAGCTGGATCTGCTGCCAAGCGAATATTTCCGCCGCAACGGCTTTGCCACCTTCCAGG
The DNA here is from genome assembly GCA_938084065.1 of uncultured Alphaproteobacteria bacterium. Taxonomy (GTDB): domain Bacteria; phylum Pseudomonadota; class Alphaproteobacteria; order Bin95; family Bin95; genus JACKII01. Next base: position 2,744 of record CALKDI010000066.1, read on the forward strand.
AAGATCCCTCTGGGCTGGCTTTGGCCGAAGACTGGCGCCTGATGGACAATTTCTGCTGGGCCAATGACTACCCTCATCACGAGGGCACCTGGCCGCATTCTTCTCAGGCGATTGAGCGGACCATGGGCATGCTGAATGACGTACAGCGCGCCAAAGTGCTGGGCCTGAACGCAGCCAAATGCTTCAAGCTGGATGTGCCGGAGCACCAGCGGCTGGAGAGCTTTTAGGCGTAGCAGCCAGTTTGTGCTAAATTGGCTGCGCGTTTAACATTGGAGTGATGTGAATATGCGCGCGGCCAATTTTCCTGACCGCAAGCTGACCGTGGACGAATTTCTGGAATGGGTTGAGACTGATCCGGAGGCGGAGTTCGTATTCGAGGACGGGACCCGGAGACACAAGTGCGACGTTCGCTTCGAACTCTACGAGGGTGCTGTCACTGCTATGTCGCCGGAACGTGCTGGCCATGCGGAGGCAAAATTCAATGCGGCAATGACATTGAGGTCGGCGATTGAGGCCAATAACCTTCCATGCAAAACATGGATCAACGGCTTAGGCGTGCGCATTGATGACGGCACGTTGTACGAACCCGACGCCCTCGTTCGCTGCGGCGACCGCCTTGGCGGAGATGCTCAAGAAGTCAGTGATCCCGTCATAATCGTCGAAATTTTGTCGCCTTCCACTCGTTCGAAAGATATTGGCGAGAAGATGGAAGCTTATTTGTCTCTTCCGTCCCTGCATCACTATTTGATTGTCGATGCTGGCAAGCGAAAGGCGATCCACTATCATCGCGATCAGGGCGAGGTGGAATTCCGAATCCGCATTGTGTCGTCCGGCCCCATCACGCTCGACCCGCCGGGCATCAAAATCGCTTTGGAAGACATTCTGCCGCCGCCAGACCTTGGCGACGAGGAGGCAAGCCGTTAACTTAACCGTAAGACCTGCTGTTAACCGTCATAGTGTTGAGGGCCCAAGCCATGACCGAAGTCCGCCCGTTCAAAATCGCCGTCCCTGATGCCGATATCGAAGACCTGCGCCGCCGCTTGAAAGCGACCCGCTGGCCGGAGAAGGAGACAGTGGACGATTGGAGTCAGGGTGTGCCGCTCGCCTATGTGCGGGAGGTTTGCGACACTTGGTTGAATGATTTCGACTGGCGCAACTGGGAGGCGAAGCTGAACGGATGGGATCAGTTCGTGACCGAGATCGACGGTGTCGATATCCACTTTTTCCATGTGAAATCACCCCACGTGAATGCCAAGCCGCTGGTGATCACCCATGGTTGGCCTGGCTCTCAGATTGAGTTTCACAAGGTCATCGATGCGCTGGTCAATCCCACCGCCCATGGCGGTACGGAAGCCGATGCCTTTCATGTGGTAGCACCCTCCCTGCCAGGCTATGGCTTCTCTGGCAAGCCAGGCGCGACCGGTTGGGGCACGGACAAGATCGGCGAGGTTTGGACCAAGCTGATGGCCCGCCTCGGCTACAAGCGGTATTTGGCACAGGGGGGCGATTGGGGCTCCGCAGTTACCACACAGGTCGGCGCGCAAGATCCTGATTGCTGCGCCGGCATTCATGTAAACATGGTCACGACGCGACCAGCCAAGCCAGACATGGCTAGTCTGACGCCGCAGGAGCAATCTGCGCTGGGCGCTCTGAAACACTATGCCGATAACGACAGCTCCTACGCCCGGCAAATGGCGACGCGACCACAGACGCTCAGCTATGGCCTTGCCGACTCGCCAACGGGTCAGTGTGCCTGGATTCTAGAGAAATACTGGTCGTGGACCGATTGCGAGGGCCACCCGGAGAACGTTCTGAATCGCGATGAGATGTTGGCCAATATCTCGATCTATTGGTTCACCAACAGCGCGGCATCATCTGGTCGGCTGTACTGGCACAGTTTTGGCGGAGCAACCGCGCAGCCGAACGTGCTCATCCCCATGGGGGGGGCGATCTACCCGAAAGAAATCTTCCGCGCGTCGCGCCGTTGGGCGGAGGATCGCTACAAAAATATCGTTCATTGGTCTGAGCAGCCGAAAGGCGGCCACTTCGCAGCGTTTGAGCAGCCGGAGGCCTTTGTGGCGGACTTGCGCGATTGCTTTGGCAAGATGACGCTGTAACTTTACCGGTGGAATGAACAAAGCACTCTCGATCACAGACACCAGCGATACATTTGCCAATAGGCGCTGGCCCTTCGGCCTCCTCGCCTTCCTGGCGGCGCTGGTGTCGTTGCTGACCTGCTATGTCACCATCATCACCTCGATGCTGGCCGGCAGCAGCGCGCTGGAGCTCAATCCGCACGTTCAGGCTGTTATCATGTGGGGCTTTGGCCTTTTGGCAGTTGTGGCGATGGGGCGAGATCGGGCCCGGCATCTGCGCAACTATCGTGACCGTCCGGTGAAGCCGCTCTGGCGGATCGTCTGGGTGGTCAGTTACGCTGCCTTGACAGCGTAACACCAAGGCAGCAGTTCGTCGATCCGATTAATCTTGTGATCGGCGATGCGGCTCAACACGTCTGTCAG
>CALKDI010000067.1 GCA_938084065.1 uncultured Alphaproteobacteria bacterium
ACCAACAACATATCCGAACGCCTGTTACGTATGTCGGTGATCTTCCGCAAGGTGACCGGATGTTTCCGCTCAGAATGGGGCGCCGGACTCTATGCCGACATCCTTTCGGTGATGGCCACCGCTGCCATTCACGATCAAAACACCCTTGAAGCCATCCGCGCTTGCCTCAAAGGCAAACCCATACTGCAGACGATTTGACAGGGGGGGGGTGAGCAGTTACAAAATTTGGCTCTGCCCCTGGATGAAACTTAATCACGTTGGGGGATTCACTTTTACTGGCGATTTATCGAAAGCAATTTAGCTGCGATAATTCCTCCCGTCTGGACTCCAGCCCCTCAATGCACCGGCATCGGAGGCACTCGGGGAGAAGGGGTTGGTAGTGTCACCCACCACCCAGGCGGGAACCCTCTTATAACAAGCCCCCCACTCAAGGCCGCATAAAGCTGTTGTCCTCGTCGTCGCTGAGGTTGCGCGCGACGAATTCCAGTTCGCTGGCGACGGCCTCGGGTGTTTGCTCTTTCAGCAGCAACTCGATGGCTTGATCCAGCATGGCGCGGCCAACCTGATCGAGGGCGAGGCCGGCTTTCATACCGTCTTCAGCGGCTGCGAGAGCGTGCGGGCGGACGATTTCAGTGGGGGTAGCCATGGTTGATCACCCTTCTCCGGCTTGAGCCGCGTAAATTGATGTATAGCCACCAGACCAGTCTGGAGGGATCAGGCAGGGACGTGGGTCATGATGCGCCCACAGCGCCGGCTTGCCGCGCACGATCTCATAGGTGTGGGACGATGGGTCCGGATGCGGCGTGTAGGCCTTGGCATCGGCGCTGGTGAAGCAGTTGAGCAGCAAAGGCCTGGGGCTAGGCGACTTGCTGGACGGCGAGAAGTGCGCGGTACGGCAGTTGTGTATGGTGAGCGTGCCCGCCGGGCCAGTCAGGTATTCAGCCTTGCTCATGTCCATTTTGGCGGCATCTTCTGGGCGGAGATGCCCGGTCCAGTGGCCGTCCTCCGCATATTGGTCGTAGAGTTCCTCGTCATGGCTGCCGGGCATGACTGCCAGCGGACCATTGCTCATGTCCGTATCGGCCAGATAGCAGCCAATGGTCATGACGTTGTAGTTGGTGTGTGGGAAGAACTGGGCGTCTTGGTGCCATTTCACCGTGTCGCTCTCATCAAACCATTTGAAGTTCATCTTGGAGTGGTGGAAAACCACGTCCTGCCCCAACAGGTCGGCGGCGACATCGGCCAGCACGTCGCGGGCGAAATGCCAGAACACCTCATCCTGCTCGTCCGGGCGTTTCAGGCGGCGTAATATCGGGTTCTCCGCCGTGTGGCCGGGGCCAATATCGAACACGCGACCCGGCTCTGATTCAGCCCGAGAAAGATCGACGAACTTCTCTGTCGTGGCTTGCAAGCGGGCGACCATAGCTGCGTCAACGAAGCCGGGCAGGCCGATATAGCCGTCGCGAAAATAGGCCTCACGCTGGCTTTGGCTCAGCACGCGGGCGGGGTGGCTAAGAATTTCATCGGGGGTCATGGCTCTGGCCTCTTGTCTTCTGGCTGGTCTGATGGTCATTCTGGCGATTCAGCGGCGGAACGCAATTGACATGGCGCAGTTAAGGCGCGACCAAATAGGAAAAGGCTATCAAGGGCATGAAAGTTATCGTTATGGGCGCGGGCGCGCTTGGCTCCATCAGTGCGGCGCTGCTGCATGAGGCTGGCCACGAGGTCGCCTTGGTCGCGCGCGGCGCACGGGCAGAGCATCTGAAGGCAAACGGCGTCACAATTGAGGGGCTGGCGAATGTCACTGCTGCCTGCCCGATTGTCACAGATACGAGCACGCTGACCGACGCTGACCTGCTGATCCTGACCGTTAAAACCTTTGATACCGAGGCCGCTCTACAGCAGTTAGCCCACGTCAATGTCAAGGCGGTGTTGTCAGTCCAGAACGGCATGAAGAAGGAAAGCCAGATGTCTGATGTCTTTGGTCAGGACGCGGTGCTCCTGTCGACCTCCAACTTCTCCGGTGGTGTGCGTGACGACGGCGTGGCGCTGTTCACCGTCAATCTGGGCATCACCATTGGCGAGTTGAACTGCAGTGTTTCACCGCGGGTTGAGGCCATCTGTGCGGCCTTCGAATCCGCGGGCATCAAGGCCATTGCCTCAGCCGATACGCTGTCGGCGGCGTGGAGCAAGCTGGTGATGTGGTGCGGCTCTGCCATCGCCTGCGCGCTGACCCGCGCCCCGACGGGCCTGGTGCTGACCGATCCTGACGGTGCCCGCATCGCCACGCAGGTGATCCGCGAGGCCGGCCTGGTCGCACAGGCCGAGGGCGCGACCGTGCAGGCGGTGGAGCCCTACGACCTGGCCTCTGTTATGGCCGCCGCAGACGTGGAGGCCGCCTCTCCATTCACGCAGCAGGCCGGCGCGGTTTTTGCCAAAAACATGCCGCAGCACAAGCCGTCTATCCTGCAGGCTCTGGAAGCCGGCAAGCAGTTGGAGATCGAGGAAACGTTGGGCGATGTGATCGCGCGGGCCGGGCGGCATGGCATTTCAGTGCCAAGTATCGACGCCGGCTACCGCCTGCTGGCCGCGGTTAACCGGCTGTCTCGCGCGCAGGCTTGACCGGCGGTTAGAGCTTTTTCTTGACGTCTTTCGCAGTCCTCTCCACCGCCTTGCCGCCGGCTTTGATATCTTTGCCGACGCCTTCAGCGGTATTGCAAGCGACCAAAAGCGAAGCAGCAGCGGCCAACATGGCCAGGCGGATTGTGAGTTTCATTACAGTGCTCCTGTGAAGACCATTTTATGGAACGGCCATAAGCATGGTAAAATACGCGGGAATCATCAGGGCGCAAGCGTGCCGAAAAAGAGGCCTACATGACGGACCAGCTTATTTCTGATGCCCCTGGGGGCTATCCAGCACCCGACCCGCAGCGGCTGACGCTGTATGGCAGCTTCACGTCGAGCAGCACGTTTAAGCCGATGCTGTATTTGAGCCTGTCCGGCCTGTCGTTCGATTTCCGCACGGTGAACCTGAAGAAGGGCTGGCAGTTTACCGACGCCTATCGCCAGCAGGTCAACCGCTATGGCAAGGTGCCGGTGCTTTGCCACCAGGGCCTGACAATCGTCGATTCCAACGTGATCCTCGACTATCTGGCAGGCACCACCGACGTGTTCGAGCCGGCGAGCGAGCAGGACCGCTGGCAGGCGCGCGAGTGGCTGGCCTGGGAGGCTGGCAACATCACCAATGTCGCCAAAGTTCGCCATTACAGCCGCTTTCGCGAGGTCCACCCCGCCATTATGGACTATTTCCGGCCAGAGGCAGAGGCAGCGCTCACCTTTGTCGATCAGGCGCTGGAGGGTCGCGACTGGCTGGTGGGCGACGCCTTCAGCATTGCCGACATCGGCTGTTGGAGCCGCATGGTCTTCATGGCCGAGGGCGGACTGGAGATCACCCGCTGGCCGAATATCGTGCGCTGGAGCGATGCAATCAAGGCGATGCCTGGCTATGGCTTCCCCTATGATCTGACGCCGAAAAAAGATCGCACGTTCGAAGGGCGTTAAGGCGAACGGCCGGGGTTTTAGGCCCCGGCGGCTTCCCGTTGGAACAGCGCCACCAGCTCCAAGTGGGCCGTGTGGACGAACTGGTCTACTGGGATCACCTGCCGGAGGGTGTAGCCGCTGTCGGCCAGCGTGCCGGCGTCGCGAGCAAAGCTGGCGGGGTTGCATGAGACGTAGACGACCGCCGGTACGTCACTGTCTGCGATCTGCTCAATCTGGGCCGTTGCGCCATTGCGCGGCGGATCGAGCAGTACGAGATCCACGCCATCCATCTCCTCCGGCCGAACCGGCTGGCGGGCCAAATCGCGGACACGACCAGAGATCCGTCCACCCAAATCGGCGCGGCCTGCCACCTGCCCCATCGCGTATATCATCGGCTCTTCCGCCTCATAGGCAGCCACGCGGAAACCGGCAGCAGCCAGGGGAATGCCGAATGCGCCGCAACCGCTAAACAGCTCCACGATGCGCATCGCACCTGGCGGGATCAGCAGCTGCACAGCCTCGCGCAACGCCTTTTCGCCCGCAGCACTGGGCTGCAGGAAAGCGCCTGATGGGAATGGCATAGAGGTTGCACCGAAATGCACCACCGGCGCCTCAAACTGGATGATCGTCTCTGGCGGAAACCGCTCGTCGCCCTGGAAGCCGACCCGGACCACGCCATGCTCGCCAGCGAAATCGATCAGGCGTTGACGACGCTTGCCGTTCATGGAGACGCGCGAGACCAGCAGTATATCCAGGCCATTCTCCGCGGCGACGATCTCGACATCGCACGTCATTTTCGGCGTCAGTACGTCGCCGAGCGCCTCACGCAATGCTGGCAGAACCGCGACGATGCGCGGCTCGGCAATGCTACACATTTCCAGGTCGATGACCTGGTTGGAGCCGCGGGCGTTGAAGCCCAGTACCGCGTCACCCTTGCGCCCGATTGCAGCAAAACGCAGGCGGCGGCGCTCCGGCGGACAAAGAACAATGTCTGCGACGATGCTGGGGTCTTCAAAGCCGCGGCGGGCGAGCGCCTCCAGCAGCAGGTCGCGCTTCCAAGCGGCGTAGGCGCTTTGGCCGATATGCTGGGTGGCACAGCCGCCGCAACGGCCAAAATGCCGGCAGGTGGGATCAACGCGGTCGGCAGAGTCAGAGCGTCGCTCGACCACCTTGCCGGCCATACCTTCGGCCCGCGCTTTGCCGAGGCGCACCAGTATATCCTCGCCGGGCAGGGCGTTTGGCACGTAGACCGGGCCGGCGGGCGTTTCGGCAATGCCGTCGCCGCGACCGCCAAGACGGTCAATGGTGACTTCGAGGGCCCGATCAGGGCGAGCGGTGAGCGACAAGCAAAAACTCCACGTTTCCTTCGGGGCCCTTAATTGGGCTTTCAACAATACCTTGCACAGTGAAGCCAGCGCTCGCCGTCCAGGCACGGATGCGCTCGCAAACGGCCTCATGCACCGCTGGATCACGGACGACGCCGCCCTTGCCCACCTGGTCCCGTCCAGCCTCAAACTGCGGCTTGATCAGGGCGACCAGATGCGCCGCGGGCTTGGCCAACGCCAAGGCTGCGGGCAACACGGTGGCGAGGCCAATAAAGCTGGCGTCGCACACCACCCAATCCACCGGCTCGGGGATATGTTCGGCTGTCAGGCGGCGGGCGTTGGTTTTCTCCAGCACCACCACCCGTTCATCCTGGCGCATCGACCAAGCCAACTGACCGTGGCCGACATCTACCGCGTAAACGCGGGCAGCACCATGCTCCAATAGCACGTGGGTGAAACCGCCGGTCGACGCGCCAACATCGATGCAGACGGCGTCTTGCGGCGACAGGTCGTACGCCTCCAACGCATGTACCAGCTTCAAGCCGCCACGACTGACCCAAGGGTGATCGCGACCACGGACTTCCAGAGGCGTGTCAGACGTCAATTGGGTTCCGGGCTTCTCTAGCTTGCGCTCGCCGCTAAACACCACGCCGGCCAGCACTAGCGCCTGGGCACGGCTGCGGCTCTCGACCAGGCCACGTTCGACGAGCAGTTGATCTAGACGATATCTGGCTGGCAAGAGTGGGACTTTCTGGATGATGAGGCTGGCGGGGGTGAAGAGGGTGGGAGTGTGCCAAGATTGTCTCTATAAAGGCCCGAACTTTCAGTCTCCATGCAAGAGGAACCTCCGTCATGAGCATCGACGCCCGTCTAAAAGAGCTCGGCATAACCCTGCCAGACGCGCCAAAGCCAGTGGCGAACTATGTACCAGCCGTTCGCTCCGGCAATCTGGTGTTCGTCTCCGGCCAGGTCTCCGCTGCTGGTGGCCAGGCGGTGAAAGGCAAGCTGGGCGAGGATGTATCGCTAGAAGACGGCCAGAAGGCGGCACAGTTGTGCGCGTTGGCAATTCTGGCGCAGGTGAATGCCACCGTGGGCTCACTCGACAAGGTTAAGCGCATCGTCAAACTGGGCGGCTTCGTCGCCTGTGCGCCAGAGTTCGACCAGCACCCGGCAGTGATCAACGGCGCCAGCGACATGATGGTCGATATATTCGGCGACAAGGGCAAGCACGCCCGCTTTGCCGTTGGTGTCCCAAGCCTACCGCTGGGCTTTGCGGTGGAGATCGATGCGGTGGTTGAGGTAGAGGGGTAGAGGCCCCCAATACCCTCATCCCAAACTTGATTTGGGATCCATGCCGGAGAGCCGAATTGCAGAGTACGGACTTTCTGATTGGCTCTTAGGCATGGACCCTGAATCAAGTTCAGGGAAAGGGTAAGTGATTGATAGCAGGTTTGGGTTGGTCACCTGCACGTGGACAAAATCCAGGCTATTTCACCTGCTCGTTCCGCGCCTCGACGTATGTTGCTAGCGCCCCCAGCATGAGAATAGCACTGGTGTAGAAAATCCAGCGGGGGTTGCCGTTGTCCATCAGCCAGCCATAAATCAGCGGTGTAATCGCGTTGCCCAGGCTGAGGCCTGACGACGTGAAACCGTAGAGCGTGCCCAATTGCTCCTTGGGCGCTAACGCCCGCACCAAAAGGTCTCGCACCGGCAGCAATGTGCCGTTGAGCGCGCCGGCAATGACGAACACGATCACCAGCACGACCGCCGACATATCGACCGTGCCGATCAGGGCAGTCATAGCGGCGATGCTCAAAATGCTGAAGTAGAAGATCAAATGTGGCCGGCCAGTTTTATCCGCCGCATAGCCACCGGCCAAATTGCCAACGGATGCGCCAATCAAATAGCCGGTGAGGGCCGCCGCAATCCACTCTGTCGGATTATCGGTGAAGGCGGTCAGCGCCGCGACGCTGAAATTGCGGATGCCGCCAAACGCCATAGCGTGGATTATCTGAAAGGCCAGCAGCAACAGGGCTGCGCGGGTCAACAGCAGTTTCCAGCCGGGGTTGGCGGCGCCGGTCGCAGCGGGTTTGGTCTTGGTCTGGCGCTGGACGCGCTTCTCTCGGTTGGTGTCGGTATCAAGGTGTCCAACCTGCAACACCAACACGGCAGAGGTGGCCAGGCCCATGCAGCCGGCGACGATAAACGCCGTCTCGATGCTATAGAAGCTGGCTAACGGCACCATGACCACTGGGGCCAACGCCCAGCCCATATTGCCGGCGACGGAGTGCAGCGAAAACGCGCGGCCTAGCCGCTTTTCATGCACCTTGCCGGCCAGAATCGAGAAATCGGCCGGGTGATAAATCGCATTGGCCGCACCGCCGATCACCGCCAGCACCAGCATGCCCTCATACGAATTAACCAAGCCATAGCCCAACACACTGGCGGACAGTATGGCAGAGCCCAAGATCAAGGGCCAGCGCGCACCAATCTTATCGACCATGATGCCGATGGGCGTCTGGACAACACCACTCATGACGCTGAACACGGTGACCAGCAGGCCAAGCTCCACATAACTGCGCCCGGTCGATTCCGCCATGAAGACGAACAGCGACGGCAGAACCAATTGGTAGAAATGGCTGAAGAAATGCGCCGCGCCGACCAGCCCGATAACGCGGGCATCGCGGGAGAGTGGCGGAATTGGGGTGGCAGGGGCGGTCATCGTGATGAACCTGGAAACAAGACTTCACCCTGAGCCTGTCGAAGGGTGAGTGGGCGCACGCGCAGACCCTTCGACAGGCTCAGGGTGAAGGGGTAGAGGCAGCCAATGGCATAACGTTAACCGCGGTGCGGCCTTGGCATCAATAGCCGAGAGCCAACCCGTCTTTCCGGGTTTCGCTGCCGCCAGTCAGAACACCTTCTTTCCGGTCAATCCAGATGGCCTGGCCGCCGCCGTGTGGCCGCACGAGGTATTCGCAGTCGTGGCCCATGGCGCGCAACTGGCTGGCCATGGCTGGGCCGATGGTGGTCTCGAGCTCCAGCTTGCCGCCATAGCTGAGGACGCGTGGCAGGGCGATCGCCGCCTGCGGGTCCATGCCATAGTCGATCATGTTGGACAGCACCCAGGTGTGGCCGACCGGCTGGTAGTTGCCGCCCATAACCCCGAACGGCATCACCGCCTCGCCATCCTTCATCAGCATGCCGGGGATAATGGTATGTGCCGGGCGCTTGCCACCTTGGATGGCGTTGGGGTGGCCTTGCTCCAGCGTGAAGCCCCAACCTCGGTTTTGCAGGATCACGCCAGTTTTCGGGCCAACAATGCCGCTGCCAAAGCCGTGGAACGTGGAGTTGATGAAGGAGCAGGCATTGCCGTCCTTATCGACGACGCAGAGATAGACCGTGTCACCATTCTTATCGAGGCCCGGAGGCGGCAGGTCTGGCATGGCGCGCGTGTCATCGATCAGGCCGCGCAGGCGCTCGGCATAGCCCTTGGACAGCAGCAGGTCTTGCGGCACGTCAGCCATGTTCGGGTCGGCAACAAAGGCGTTGCGGTCGCGAATACCGAGGCGGCTAACCTCCGCCATGCGGTGCAGGCGGGTGATGTCCAGCGGGTCGTCGGGCTGTTGAAAGCCCTCCCACATGTTCAGCATCAGCAGTGCGATGATCCCGACGCCGTTCGGCGGGCATTCATAGACCTGATAGCCCTTGTAGTCGGTCATGATCGGGTTGACATATTCCGGCGTGTTGTTCGCGAAATCGTCCAACGTGTGCAGGCCACCTTTGGAGCGCAGGTGGCTGACCAGATCCTCCGCCACTTCGCCTGTGTAGAATGCATTGCGCCCGCCCTTGGCGATCTTGCGCAGGGTCGCGGCCAGTTCCGGCTGGCGGTAGACAGTGCCTTCCTTAGGCGCGCCGCCGCCCTTCAACATGATGCGCTTGGCTGCCTCGTCGATGGAGAGCTTATCCACCGAAAGCTGCCAGTCGAGCGAAGCGCGGTCGTGCACGGCAAAGCCGTTCTCCGCATAGCCAATAGCGGCTTGCAGGCAATCTTCTAGGCTCTTGGTGCCATGGTCGCGCAGGAGGGTTTCCCAGGCATCGACCGCGCCCGGCACGGTGACGGTGTGGGGCGAGGTTGTTTCCAGCTTGGTAATGCCTTGGTCGGCATACCATGCAGCGTTTGCAGCGGCTGGCGCACGGCCGGAACCATTCAGGGCGACCAAAGGGCCATTCGCCGGCTTGTAGAGGCAAAAGCAATCACCGCCGATGCCTGTGGAACCTGGCTCCGTCACACATTGCACCGCCACCGCAGCAATGGCAGCATCCAGCGCGTTGCCGCCAGCCTTCAGCATCTCGATGCCCGCTAGCGTGGAACTCGGCTGGGACGTGGTCACCATGGCATTCATGGCGCGAGCGGCGGAGCGGGTTGGTTGGTGGAAATCGCGCATCGGGCAGAGCTCTCCGGAGGCAAGAATAGGAAATTCGCTGGACCCTACGCCGATTGGGATAGAATGGCTAGATAATGGCGCGTTCCAGGAAGGGCTCTCCGTGGGCAATGCGGCCGTAGCCTAAAGGCGAGAGGTCGAGCGAGCGGAATTCGCCGTGGGTGATCCATTCTGCTGTGCCGCGGCCCATGGCGGGGGATTGTTGGAAGCCGTGGCCGGAAAAGCCATTTAAGAACAGGAAATTTGACACTTCGTCGTGCGGGCCAACGATAGCGTTGTGGTCGAGGGTGTTGTAGTCGTAATGGCCCATCCAGGCAGTCTGAATTTTGATCCGCTCAAAGGCCGGCACCCGGTGGGCAAGAGCGGGCCAGAGTTTGTCCTCCCAAACGTCGTAGTTCACCTCGAAATCATCAAAATCGACAGCCCGATCATCCTCCGGCGGGCAACCGCAGAGGTAGTATGCGCCGTCGGTGCGCACATGCACGCCGGAAGGATCAATGGTCAGTGGCAGGTCACGGTCTAGCTTATCTTCCGCGGAAAACACGAACGTAAAGCGGGTGCGCGGTTCAATCGGGATATTAATCCCCGCCATCGCCGCTGTTTTTGCACCACGGGTGCCGGACGCGTTAACCAGCCAGCCGCAGGCCACGCGCTCACCGGAGGCGAGTGTGACACTTTCAATCCGGTCGCCGGTGCGTTGGATGGAAACCACCTCATTGGTGATATATTCGACGCCATTCTGGCGTGCCTTGCGCTTCCACCAGTCGAACAGGGTTGAGCCTTCGAAATAGCCCTCGTCCTGCAGGTTGTGGCTGCCGAGGACGATGTCGTCGACATTGTAGAAGGGGTAGTCCGCCGCGATCTGATCCGCGGTCATCAGCTTTGTGCCAGCACCACAGGCGGCCTGGACCGCCTGGTTGGCGCGCAACACATCCGCGAAGGGTTGGTCTCCGGCAAGGTACATGTAGCCAAAGCTTTGTAGCGGCACGCGCGGCACCTCTGGGTCATTGCCCAGGTGCTCTCGGAAATTCTTCACATACTCCGCGCCGAACTGGGAGATGCGAATGTTGATCTCAGTAGAATATTGCTGGCGGATACAGGAATTGGTGCGGGTGGTCGCAGCATTCTCGTAGGTCGGGTCTCGCTCCACTACCAATACGCGACCGTCAAAATTTGGATTTAGCGCCAGAAAGCAGGCGGTGGATGAGCCCATCATGGCGCCGCCGACAATGACGACGTCGTAGGCGGCGCGCTTTGGCGTGGCGATGATGGGGGAGACTGTCATAGCATCATTATCCAAGTTATCAGGCCAAAACCATCACCAGAATGACCGACGATATGGCGCCCCAGATCACAGTATTGGCCCACATCCGAAGGATCATGCGATTCTCCGAATCCTTTGGCAATCCCGCGAGTGAGGCTAGTAAATCGCCGGGCCAGAGCAGCAATTTCATCGGATTTACCCTATCTCGAGTGTCAGAGCGTTTCCGTCAGGCGGACGCCTGCGGCCCGCATAGCCTCTGTCGCTGTGGCGGCGGAGCCATCCAGATTGATGGCGCGGCAAGCCGATTGCACGACGGTCACTGTGAAGCCCAGGCGGCTTGCGTCCAGTGCCGAATACTGCACACAGAAATCATAAGCCAGGCCAACCATGACCAACTCCGAAATGTCGCGTTCGCGCAGATATCCGGTGAGGCCGGTTGGCGTGGTGTGGTCATTCTCGAAGAATGCGGAATAGCTGTCGATAGTCGGCCGGAAGCCCTTGCGGATGATCATCTCCGCCTTGGTGACGTTCAAGTCGAGATGGAAATCAGCGCCGCTTGTGCCTTGCACGCAATGGTCCGGCCATAGGGTCTGCGCGCCATAGGATAAGGATATGGTTTCGAATGGCGACTTACCGGCATGCTGACTGGCAAAGGACGAATGGCCGGGTGGGTGCCAATCTTGAGTCAGCAAGACGTGCTCAAACTGTCTGGCAAGCCGATTGGCAATTGGCACCACCGCATCGCCATCCGGCACTCCTAACGCTCCGCCGGGGCAGAAGTCGTTCTGAATGTCGATCAGAAGCAGCGCTTCGGCCATGACAAACCTTTTCCCAATTCAACGGCTAACCTATTGCATCACGACGCCTTGCATCTGGCGGCAGGCGCTGGCGGACAGAAACCGAACTTCACCGCGCAAACGGCAGGGGATTTGCGGTCCTGAATCTGCGGATGGCGTTTCGGTAGTGCTGCGCGCCAGCGCGGATGGAGTTTGCGGCTGCGACGGCGGCGTCCCCGATAACTCAGGCTGTGTTCCGGGCCGAGCTGGTACAAGTTCCAGAACGGTCCAGACCGTGTGAAAACTCGGCGAGGGTTGGTGAGGTATCCAAATTTTCTTAAAATCATCGACTTTCGCCTGGATATGCCGATTAGGCACGGGATTGGGGTTCAGACCGCTCTCTGAGTGTCTCTGAAGGC
>CALKDI010000068.1 GCA_938084065.1 uncultured Alphaproteobacteria bacterium
CTGCTTCCTCGCCGCGGAAACGACCGCCGGTCAGCATGAAGCGGCGACCGGCAGGCAGGCCGATGCGGGCGATCACAAACGGTGCGATTTGTGCTGGCACGATGCCGATTTGTGTCTCGGTCATGGAGAACAGGGCGTCTCGGGTAGAGACCACGATGTCCGCACAGCACATCAGACCAAACCCACCGGCGATTGCTGCGCCCTGGACCAGCACCACAACCACCTGCGGCAGGGTATTGACCTGGTGGAACAGCTCGCCCGTTTCAGCATTGGCCGCCGCGACATCGTCCAAGCTCTGCTCGCCGCCCTGAAAGATATCCTGAAAGCCTTTGATATCGCCGCCGGCGCAGAACACCTTGCCCTTGCCGCGCATGGTCACGCCACGCAGCGTCTGGTCCTCGCGCACAGCGGCCACGACAGCGCCCAATTCGGCGGAGACCTCCTTCGACAGCGCATTGCGCGCGTCTGGACGGTTGAACCAGATGGTGAGCCAGTCTTTGTCACGCTCCAACAGAAAGTGCTGACATAGGGGCAGGGCGGGTGCTGACATGGGTAACCTCAACAGATTAGGGCTTGGTTGGGCATTACTGTGCCGCCACCTCCGCGCCGATGCGAGGCCTAATTTTGTTTGCGGCCATCGCCTGGGGCAGTAGGTTGGCTGCCAATACTCCCGCACCGCTATATCAGGCCTCCCCCAAATGCCCACAATAATTGCCCCTGTCGCCATCAGCTTTCCCACCGATGACGGCCTCACGCTGACGGCTGACCGCTGGGGCGAGGGTGAGCGCGTCGTGCTGTTGTTCCACGGCGGCGGCCAGACCCGCCATGCCTGGGGCGGTGCTGCGGAGCGGCTGGCACAGGCCGGCTGGTGCGCCTACACCATCGACCAGCGCGGCCATGGCGAGAGCGACTGGCACCCCGATGGTGCCTACGAAATAGATCGCTTTGCCGAAGATGTCCGCGGCATCTGCCGCAGTTTTCCAACACCGCCGGCGGTGGTCGGCGCCTCGCTCGGCGGTATTTCCTCGCTGATCGCCCAGGGCGAATGTGATGAGACCGTGCTTTCCGCCCTGGTCCTCGTCGATATCACACCCAGGGTCGAGAAAGCGGGCGTTGAGCGCATCATCAACTTCATGGCCGCCAGGGCTGAAACCGGCTTTGCCACCCTTGAGGACTGCGCCGACTATGTCGCCAGCTACCTGCCGCACCGCAAACGGCCAAAGGATCTGTCCGGCCTGATGAAAAACCTGCGGCTGCGCGACGATGGCCGCTATTATTGGCACTGGGACCCGCGCTTCGTCACCGACGCAGAACGCCGGATGGAAGACCGTGACCCAGAACGCATGATCGCCGCCGCCAGACGGCTGCGCTGCCCGACCATGCTAGTGCGCGGCGGATCCAGCGATCTGGTCAGTGAAGAGGTGGCGCGGGAGTTCCTAGATCTGGTTCCACAGGCCGAGTTCGCCGATGTCGCCGGCGCCGGTCACATGGTGGCTGGCGACAAGAATGACGCCTTTACTGACGCGGTTCTGCCATTCCTGACCAAGAACCGTTAACACAGATCATTGCTCCGCCCGGGCTTTCATGAGCCACAGGGCATCCCGCACCGTCGCCATTCGCACTTCGGCCCGATCACCTGGGTAAACCTTGTGCATTGTCTCAGTCGCACCGTTTCGGCTGGCAACGGCCAGATAGACCGTTCCCACCGGCTTTTCTGCCGAGCCGCCACCTGGGCCGGCAACACCGCTGACCGCAACGGCGATGTCGGCGTCCGATCCGGCAACCCTCAATACGCCCTCGGCCATACACGTAACGGTCTCAGCAGAAACCGCGCCGTGCGCCGCCAACACAGCCTCTGGCACACCCAGAACGTCGTGCTTTGCTGCGTTCGAATATGTGACAAAGCTGCGCCCGATACAGTCACTGGAGCCGGCAATCTCGGTCAATGCACCAGCAATCAGGCCGCCGGTCAGGGATTCTGCACTGGCGCCACGCAGACCAGCCCGCCTCAATGCCTCCAGGGTCTGTGACGCAAGCATTACCACATCGTCGGGAAACAGACTCAAATCAGGCCTCCGACCTGCAATACGGCGATCGCCACGGCAGCATAGAGGCCAGCGACCCAATCATCCGCCATAATGCCAATTCCGCCTGGAATATTGCGGTCAGCCCAGGACGCCGGCCACGGCTTGAGGATATCGGCCGCCCGGAACAAAACAAACGCCAGCGCGATCTCCACCCAGCCAAACGCGGTGCAAGGCAACAAGGCCAGCCATTGGCCGGCAATCTCATCGATCACAACGGCACCGGGATCTTCCTGTCCCCGAGCCGTCGCATAGCGCTCCCCGGCCCACACGCCGGCGATACTGACCACAACAATGCCAAACACCAGCAATGGCGCATCGCCCAGCCATAACAGGCCCAAACCCGGTGGAATTGCCGCTAGCGACCCCCAGGTGCCGGGCGCAAACCGGATCAGGCCGATCCCGAAATATGTGGCCAGCGCGGCGGCAATACGGTCTGTCATGAGCTTGCCTGCAGGCTGATTGTGGCGACGGCGTGGGCCGCGATGCCCTCTTCCCGTCCGGTAAAGCCCAGCTTTTCGCTGGTAGTCGCCTTGACCGCGACCCTGTCGAGCGCCAAGCCCGCAATCGCCGCAATGCGGGCGCGCATCGCGTCGCGGTGCGGGCCAACTTTGGGCCGTTCGCACACCAGCGTCAGGTCCAGGTGCATAATGCGCCCGCCGCGCTCGGCGACGCGTCCGACGGCGTGTTCCAAGAACTGGGCGCTATCGGCACCACGCCATGCGGCTTCGCTGGGTGGGAAATGGTGGCCGATGTCGCCGTCGGCCAGCGCCCCATAAATCGCATCGCAGAGCGCGTGCAGGCCGACATCGGCGTCGGAATGGCCGGTCAGACCCTTGTCATGCGGAATACGGACCCCGCCCAGTGTCACATGATCGCCGGGGCCAAATGCGTGGACGTCATAGCCAAAGCCTGTCCGCATCTCGCGCGTTCCGGCCAGCAGCGCTTCCAACCGCGAAAGGTCCGCGGCGGTGGTTACCTTCAGCAAAGCTTCATCTCCCTCAACCAAAGCCACTGATTGCCCGGAGGCCTGTAGCAGATCGGCATCGTCCGTAAAGTCATCATGCGGCGCGGCGCGATGGGCGGCCAGGATGTCTGCAAACCGGAACCCCTGCGGGGTCTGCGCACGCCAGAGGTCGGCGCGGGGCACAGTCGCAACGATACACTGATCCGATCCAGCCCGCTTAAGCGTATCAACAACCGGCAGCGCAGGAACTGCACCATTGTGCTCTGCCAAAGCGTTGAGAACCCGGTCAATGACACCCGAAAACAGCAAGGGCCGAGCAGCATCATGAACCAGAACTTGGTCCGGTGGCTCCGCCAACGCCGCCAATGCCTCCAGCCCATGCCGCACCGAAGCCTGCCGCGTCGCACCGCCAATAACTGGTGCCGCTAATGCCAATCCAGCGGTTGCGGCGGCATAGGTGGCCCCATCGTCCCGGTGAATAACACAGCACACCGACGAGACCGCCGGATGCGCCAGAAAAGCCTCCGCAGCCCAGCGCAGCAAAGGCTGGCCGGCGAGTGTCGCGTATTGTTTAGGGCCATCGCCGCCAAAGCGGCTGCCACGGCCGGCGGCGACGATTAACACCGCGGTGGTCATAGAGGATTTCGCCATGACCGCCGCATAGCACGGCTCGCGATCAGGCAACAGAGGGCTTGCAATCGCTGGCATCGCGCCCTAAATTGATTAAAAGATCAGCAATTTCGGAAATGCACAATATTTATGCAATCGCTCGCCAAATCAACACCCGGCCCGGCCGCAATTGTCGAGGCGCTGTCCGCAGCGGTCCTGGTGATCGACGCGGACGGTATCATATGCGATGCCAACCCTTCAGCGGAGCAAATTTTGCAAACCAGCCTGCATGGTTTGGTTGGCCATAGCCTAGACGTCATCATTCCCGACGATTCGCCCATACACGCGCTTGTGCGGCAGGTGCGGTCTAGCAGTGCCAGTATCGCCGACCACGGTATTCCCCTGGAAACCCAGCGGGTCACTATCCCAGCCATATCCGTACAATTGGCGCCGGTTTTGGACAGCAATGGCCGTGATCAAGGCTTTGTGGTGCTGTCCTTATCGCCCCATACCATCGCCCAGCGCATCGACCAGCAATTGCTACACCGCCATGCTGGCCGCTCTGTCGCCGCCATGTCTGCCCTGTTAGCCCACGAGGTAAAAAACCCATTGGCCAGTATCCGCGGCGCGGCTCAGCTCATGGAAACCAGCGTTGCCGAAGAAGATCGCGAACTGGTCACCCTGATCTGTGATGAGGTCGACCGGATCAACAGTCTGGTCGACCGCATGGGTCTGGCCGCCGACCCTCGCAGCCTGGAACGCGGCCCGGTGAACATCCATGAAGTGCTGGAGCGCGCCTGCCGCCTGGCTGAAACCGGTTTCGGTGAAGGCATCCGCCTGATTGAACGCTATGACCCCTCCCTGCCACCGGCGTTCGGCCATCATGATCAACTGATCCAGGTGTTCGTCAACCTGATCAAGAACGCCTGTGAGGTTTTGGGGCGAGACCGGGGGGAGATCATCATCTCCACCGCCTATCAACACGGTGTCCGCATCGCCGTGCCCGGCGCTGCCAAGCCAGTCGATCTGCCATTGGTGGTGCGGGTGCAGGACAACGGCCCTGGCGTTCCCCTAGACATGCAACCGCATCTGTTCGACCCGTTCGTCTCCGCGAAACCCGGCGGTCACGGCCTCGGGCTGGCGATTGTCGCCAAGATCGTCAGTGAGCATGGCGGCCTGGTGGAGTGCGATAGCGAGCCGGGACGCACCACTTTTACCGTCATGTTGCCCGTCGCCGCCGGTTAAGCGGTTGGTTCAGGAGAGTACGCGATGAAATCAGCCACCATCCTGATCGCGGATGATGATCGTGCCATTCGAACTGTCGTCACCCAGGCGCTGGTTCGGGCTGGCTATGACGTGAAGGCCACGGCCCACGCTGCAACGTTGTGGCGCTGGGTCGATGACGGTGACGGCGATTTGGTTATCACCGACGTGGTCATGCCGGATGAAAACGGACTGGACCTTGTCCCCCGCATCAAGAAACGCCGACCAGACCTGCGCGTCATCGTCATGAGCGCACACTCCACCCTGCTGACCGCCGTGAAAGCGACGGAGCGCGGCGCGTTCGATTACCTGCCAAAACCCTTCGATCTGCGCGAATTGGTGCGAACGGTTGAGCGCGCGCTGATTGAACCCGCGAACGCACCGCCGGCAGATGAGCGAGAGAGCGAAGACCTGCCGCTGATTGGCCGCTCACCGGCCATGCAGGAAATCTACCGGGTCTTAGCCCGCCTGATGAGCACGGACCTGACCGTCATGATCCACGGCGAAAGCGGCACAGGCAAAGAATTGGTCAGCCGCGCGCTGCATGATTATGGCCGGCGTGGTCACGGGCCGTTCGTTGCTGTCAACATGGCCGCACTGCCGCGCGACCTGATCGAGAGCGAGCTATTCGGCCACGAACAGGGTTCGTTGACCGGCGCTGTGCAACGGTCCGCCGGTCGGTTCGAACAAGCCGCCGGCGGCACGCTGTTTCTGGACGAGATCGGCGACATGCCGTTGGAGGCGCAAACCCGCCTGCTGCGCGTGTTGCAGGAGGGGGAGTTCACCACTGTAGGCGGTCGCACGCCAATTCGCGCGGACGTGCGCATCATTGCAGCCACCCACCGCGATTTGCGTCAACTGATCCGCCTCGGCCAATTCCGTGAGGATCTCTACTACCGCCTGAACGTGGTGCCGATCCGCCTGCCGCCCCTGCGGGAGCGGTTGGAGGATATCCCAGACCTGTTGCACCACTTCCTGGGCCGCGTGGCCGAGGAAGGGTTGCCGCAAAAGCGGGTGGAGCCTGCGGCTATCGCCCGCCTGCGCCAACACCGCTGGCCCGGCAATGTGCGCGAGCTGGAAAACTTGGTTCGCCGCCTGGTGGCGCTCTACGCCGACGATGTCATCTCACTCGAATCGGTAGAGCTGGAACTGGCGGACCTGACGCCAATGCCAGACACCGAGGAGAACAGATCCACCATCTCAGCCGACGAAGGACTGGAAGCCGCAGTTGAGCGCGTGTTGAAACGCTATTTTGATGCCCATGACGACCTGCCACCACCGCCTGGCCTGTATGACCGGGTGCTGCGTGAGGTTGAAGGGCCGCTAATTCGCCTCTCGCTCAGCGCCACCCGTGGCAATCAAATCCAGGCGGCGAAAATGTTGGGCTTGAACCGCAACACATTGCGCAAGAAGATCAAGGACCTTGGTATTCCGGTAATCCGCGGCCTGACGTGATCCAACACGTGCCGCAGGAGCGATACTCGGTCTAATCGATCGAGGTCAGCTCTAGAAGGCAGCACAGGCGTGATGATTGGCATTGTAGCAGCGTTATCCTGCTCCGTCGGGCTTGGTCTGGCGGTGGCGGTGGCGCGGTTTGCGTTTGAAGGCGGCACCAATGGCGTGACCGTGGCGGTCTTGCGCGCCAGCCTGCTGGTGGTGCTGACCGGGGTGTTCTGCCTGGTGACCAAGCGCGATTTACGGCTGCCCTGGCGGCTATGGTTCCTGTGTTTCTTGCTCGGCCTGCCAATGGCGGTGATGTTCTATGCCAACATTGCAGCCGTCCAATTCATCTCCATCGGGCTGGCAGCACTGCTGTTCTTCACCTTCCCACCTTTAATTGCGCTGTGTGAGGCCGCACTGGCGCGTCGATGGCCGGGTGGGTTTCAGATGGTGGCCGTCGCGGTCGCGTTCATCGGCCTGGCCCTCATGCTGGGCGTGAGTTTCGAGACAGCACACCCCATGGGCATCGCGCTCAGCCTGGCGGCGTCTATCGCCACCACCATCAACGTTATCGGCAGCTCCAGGGTATTCCCCCGCGGCGACCGGTGGGTGATGTTCTGGCACATGGCTCTGGTGGCCGCGCTTTGCCTGATCGCTGTCGCCGTAGCGACCGACGCCATCATCCTGCCAACGGCACCCGGGGGGTGGGCCGGAATGTTGGGGGTTGCTGTGTTACAGGCAAGCTCTATCCCGTTATTCTACGTCGCCATCCATCATATCGGCCCGGCAAAGAGCGCGATGCTGACCAATTTACAGCCCGTGGTGAGTATCATCGCCGCGTACGTGCTGTTCGCCGAAGTGCTGTCACCGCTGCAATCCGCCGGTGCAGCCTTGGTGCTGGGCGGGATCATGGTCATGCAATGGGATGACATGCGGCGGCGCAGATAGGTCCAAGGTCGCGCGGACGCACGGTTGGCTGCAACCTCTGCCCTGTGTATACCTGCGCATCTTCCACCCCCGCCTACAACCCACCGGCAGGAGTATCGCCGCCGATGAGCCTTGCACCGGCTGATTTCCCGACGGCCTATCGCATCACGGATCCCGTCGACCCGTACGAAATTGCCTCCGGCCCGTTCTATGAGCCCTTGGAACCCGCTGGCGATCCGCGTGTTGTTCTGCTGGTTGAGGAAAAACATTGCAACTCCGGCGGTGTAACGCATGGGGGCTTGCTGATGACCATGGCCGACCTCACCTTATGCGCTGCAGCCCGCGAAGGCCTGCCAGATGAGCGGGCCATCACGGTGCAGTTGGATGCCCAGTTCATCAGTGCCGGCGAGGTCGGCGATTTCCTAATCGCGCGCGCAGAGATAGTCCGACGTGGTGGCAAGCTGATCTTTGTTCGCGGCCAGATCATGGCAGGAGAGCGCATTTTGCTAACGGCCAGCGCGGTCACCCGCCGTGTCAAACGCAACCGAGAGGATTGATCCATTAATGCTGGGCCTGCGGTCGATCGTCTTGATGGCTCCCTGTGCGGTGATAGCCTCCTGTGCAGTGATAGCCCTGTGTGCAGTGATGCTCACTGCGGGGGCCGATCACGCTCATGCGGGCGCACTCGACCGACCGGAGGTCACCGATTACCGCGTTTGGGACTCCACCCGCTGTTACAAGCCCCGCGCGCCAAACGTCCAGGTCACGGATGCACAGACATTCAATCTGGCGGTCGAGGGCTTTAACCAGTATCTGCTGCACATGCGCCGCTACTTGGAATGTGCCGAGCAGGAGGCGAACGAGGATTACGCCAGCCTGAAACGGGCGCTGGAGCAGGGCCTGGCGCTGGTGCGCAACGGCTCACTGCAAGAATTGCAAGCCGCCCGCGAGACAATCGAACAATACCGGCCACTGTATGGACCAGAGCCACAGACCGCCGAACCATTGCCAGGACAGAGATAAACCATGGAACTTGCTTCCCCCAAAGTCGGACTGGTCAGCCTCGGCTGCCCCAAGGCCCTGGTCGATTCCGAACGCATCGTCACGCGCCTGCGCGCTGAAGGCTACCAGATCGTCGGCGACTATGCCGGCGCGGATATGGTGCTGGTCAACACTTGCGGCTTCCTCGATAGCGCCCGGGCTGAAAGCCTGGAGGCCATCGGCGAGGCATTGGCCGAAAACGGCAAGGTCGTGGTCACCGGCTGCCTCGGCAAAGAAGCCGACCTGATCCGCCGCGAGCATCCGGGCGTCCTCGCCATTACCGGCCCGCACCAGTATGAGCAGGTAATGGGCGCAATCCATGACGTTCTACCCCCCGCCCACGACCCGTATCAGGATCTGGTACCGGAGGCGGGCCTGCGCCTGACGCCTCGCCACTACGCCTACCTGAAAATTTCCGAGGGCTGCAACAACCGCTGCTCGTTCTGCATCATCCCGCACTTGCGCGGCGATCTGGTCAGCAGGCCCTTGGCGCAGGTGATGTTCGAGGCAGAGGCCCTGGTGCGCTCCGGCGTTAAGGAATTGCTGGTGATCAGCCAGGATACCAGCGCTTACGGCCAGGACCTGAAATACGCGGCCAGCAACTGGAAGGGTACGGAATACCAGACTCGCTTCCTGGATTTGGCACAGGCTCTGGGCACGCTCGGCGTTTGGGTGCGGATGCATTACGTCTACCCGTATCCGCATGTGGATAATGTGCTGCCGCTGATGGCCGAGGGCAAAATCCTGCCCTATCTCGATATTCCCTTCCAGCACGCCAGCCCACGCGTGCTCAAGGCAATGCGTCGCCCTGCCAATCAGGAGAAGGTGCTGGAGCGCCTGGCTGCCTGGCGCAAAATCGTGCCCGATCTCGCCATCCGCTCCACCTTCATCGTTGGTTTCCCCGGCGAGACGGAAGAGGATTTCGACGATCTGCTCGACTGGCTGGAAGACGCTCAGATCGACCGCCTCGGCTGCTTCAAATACGAACCCGTGGCCGGCGCGCCCTCCAACGACCTGCCCGGCGCCGTGCCGGAAGAGGTCAAGCAGGAGCGCTATGACCGGTTGATGGAGCTGCAGCAGGATATCAGCGCCAAAAAGCAGATCGCCAAGATAGGCCGCGAACTGGACGTCATCATTGACGACGTCGACGAGGACGAAGCCACCGGCCGTACCTACGCCGATGCGCCCGAAATCGACGGCAACATCTACCTAGACGGCGAAAACGAACTGCAAATCGGCGAGATCGTCCGCGTCCGTGTCACCGACGCTGATGCCTATGACCTGTGGGGTGAGGTGGTCGAGTAGCAACCTCACTGCTGGAGCAAAAGCTATAGCTCCACCCGGCATTGGAACCGCCGCAGCACGGCACCGGAAGCAGCCGTCGGATTGGCAAAGCACCGGGTTCCCGACCAAACCAACGGGGCTTCCTTGCGAATGCAATTCGGATTGCGGCATTGGAAATTGTTCTGGAAATAGGTGAGCAATGCGCCGTCCGCCTGGGCTAATGCTGCCGCTCTTTCAGCTGGCGTGCACGCTTTTACAGTGTTGATGACGGCACTGTAGACCAGAATCCCACGCTTGCAGTCGCTAATGATCAGCGGTCGCGGCACCGGGCGGTTAACCCCCGGCGTGATGTTAATCTCCGGGGAAGCCCAAGCGCCGACCACCTCATCAAAATCGGCTGGATGCTTTTTGCTGAACCACCGCACCAAAAGAGCGCCAAGCGCTGCCAATAGTGCAAAAACCCATGCTAACAGGCCGTTGCGCTGCGGGCCTTGGCCAGGGTCTTTGGCAATTTCTAACGCTGCTGGATTGGACATGCCGGTGCCTCCTCTAAAGGTTAGGGGCTCCAATCACCCGATAGCGCCGCCCTTTCGCAGCGCTGCGATTCGAGCCTGATCATATCCTAGCACATCCGCTAACACGTCGTCTGTGTGTTGCCCCAGTAGCGGTGCCGGGCTGGCAGGCTTTGGCGGTGTGCCTGACATTTTGATCGGGCTGCCGACAGTCTCAAACTTGCCTGCGGTCGGATGGTCCACTTCCTGGATTAGGTTGCGTGCCCGCGGTTCTGGTGCGGCGATGGCCTCCAACGGTGAGCGCACACTGCCGGCTGGAACACCGGCGGCGCGGCAGGTCTCAATCCAATGATCGCGCGGTTTCTGTGACAGGATCTCTACGACAGCGCTCACCAGATCTTCGGCGTGCGCTTGGCGTCCGGTGAGGTTTGCGTATCGTGGATCATCCGCCCATTCCGGCTTGCCGATCACATCCCGGCAAAAGCGTTGGAACTGCCGATCGTTGCCAATCAGCAGGTTCATATCGCCATCGGCGCAGGCAAACAGGCCGACCGGCACCAACAGGCCCGACCCATTGCCTGGCCGGGCCGGATCTTCGCCATTGAATATCGCCATTTGCGCCATAAAGCCGGTGACCGCGATGACGGAATCAAGTAGCGCCAGGTCGATATATTGGCCCTCGCCCGTGATATCCCGCGCCCGCAAAGCCGCCAAGATCGCCATGCCCGTGTGCAGCCCGGTGAAGGTGTCAGCAATGCTGGCCGCAGCGCGGACTGGCGGTGCATCGCCATGGCCGGTTAGCCATTGCAGCCCACCCTCACCCTGCGCGATCTGGTCATAGCCTGCCACCAGCCGGTAAGGGCTGTCATCGCCATAACCGCTGATGGAGGCATAGATCAGCCGTGGATTGACGGCCCGCATTGCCTCATAATCCATGCCATAGCGCTGCATCACATCTGGGCGAAAATTCTGGATCAGCACGTCGCATTCCGCGGCCAATTCCTTGAGCAGCGCGCGGCCCTCGTCGGTGGTAATATTGACCGTAACGCTTTTTTTGCCCCGGTTGACAGCCAAAAAATAGAAGCTCTCGTCGCCACGTTCTGGTGGACGGAACAGGCGGGTGTCATCGCCGCCATCGGGGTTTTCGATCTTGATGACCTCCGCCCCCATGTCTGCCAACACCATGGTAATGTAGGGTCCGGCAAGAACGCGGGTGAAATCCAGCACACGGATGCCAGTCAGAGCGTGGGGCAAGGTCATGAAACGGGCCGTCGCAAAAGGGGGAGGGGGACAGCTATCCTCGCCATTGCCGGCGCAGAAGTACAGAGCGGCCACAAACCGTAATGGTCTGTGGCCGCTCTGCCTTAGGGCTCAAATCAGGCTCACGGATGGTGCCGGTCGCCATGGTGGGTTGGCCCACGACGATGCCTGCGCCGATCGCTGCGGCGGTCATAGTCGCGACCACGATCATACCGTCGGTCATGCCGCGACCAACGATCATGCCGATCATTGCGATGCCGCTGGCGATGGACAACGCGACGATCTCGGCGATGGTCATGTCGATAGTGATCACCACGACGAGTGTCCCGGCGATAGTCGCGGTTATAATGGCCCCTGTTGGGCAGGCCAAAGACTATGCCCACACTGGCTGGGAAACCCAGCACAATGCGCACACCGCCATCCGCTTTTGCCGGCGCACCGGACAGCATTACAGCTGCGACAGTTGCCGCGGCTAACACTTTCAATCCTAACAAAATTCCTAGTCGTTCGCGTAAAGCCATGACGGCCTCCCACTGTTCGATCTAGAACGCACCATGGCCAAGATGACGGATCTCGCGGCCAAACGCCAATAAAGTTCTCGTCATAAGCGCGTGAGGCACTGCAATGCATTATCGTCGGCAACATCCAATGGCTCATCCCAATCGGTGCCACGAACATAGGCCGGCCGCGGGCTTTCCACATCGTCGGGACGGTTCGCGCACGTGTTATAACAGAGATACGCCTGCCACCGATCGTCTGCCGAAAGGTTATGGCCAGAGGCATGCAGCAAGTTGCAATCGAAGATAACAGCATCGCCCGGCTGCGATTTGATCGCCACCGGCGGTCCATATTGACGGATGCGCTCGCGGGTGACGTCATGCGGCACAGCATAGAGGTGGTACTCATGAAACTACTGTGAACCAGTGTTCCTGCTGGACTTACCCAAGATTTGTATCGTAGGCTGTGTTGTAACACTGATGAGGAACAGACAATGCCTAGGCCCAAGACAACCACGTATCTAAAGCTTCGCAAGGGCAACTACAGCGTATTCCTCGATGTCCCAAAGGCCCTGCGTCCGGCTATCGGTGTCGTCCGTCTTACCAAAAGTCTTCATACAACTGACCGCACCACAGCAGAGCGACGTAAGGTCAAACACCTGCATGACTGGTTTGAACGTCTGGAACAGGCACGGCTATCCAATGACCCAACTGCTGACGCTGCTACGAGGGCTAAAGCGTGGTATGACGAGGCATCCAAGGGGCCATGGACTTACACCCACGAATTCAAAGATGGCACCTCGGTGGTCCATGACCTTGATCCTGAGCGGGAAGCCAAAGAGCATCTGTTGAATGTGATTGATGGTTCGGCAGATGCCGACAAAGTCTTCGGCTATGCAGTCGGGAACCTCCACCGTATCGCTGACGAAATACCGGAATATCTCTCGTTCAAACCGCTGACCGAGAAGACCAAAGATTCAAAGGTCCATATCATCGGTACGTTCACGAAGGCGACAGGTGCGGTCTACATCACTGATATCACCAGAGCGAACCTACGTGTCTGGATCGCATCCCAAAGCCACTTGGCACGGTCAACCATGGGCGTCTACATGGCCCACTTGGGTGACTTCTGGCAGCATTGCGCAGCGAAGTTTGACTGGGAACGCCCGACCCCGTTCAAGCGATTGTTACCGCCAGCTTCAACGAAGAAGACCAAGACATCCTACACCGACGAGCAGCTGGTCCAATTGCTAACAGCGGCTGACCCTGTGTTGCGGTCCTTGATCCTGATCGGTTGTCACAGCGGTATGCGCATTGAGGAGATATGCAGCCTTAAGCCTGAGCACATACGGAAAGGTGTCTTCACAGTCCTCGAAGGCAAGACCGACGCTGCTGCTAGGCTGGTACCGATACATGACCGCATCCAACCTATCGTTGACAGGATTGTGGGGCCGACGTGGCTCTATGAAGGACTCCACATGGACAAGTATGGCTTCCGATCCAACACGCTAGGGGGCAACTTCAGCCGCCTAAAGACTTCTCTCGGTTTCACCCGCGCCCATGATTTCCATTCGACAAGACGGTCGTTGATCACGTGTCTTGAGCGGGCAGGTGTACCTGAGTTAGAGGCCGGACGATCTGTTGGTCACAAGGTGAAGACGATCACTTACGGATTGTATTCCAGTGGCAGCACCGTTGAATTGCTGCGTCCGATAATCAACCGAGCCCAGTACGATATTCCGCAGCACCTGTTTGAGTGACCTAGCTATCGGTGCTCCTCGGCTACGCCGTCGGCGTATACGGGACAGTTTTTAGATAACAGAAGTGCCCTTTTTGAAACCCGTTGAAGCCACCAATATCACTTTGGCCAAAGCTGCTGAATCGTTACCGTCCGGTGAAGCCGCTCTGGCGGTCAGACGGGCGTGTCAGTTACGCTGCGGCTGCAGCGCAACGCCAAGGCAGGAGTTCGTCGATCCGATTAATCTTGTGATCGGCAATGCGGCTCAACACGTCTGTCAGCCATGCCTGCGGATCGACGCCGTTCAGCTTGGCGGTCTCGATCAAGGTATAGGCGATGGCTGCCGATTGACCGCCGCGCTCGGAACCCATGAAGAGATAATTTTTCCTGCCGAGAGCCACACACCTCATTGATCGCTCGGCAGAATTATTGTCCGCCTCCAGGAAGCCATGGTCGAGGTAGGGCCGCAGCTTCTTCATCCGGGTCAGGCCATAGCGGATTGCCCTGGCGAGTTCAGACTTGCCGGAGATCTTCGAGAGCTGGGCCTGCAGCCAGGCTTCCAGATCGTCGAGGATAGGTTGGGCATGGGCTTGCCGGAGCTGAACCCGCTCGTCCGGCGACAATCCTCGCGCTTGTTGCTCAACGGCGTAGAGACAGGCGATACGCTTGACCGCCTCTTCGGCAATGGTTGAGCCTTGCGACTTGAACACATCGACAAACTTGCGCCGGATGTGGGCCAAACACGCGACCTCACGGATGCGGCCTGAGCGATAGAGCTCGTTGAAGCCGGTATAGCCATCCGCATGCATCCAGCCGGAATAATTCTGCAGATGCCCGGCCGGCTGTTCGCCCTTGCGGTCCCGCGAGAAGCGGTAGAACGCTGCCGGTGGCGACGGGCCGGCCCATGGCCTCTCATCCCGGACCTAGGCCCACAGGCGCGCGGGCTTGGTCTTGCCTGCTCCGGGCGACAACATGTTCACCGGCGTATCATCCGCGAAGATCGCCTGTCCCGACAGCACGTAGCGCTGGATCGCGGCGGCCAGCGGCTCCAGTAAAGCCGCCGACTTGCCGACCCAATCAGCCAGGGTCGAGCGGTCCAGGTCAATGCCCTCGCGCTCGAAGATCTGGCTTTGGCGATAAAGCGGCAGATGATCGGAAAATTTGTTCACCAGCACATGCGCCAGCAGGCCTGGGCCTGGTCGGCCTTTCTCAATGGGACGCGATGGCAACGGTGCCTGGCAGATCTGGTCGCAGCACGAGCACGCCATGCGCGGGCGCACAATCCGGTTCACGACGAACCTACCGGGGACATATTCCAGCTCTTCGGTGACATCCTCGCCGAGTGTCTTCAGCGATCCGCCACAGGCATTGCAGGCCTCGCCTGGGGAGAGAACCTGTTCGTTGCGGTGCAGATGTTCGGGCAAGGGCTTACGGCGGGGCTTGCGCTTCTCGCCGTTGGTCTGATTGGCCTTATCGTCCTCGCCCGGCGGTGTTGCCGCGGCCCGCGCGATCTCTTCTTCTTCTTCCAGTGTCAGTTCAAGCTGATCGAGGGCTTCGGAGCGGGAGCCAAACCGGTGACGCCGCAAACCGGCCAACTCATGCTTGAGCTTCTCGATCCGGTAATCACGCTCTTGGATCTCTGCCGCGAAGATCGACAACTTCTGATCCAGCAACGAGATTTGCCCCTCGCGGGCCTCAATCTCGGCATCCCGA
>CALKDI010000069.1 GCA_938084065.1 uncultured Alphaproteobacteria bacterium
TTTGCGTCCGTCGGCAATGGCCCAGTCGGGAACCACCTCCTTGGCCATCGAACTCAGGTCGCCAGCACGGGAATCGACCTTGCCGTTTGCGGAGAAAACGATGGCGGCCTGCAATCCACGCCAGCGCAAATGCCGTTCCAGAAAGGCCGTCAGCGCGCCCTCTTCTGTCCCCACCTCACCAGCGTCCCGGCGCAAATCTGCAGCAACAGCCAGCGTATCCCTGGCAACAGCGCGGCTGTGCTCTTTCAGGTATGCGTCCGCAACGGTCAGGGAATCATCCAGGGCCTTGTCGATTTGCTGACTGAACCAGCCTTGTAGGCCAAAGTGCAGGAACACGACGCTGGAGGTCGTCACAAGAACCGTTGGCAGGCCGGCAACAAGGCTGAACAACAACACCAACCGCACATGCAAGCCGGACCCGGCCATGCCGCGCCTTCGCTGGCCCCATAACCGCACAACTCGACGGGCGATCATGATGACAACGGCTAGAAACAGCACCAAATCCAGATTGAGTAGCGCCAGCAGGACGGAGGGACTGGCCGGCAGGAATGGGACCGATCCAGTGAAAACCGCATAGGTCAGCATTGCGCTGACAACCGCCGCGATGATCAGGCCCATGCCCAAGCGTTGCCGAATACGCCAGCGGCGCCAAAGCACCGGCACGCGTCCGCCTAGCCCGAGCGGGGGCCCGACGGGGTCGTTCGAGGGTTGGTCGCTGGGCGAAGGTGAGGCGTTTGTGGTCACGACCGATCGCCTAGTGGTCTGATCGAAACGCTTGAATCCGCAAGCGCTTAGTGAATCAGGCCACTTTTTCAATATGTTGGTGGTTCGATTCAGCAAACGAATGGGTACCATCCGTTTGCATCGAACCACTAGCGCGGTTATCAGCTTCGGGCAAGCTCCTGCTCGACCAGCATGGCCCAATAGCTGGCGCCGAACGGCAATGCCGCATCGTTGAAATCATAGCGCGGATTGTGCACCACGACGCCGCCTGTATCGCCGACCTCGCCATTGCCGAGGCGGATGTAACAGCCTGGTTTCTCATTCAGCATGAACGAGAAATCTTCGGAGCCCATGCCCTGGGGCGCGTCAGTGGCGACCTTATCATCGCCCAGGAGGGAACGGCCGACGGCGGCGCATTTGTGCATGTGCGCCTCGTCATTCACCGTCGGCGGGTAGCGCCGCTCGTAGTGCACCTTGGCCGTCGCCTCGTGCGCGGCGGCAATGCTCTCGCAGAGCGTGCGCATCCGCGCTTCGGTCTGGTCCTGGATTTCCGGTTTGAAGCAGCGCACGGTGCCACACAGCTTTACCGTCTGCGGGATGACATTGTAGGTGTCGCCGCCGTGCACCTGGGTGATGCTCACCACCACCGACTCAATCGGGTTGACGTTGCGGCTGGCGATGGTTTGCAGTCCCAGCACGATCTGCGCCTGCACCACAATCGGGTCAACACCCTGGTTCGGCCGGGCGGCGTGACTGCCATAACCTTCGATCTCAATCTCAAAAATATCGTATCCGGCCATAGAGGGGCCGGAGCGCATCGCCATTTCACCCACCGGCAGGCCGGGCGCGTTGTGCATGCCATAGACCGCCTGGGCCGGGAAGCGGTCGAACAGGCCTTCCTCGACCATGACCCGACCGCCGCCCTCATTCTCCTCCGCTGGCTGGAAGATGAAATAGATGGTACCATCGAAATTCCGGCTCTCCGCCAGATATTTTGCAGCGCCCAACAGCATGGTGGAGTGGCCGTCATGCCCGCAGGCGTGCATCTTGCCAGGAATTTGGCTCTTATACGGCACATCGTTGGCCTCAAGGATATCCAGCGCGTCCATATCGGCCCTGAGCGCGATGGACTTGTTGCTGTTGCCGTTGCGCAGCACGGCAACGATGCCGGTCTTGGCAATGCCGCGATGGATTTCATCCATGCCGAAGGTTTCCAGCTTGTCGGCGATATAGTCGGAGGTCCAGACCTCCTCGAACGCGGTTTCTGGATGGGCGTGCAGGTCCTGGCGCCACACGGTCATCTCATCTTGCAGATCGGCGATGCGGTTGATGATGGGCATGGAAGTCCGGTCCTTAAGCAGCGGTTCAAGCGCCGGCGATGGTGGCGCGAAGGAGGTCAGATGTCCAGAGGCGGCGGCTTAGCCGGCAAAACTGCTGCGCAGCTGCGCGGCCCAACGGCCCTCTATGCGGGTAATGACCCAGATTGAGCGATAGGTACCAAGTTCGGATTCGTCGGCGCGGAACCGCGTGAATTCCATGTCGAGATGGACTTTGTCGGCCTCCGCATGAATCACGGTTTGGCGGTTCCATTGGCTGCGCGCCCAACCTTCGCCTGCCCTAGCGAAGAAGTCGTCCAGGTAGGTGGCTGACGTCTCCCACACCTTGAACGCGTTGCCGGCCAGGCGGTAGTGCGGGAAATGAAGGCTGGCGGCGATGGCGTCGGGATCGCGCGCGTTCAGCCCGGCCATATGGGCATCTACCACGGCGATGGCGTTCTGAATCGCAGCCTGGATTTCTGCGGGCAAGTCGAGTTGGGTGCCGATGGACATGGGCTCACTCCTCACCACGTATCGATCCAAGAGTGCTTCTTGCCGTCCCGTGACTTTGGCGGCGGCGAGGCTCGCAATCCGGCCAGGAGCCAATCCCGGGTGTCTGCCGGGTCGATAACATTGTCGATCTCGAAGTTCGTCGCTGCAGACAGCGCCTTGCCCTGATCGTACATGGCAGCAACCTTCTCCTCATAAACGCGCAGGCGTTCTGCTGTATCTTCGATAGCCGCCAACTCGTTGCGATAGCCAAGCTTGACCGCACCTTCCAGCCCCATGCCGCCAAACTCCGCCGTTGGCCAGGCGACCGAGAAGTACGGCGCATGGAAGCTGCCGCCCGCCATGCCTTGCGCGCCGAGGCCATAGGACTTGCGCAGCGAGACGGTGAAGAACGGCACGCTCATATTCGCGCCGATGACAAAGACCCGGCAGCAATGGCGCACCAGCGCGGTCTTCTCATACTCGGGGCCGACCATGTTGCCGGGGGTATCCACCAGGAACAGCACGGGGATGTCGTAGGCATCACAGAGTTGCAGGAAGCGCGCGGCCTTATCCGCCGCCGGGGAGTCGATAGCGCCGCCCAGGTGTTTGGGATTGTTGGCGACGATGCCAATGGGACGGCCCTCAATCCGAGCGAAGCTGGTGATCATGCATTGGCCGAAGTCCTTGCGGATCTCCAGGACGGAATCCTCATCCGCCAGAGTCTCGATCACCTCCCGAACCTCATAGACACGCAGGCGGTTCTCCGGGATGGCTCGGCGCAACCAGCGCTGATCCCTGGTGGTCCAGTCGCTGGTCGCGCCCTGGAAATAGCTCAGGTATTTCTTGGCGACGGCCACTGCCTCCGCCTCATCCTTGACCGCGATATCGACGACACCACTGGCGGTTTGCACGTCCATCGGGCCGACCTCGTCAGGCGTGTAAACGCCCAGGCCGCCGCCCTCGACCATCGCCGGGCCGCCCATGCCGATGTTAGAGCCCTCTGTCGCGATCACCACATCGCAACAGCCCAGCAGCACGGCGTTGCCGGCAAAGCACCGGCCCGTCGTAATCCCGACCATCGGTACTAAGCCAGATAGCTTAGCAAATAGGCTGAAGGCCGGGATGTGCAGGTCGGCAGAGAAAAACTTGTCCGTGTCGCCAGGCCGGCCACCGCCGCCCTCCGCAAAGATCACCAGCGGCAGCTTCATTTCCGCCGTCAGCGCGAACATGCGGTCTTTTTTGTGGTGGTTGTTGAAGCCCTGTGTGCCTGCCAGCACGGTGTAGTCATAGCTCATGACCATGGCGCGGGAGTGCTCGTCTGCGAACGTGTCGCCGTTGATATGGGCGAGGCCGGCGATCAAGCCGTCCGCAGGCGTGCGGTCGATCAACTCCTCCATTGTGGAGCGATTGCGCCGGGCCGCCACTTGGAACGCGCCGTATTCGTGGAAGCTGCCCTCGTCAACCAGATCAGCGATGTTTTCGCGGGCGGTGCGGTGGCCGGTCTTGCGGCGGCGGGCGACGGCGTCGGGGCGCATTTCGTCCAGAGTCTTGGCGCGGCGGGCCTCGACTTCGGCCAGGTAGTCGTGGGTGACACCCGGGATGCTGTCGTTACCATCACCAACACGGGCCTACAGACGCTCACGGTCATGGACCTTTCAACAACGAACGCGACTTTCAGCGTGCTTGGTCCGGCGATGCCGTTCGAGG
>CALKDI010000070.1 GCA_938084065.1 uncultured Alphaproteobacteria bacterium
GACTTCCACCGCCATGTTATCCGCGCCGATGGCGACGACGTCCTGGCTGGTCAGAAAGTGCGCGGCGGCTTCGTTCAGGCCTGGCTCGCCGGAGAGGTATTTGTCGTTGTCGGTCATGAAGAACTTGCCCCACCCGGTGCGAACGAACACCACGTCGCCGGGCCGCAGCGCCAGCTTGGCCTTATCGAGCGCGCGCTTCAGATCGTCGGGGCCAACGGCGCGGCCATTCTCCAGGAACTGGCCGCCGTCAGCGCCAGCCACATCCAGCATGACACCTCGGCTGATGATCGGCGGGCAGTGCTCTATGCCCAAGTTCAGCAGGCCCCAGTCGTCGACAGTGTCATCCACCGGATGGCCGCCATACAGCAAATCACCCTTAGAGAAATGCCCCAGCGCATCCATGTGCGTGCCCACGTGGGTGGTCATCTCGATCCGTTCCAGGTTGGAGCCGGCGTCGTTGGTCGCCCCCATCGCGCGGCGGCGCTTGACCGAATTCCGGGCGGTAGACGACGCGCTCATGATGAAGGGAGTCTGTGCTGGCTTGAACCCTGGTGCGCCCATCTCAGTCTCGAAAGACAGGTCCCAGACCTCGCCCCGCTGCACCTCTTTCAGCGCTTGCAAGGTATTGGCGGGGGTTAGCAGATGGCCAGCACCGAGTTGGTCGCCCTCGCCCCATTTGTCGGCCCAGTGGCGGTGGTCGTGTACGCAATTGGTCATGGTGTTTCCTTCGTGTTTGGCCTTTGACCACACCTTACCGCGCCACAACGCAAAGGGGGAGGCCCGAAGACCTCCCCCTTGCAACATCGTAAATGCGACGCTCTCTATGCCAATGCCTTCCGCAGGTTCTCATCCAATGTCGCCAAGAATTCCTGGGTCGTCATCCAATCCTGCTCCGGCCCGATCAGGATGGCCAAATCTTTGGTCATCGCACCGCCTTCGACGCTAGCAACGCAGACCTTCTCAAGCGCCGCCGCGAATTGCTCGACATCTGGCGTATCGTCCATCTGGCCGCGATACTTCAAGGCCTGGCTCCAGGCGAAAATGGAGGCGATGGGGTTGGTCGAAGTCACCCGCCCTTGCTGGTGCATGCGATAGTGGCGCGTCACGGTGCCGTGCGCCGCCTCCGCCTCCACCGTGTTGGCGTCGGGCGTCATCAACACCGAGGTCATGAGGCCCAGCGAGCCATAGCCTTGCGCCACCGTGTCGGACTGCACATCGCCGTCATAATTCTTGCAAGCCCAGACATAGCCGCCCTCCCACTTCAGGCAGCAGGCCACCATGTCGTCGATCAGGCGGTGTTGATAGGTCAGTCGTTGGGCATCAAACTGGCGTTTGAACTCCTTGTTGAACACCTCCTCGAACAGGTCTTTGAACCGGCCGTCATAGCCCTTGAGGATCGTGTTCTTGGTCGACAGATAGACGGGGTAGTTCCGCTGCAGGCCATAATTCAGGCAGGCCCGCGCGAACCCGCGGATCGACTCATCCAGATTGTACATGGCGAGCGCGATGCCCGGCTCTTCGAACTGGAAAACCTCGCGTTCGATCACCGGGCCACCGTCTGCCGGCTCAAACCGCATGGTCAGTTTGCCAGGGCCTGGCACGGCAAAATCCGTCGCGCGGTATTGATCGCCAAACGCATGCCGGCCAATGACAATCGGCTGGGTCCAGCCCGGTACCAGTCGCGGTACGTTCTTACAGATAATCGGCTCGCGGAACACCGTGCCGCCCAGAATGTTGCGGATCGTGCCATTCGGCGAGCGCCACATTTGTTTGAGGTTAAACTCCTTCACCCGCCCTTCGTCCGGCGTGATCGTCGCGCATTTGACGCCGACGCCGTATTCCTGGATCGCCTTGGCGCTGTCGACGGTGATCTGATCGTTGGTCGCATCGCGCGACTGCATCGACAGATCGAAGTATTTCAGGTCGATGTCGAGATAGGGCAGGATCAACTTCTGCTTGATGAAATCCCACATGATGCGGGTCATCTCATCGCCGTCGAGCTCGACGACCGGGGTTTTCACTTTGATCTTGGCCATTGTCGATCTGTCTCCTGCTAAGGTCCGGCACGGACCATAACGGTCACCGCTTCTGGTGTATCTGCGCCATAGGTCGGGTCAGTGGATCGTTTAGCCAAGCCCCAGAGCTGCGAACGCTGCATCCAGCGTTGATTCGTGGCGATACAGGCTGCGGATGCTGTCGCCGGCAAATTCCTGCGCAATAGTGTGGTCCAGCGCACCGATAAAGGGTTGCCAAAAATCATCCTCACTCAGCAGCACCAGCGGCTTGTCGATCTGCCCCAATTGCCGCCAGGTCAGCACCTCCAAAATCTCGTCGAGCGTGCCAACGCCACCGGGCAACGCCAGAAAACCGTCGGACAGATCAAACATGGTTTGCTTGCGGTCTAACATGTCATCGGTAACGATCAAGCGGCTCAACCGGTCATGCTGGCGCTCTGCATGCCGCAGAAACCCTGGGATAATGCCGGTAACATGGCCGCCAGCGGCCAAGGCGCTGTCGCTGACCACGCCCATCAGGCCCAGCGCGCCGCCGCCATAAACCAGCCCGGCATTTTGCTCTGCCAATCTGCGGCCAACGCGCTCCGCAAGGTCACGGTAGGCCGGCTTTGAGCCAAAGCGAGAGCCGCAAAAAACACAAATGGTGCTGCCGGTCATGGTTCGTCCTTTTCGTTGAGGCACCGCTGCCACACACACACTCAATGCATCGCGCAGTATGGTGTTGCCGGGAACCAATCATCTTCTGCTATAGATACGCAAGTTTGATGAAAGGACTGGCCACCTGTGCGAGTAGTTGTCGCGGCTTGTGTCGTCGCCGCCACCGTGGCTGGTGCCGTCACGGCACTGAACAAATTGTATCCGCAATGGCGACCTGAGCCATCGGCGGGCATTGCCCGAGTGGTTGTAAAGTCATCCATGCCCCTTGCGGAGCCATCAAAAGCTGCCGAGCGTGAGACGATGGCTGTACGCCCGTCGGTCGTCGCCGAGGCCAATAAGGCTATGCCGCCGCAACCGGTCGAGCAGGCGATGTTAGCCTCCAAACCAGGTGAAGACACGGCGCCAAAGCCTGATGGTGGAGAAACGCAGGTCGCGTCTGCAGGTGACGGTTTGAATGAAGAGGATGTCAGCCGTCTGGCTTTGGACGGTCAGGCCAGCCGCCCGCCTGTGGACAGGCAAGATCGTCCACAGCCGACTGAGACAGGTATGCTGGACAAAGCCTCTGACGCGAACGGCGGCTCCACTGCGACGGAAATGCCTGCTGGAGGGGGAGAGACACCGGTTTCTTCTGACACGGCTTCAATTATGCCGGACTCGAATGCGGATGCTGATCCCGCAGACAAGGACAGCAATGCAGACGGTTCTACCGCCGAGGACTCGACGGGGCAGGGTTCGTTGAACGCTATCCCCGTCAAGGCGCAAAAATCTGTAGCGGCGGCCCCAAAAACGCCGGACGCTTTGCCCAAGCCTCGGGAAATTTCATCGACAACTGGGGGTGAGCGCGCGGAGGCCGTGACAAGCCTGAAGGCGCCGCCGCCGCCAATTGTTGCGCTGCCCGCAGAGACGGTGGCCAAAGCCATTCGCGCCGCGGTTGAAACGCCAGACCCCCACCGCCCGCAATCCGGTGATTTGTCTGTGGCTCGGATTGATTATGACGACCAGGGACACGTCATCCTCAGTGGCTCCGCATCGCCCAACCGGCGGGTGCGGGTAACGTTGAGTGGCAAGCTGCTAGGCATCATCGAGGCTGACGCAGACGGCAACTGGACATTACAATCGGAAGAACGTGTCGACGTCGGCCATTACACCCTGCAGGCCGAAGAGTTGGATCAGCCCAACGGGCCGAACGCCACGGTAGAACTGCCCTTTGCCCAAGCAAAAAACGTGGGAGATTTGCCCAAGGCAGACCGCTTAGTGGTGCAGCCCGGCAACAATTTGTGGCGGTTGGCACAGGAAATTTATGGTGAAGGCGTCCTCTATCCAGTCATTTTCCAGGCGAACCGCGACCAGATCAATGACCCGGATTTGATCTTTCCAGGCCAGATATTCCAGATCCCCTCTTCGCCAGCGACGGACAAACAGTCGCCAGGGACGGGCAAACAAGTCGCCACCGGCGGGTAGGCAGGCCGCCACCGGCGGGTAGGCACGCATCGCGGCGATGACCCAATTGTGAGCAATACGTGTGACGGTTGTCGCTTGCGCCGGCGTGCGCCGCGCCGTACCTAGCAAACATGCGAGTTGCTCAATCACCTGTGCGGACGGCCCTGGCAGCGATCTCCTGTCTGGCTGCTGTCATTCTGGCCATTGTCCCAACCCAAGCCGGCTCAGATCGTCCACCGGTTCTGGTGGAATTGTACACGTCGCAGGGCTGCTATTCCTGCCCACCGGCAGACCACCTGCTCGGGCGGTTGGCGGAGGAGGGCGAGGTCGTCGCGCTGGCCTTTCACGTGACCTATTGGGATCGCCTGGGATGGCCAGACCCATTTGGCACAGCCGCGGGTACCAATCGGCAGTACCAGTACGGTCGAACCATCAGCAATGGTCGGGTCTACACGCCACAATTGGTTGTGAATGGCCAAGTGCACGAGGTCGGTTCCAATGAACAACGGGTGCGGGCTGCAGTTCGTGCAGCCCAGAAAGAGTCACAGCCGGCAGCGCCGATATTGCGATGGCTGCCCAACAACCGGCTGGAAGTGAAGCTCCCCGCTGCGGCTGAGGCTGCAGGGGCGACTATATGGTTGGCACGCTACGACAAACGCCGGGAAACGGAAATTTTGCGCGGCGAGAACGGCGGCAAAAGGCTGGCTTATCATCAGATCGTGCGCGAACAACGCTCGCTCGGCGTGTTTGATGGTGAGGCTCGGACGTTGCAGACTGATGTGGCGCCTGGCGAGGGCTCTGGTTGGGGCGTGGCAGTCGTGGTACAGGAGCGCGGACCCCGCCGTGTTTGGGGAGCGGCAGCGCTTGCCGCGCCCAAACCGGACGCCTGATCCCCGTTGACCTGATTATGGTCGACCTGACCAAAAATGACCTGACCACATATGATATCCCTCTGGTCTCGCCGACCGTTGACCATGGCGGCAGCCTTTATCGCCGTTCTGACCGCCTGGCGTATCCTCGCCCTGGCCACCAGCGACCTCGACCTATTTTTTGACGAGGCACAGTACTGGTTCTGGTCGTTGGATCCGGCATTTGGCTATTTCTCCAAACCGCCGATGGTCGCCTGGCTGATCGGTGCTGGCACGGCTTTGTTTGGCAATACAGAATTCGCGGTACGGCTTGCCTCGCCAATCTGTTACGCCATCACCGCGGCGTTGGGTGCGGGGATTGCCTGGACCATCTATGCCGAAACTGCATTTCAACGCGCAGCGGCAGCGTGGACGGCAATAACGCTGGCAACCCTGCCCGCTATCAGCCTTTCCGCCCAACTCGCATCGACCGACGTGGCCCTACTGATGTTCTGGGCGGCGGCATTGCTCTGTCTGGTGCGCTATTGGCGTTTCGGCGGGTTGTGGTGGGCGGGCTTCGGCCTGGCCTTCGGTGCCGGGTTGATGAGCAAGTATGCGATGATCTACATGCTGCTCTGCCTGCCGGTGGCGCTGGTGCTGGTGCCAGAGATGCGGCCATTGCTGCGAACCGCTGGGCTTTGGCTGGGCATCCTATTGGGGCTGCTGCTGTTCTTGCCAAATGTGTGGTGGAACTGGACCCACGAGCTGGCGGCCTTCAGTCATACAGCTGCCAACGCCAACTGGAGCGGCCCACTTCTCAAACCGCATAAGCTGGCTGAGTTTGCTGGCGCACAGTTCGGTATTATGGGGCCGATCTTGCTGGTCGCATTTGCCTGGGCGGCTGTCCGGTGGCGTCGGTTGGCGACCGGCGACCGTGTGTTACTGGCGTTTGGTCTGCCCGTGCTCTTGCTGATGCTGGCGCAGGCGCTGGTATCACGTGCCCATGCCAATTGGGCTGCTGTCTCCTATATCGCGGCAACGGTGCTGGTGGTCGGCTGGCTTTTGCGTCAGGAACAGGGGCGCTGGTTGAGGCGGTCGCTTGCACTGCATATCGCCGTTGCGGTGGCAATTTTATACGGAGCCAGCCTCGCGCCGCTGACAGGTACCGATCCGTGGCACCGGATGCGCGGCTGGCATGAGATGGGGGTGGAGGTGAAAGCCCGGCTGGCCGAGCGCCCCGATGCAATGCTCATGGTTAGTGACCGTGCGGGAATGGCGGCACTGTTGTTCTACGTGCGGCCAGCGCCGCCGGCTTGGATCAAGCTCCGCAAGGGTGAGGCCGCTGGGGATCACTACGAGTTGGTGAGCGAGGCAACCAGCATCGGCACGCGCCCGGTACTATACCTCTCCCGCTGGGGTCGAGCAGACCAAGTGCCGGATGACCTTGGTCGCCGGTTTGAGACCGTTACTCCAACTGCACCGCTAAGCCGGCTGCGTCCAACCCGCCCGCCGGAGGTCTATAACGCGTTCTGGCTCGAAGGCTTTAAAGGCTGAGCCACGAACCGTCCACGCCTGCTATCCACGACCGCGGACTGGCCCTGCCAGACAATCGGGCCAATGCCGAGCGGCGTATTCTCAGCAGGGTTGCCACGGGTTTTGGGATCAGATGGGCCACTATATGTCGTCGTTGATACCTGCCAAAACGGCGCGCGCAACAGGTCGGTGCGGCCGGTAATGACCGGGCGTTGACGGTCGCGGGAGCGGCGGATTACTTCCTCCTCAACCCAGCTTTGAATATCGGCAAGGCTGAGCGCGCCCGGGTATTGGCGATTGCCGAACCGCTGCGGCTTGCGCAGAGCGTCCAACAGTGTGCTGGTGAACACGCCATGGCCCAGGCTGGCAGCCTCCCTGGCGGTTTGATCGAGCGAAGAAGCCGCCAACAGCACCAAGCCGTCGTCCAGTGCCATCAACCGCTCTGCATAGGTTCGCACGCTGGCCAGCGGCAATCGCCCGCCGAGGTTATCGCCGCTGCGCAGGCGCATTGCGGTTCTGGAAGCCAGATTGCCAGCAAAGCAAGTGTCCAGCACCAGCAATTTCTTGCCTTTGATACCGCGCAGGTGTGTCGCCAAATCATTTTCTGAGATGTGAACAGCATGCGGGTAGGTGTTGTTATAGTCCCAAGGCAGAAAGTAGTAATTGTACAGCGTGTCCGCCTGCGCATGGCCGGCAAAGAATATTACCACCCAATCTTTAGAGGTCGTTTTGCGTTGAATTTCCGCTAATTCCACCAAAATTCTCGACCGAGTCGCCTTTTCATCGGTAATGAGCGTGACGTCGATGTTTTGGTAGGTAACTGCTCACCCCCCTCGTTGAACAGGGGTTTGCCGGAGGGCAATTGAGGTATTGACACCAGACCCGGCAGTTGATTCAAGCTGCGGATGATTTCGGAAACACTGGATTCGCTGAGCAACAAAGAGCTGATCGGTCT
>CALKDI010000071.1 GCA_938084065.1 uncultured Alphaproteobacteria bacterium
GCTGCCGCCGATTGGCCAAAGACTGGGAAACGACAATCGAAAGCTCGACCGCTTGGGCCTATGTCGCCAACATTCGCCTCATGACCAGACGCCTGGCAAGGTATTGCTATTGCAACTGAACTTTTGAGTCAGGCTCTTAGACCTAAATGACATTAGTGGTCTCCATGTTGAGAGGTTGTGGTGGCCCCAATCTTTGCAACGTTATCGTGAACTACCGAATGTCCCTATGACTTTCATCACACCGGCCAAAAAATCAGTGCTTCTGGATCAGGGAGCACCGTTCATTGCGGACGCTCGTAGCGCCAGCGGCTCATACTTGCGCCAATCCAGTGGATGTGCCTGCAGTGTATCCGGGTCCCACATCAAGCGGTCGATGCCCAAGACGTTGGCACCATAGACATGCAGGCCAATGGCTGGCTCGTCACCTAGGCATTCGGCGACATGGGCCATGTTGGCAGGAATGGTGACCAGGGAGCCGGGCGTCAGCACGATCTCATGATCGCGCTCCAGCGTTTCGTCGGCATTGCGGCGGTAGAGCGTGTTCTTCTCGCTGCCCGACAGCACAAGGATGTTGGCCCAGGTGCCATGATTGTGCGGCGGCGTGCGGCGACCGTTTGGGAAGCTGACCTTGAGCAGGCTGAGGTTTGGTGCACGGAAAAAGGCCTGATTGGCGTTGCCGCCTGTGCCGGGCAGGTAGTCCAGCATCTTAGCGATGCCGGCCAGGTCGCCCTTCAGCGTCTCCATTTCAGCGCGGACGGCCGCTTGTGGATCGCTGCTGGCGACGGCTTTGGACATTTGCTGGACAAGATCGGCGATGGTCATCTGGGCATTTCCTTCATCGATGGATGCGGTGAACTGGCGGGCGTTATTGATTGTCTGGTCGGGTGAAGCGCACTTCAACCTTCAATCCCTCGACCGTTTGGTTTGGCGCAGGCAATTCGTAGCTGAAGCGCAGTACGCCGCGAGGGTCGATCACAGGGGCCGGGGCATCACGCACGACATCGGCCAGGGTGTTCTTTTGTGAGTCCAAAACCATGATGCGGATGGATGGGAGCGCCCGGCGGAGGTCGGATGTATTCTGGACGAAGCCACTCACCTGCAGCATTTGTGGATTGTCGGTTGCGGCACCGGACGCCAGATCAACAAATGCCAGGCCTTCGCCGACTTGGCGCAATGGGATGCCAGCCAGCCCATAGATGCGTTTGCTGGCGGGCACGCCTTCCGCAATATCGTTGCGCAGGATATAGCTGGCCGCCATCGCGAACAGCAGCAGTAAGCCGATGATCACCCGAGTCCAACCGCGGCGGCGGGGTGGCCTTTCCATATAAGGATACGGCGGCAGTGGCTGATCCCAGGCAGGCGGAGCCTCATCCACATTTTGCACCTGCGCTTCGACACTGGTCACAGCGTTAGCGGTTTGCGGAGGCCGCGAATCGGCATAGGTGTCACCATCGCCAGCTATCGGCGGTTTGTCTGTGTCGTGGTCGTACGCGTCCGGCACCTCCGCACCGGGCTCGCTATCGGCAGGCTGCAATGCCGGCGGATCACTTTGAGAAGGGTCATGCAGATGATCATCGGCCCGTGCATGCCAAACATGCTGGCAGCGGCTGCATTGAACGCTTCGTCCATTGGCGCCGAGCGCATTATCAGGAACGCTGAATTGTGTTTCGCAGTTAGGGCAAGTCAGTTGCATGTGGCACTCGAACCGGTTGAGGCGATGGAGCAAGATGCGGCACGCGGCTTGCAGCGCTCACCCAAAGATTAAAGATCGACCAACCATACCTGCAAAATGCTAAAGACTCCAGATGACAGCAACCAATAGAGCCTGCCCATGTCCGGCATGATTACCGACCCCACTTTCGACGCCGGCCCGGATCCGGCAGCGCCAGCCGAAGTCGTCGCGCTGGACAATGTATCCGTGGTCTATCCTGGCGGCGGTGCCGCGCTGGACAGCGTGACATTCGCCCTCTCGCCGGGCTCCTTCACCTTTGTCACGGGCGGCAGTGGTGCGGGGAAGACCACACTGTTGAACGTGATTGGCTTTGCCATGCCGATCAACAGCGGTCGGCTGCGTGTGCTGGGCCATGACCCAATGGCTTTGCCCCGGACCGAGCGCGCGGCGCTGCGGCGGCAAATCGGTATGGTGTTTCAGGATTTCCGCTTGCTGGATCATCTGAGCGTGCTGGAAAATGTGGCCCTGCCCTTGCGGGTGGATGGCGTCGCCGAAAGCAAACGTCGCGCCCAGGCCAGTGAGTTGTTGGAGTGGGTTGGCTTGGGGGATCGGCTTGACGCTTTGCCGCAAACCTTGTCTGGCGGACAAAAGCAACGCGTGGCGATTGCCCGGGCGGTAATCGGCCGGCCGCAATTGCTGCTGGCGGATGAGCCTACCGGTAGTATTGACGATGAGATCGGCATGCGCGTCATCCGTCTGTTTCAGGCCTTGCATAGTGAGGGCACGACGGTTGTGATTGCGACTCATAACAACCATCTGGTGCGCAGCCTCCAATACCCGGTCCTGCATTTGGCTGGCGGGCAGGTGCAATCAATCGGCGTGTTGCGCGGTACGGAGGTATAGACTTGATGCGGCGGCACTTTCAGATATTTCAATCGGATGCTGCCAGTCGCTATCTGCCTTGGCTGCTGGTGCTGGCCGTGTTTTTGGCGACTGTAGCCACTGCGGGTCTGTTGGCGGCGGAGCGAACCCTGGTGCAATGGCGAACTGCGGTACCAACTATCCTGACGGTGCAATTGCCGCCCAGCGATAACGCAGCACAGGATGAAGACCGTGCCGACGCATTGGTGCGGCGATTACGGGCAGAGCCCGGCATCGCCTCGGTAGAACGGATCCCGAAGGAGAGCGTCAGCCGCCTGTTGAAGCCATGGTTGGGTGATGATTTTGATGCCTCGGCCCTACCATTGCCGCCTGTTTTGCATGTGGAGTTGCAGCAGGACAGCACAACCACAGCGGATGATATCTCTCGCCTGGCAACCGGTGTGGCCGCCAACGCTATTGTCGACAACCACCGCGAATGGCGGGAGAGGTTGGTGAACTATGTCAGTTGGCTACGTCTTGGTATCGCTGGGGGTTTGATCCTGGTGATCGTCGTAACTGGGTTAACCGCGTTGTTCCTGACGCTCAGCCGCATGGCGATTCACCATCAGGCGATCACGCTGTTGCATCAATTGGGTGCCAGCGACCGCTTTGTTGTGCGAGGGTTGGTGCGTCAGGCCGGTATTTCCGCAATGATCAGTGCTGTTCTGGGCTTCGCGCTGGCCTTGGGCTTGTTGGTTGTGTTAACGGCGGCATCCCGTGAGTTGGACGAAACCTTCTTGCCAGTCCTGCGGTTGGATGCATTGGATTGGGTGTGGTTGGCTTTGGTGCCGTTGGGCTTTGTGATTTTTACGGTATTGGTGGCGGCCAGAACCGCATCGTTCCAATTGCGGCGAATGCCTTAAGGTGATGGTTTGGGGCAGGCGCCTGCTGGTGGTGATCGCTGCGGCTTGGCTGATTGGCTTTGTGCTGTTCCTGCGTATGCTTCCAGAGATAGAGGCGCCACCACCCATTGCCGGCGGCGATGGTATTGTGGTCCCAACCGGCGGATATGCCCGCGTGGCGACCGGATTGGCATTGTTGACCCAAAGCGGTGGCAGATTGTTGATTACCGGTGTCTATCCAAAC
This sequence comes from uncultured Alphaproteobacteria bacterium, assembly GCA_938084065.1. Lineage (GTDB taxonomy): Bacteria > Pseudomonadota > Alphaproteobacteria > Bin95 > Bin95 > JACKII01. The sequence goes on from CALKDI010000071.1 coordinate 3,680, forward strand.
ACGCCGCTATCAGCGGTGTTGGCAGAAACCGGTCAGGCGGCGCCAGAGTGTTGCGTGGATTTGGACTATGACGCAGGCAATACCGCTGGCAATGCAGCGGCGGCGGCGCGATGGGTCAGCCAGCACAAATTACGGCAGGTGCATTTGGTGACGTCTTGGTATCATATGCCCCGCAGCATGCTGTTGTTTCGCAAAGCGCTGCCCGGTATCACGGTCGTCCCGCATCCGGTGTTCCCACCGCAATGGTCCGAGCGATCCTGGTGGCTGGATTTGAGGGCATGGCGGTTGGTGGTCGTAGAATTCGGCAAGTATGTGTTGGCATTGGCACTGCCAGAGTTTGATAGGGAAGGCCGCAAGTAATGGCGATTTTGCGCGCCCTTGTGTTCCATTTGGGATTTTTCCTCGGCACAGCGGTGTTGGCAATTGCTGGACTGCCGACTCTGCTGGGCCCGCCGCGATGGGCGCGGTGGATGGGCGGTGTCTGGGGGCGGTTTGTACTGACCTGGGCTCGGTGGACTGTAGGCATCACTTATCGGATTGAGGGAGAGTTGCCGCCCGGCCCGATTGTGATCGCGTCCAAGCATCAATCGGCCTTTGAGACCTATCTGTTCCCCACCATTCGCCCCGATGGCCTGTTTGTGTTGAAGCAAGAGTTGCTGCGCGCACCATTGGTAGGATGGTACCTGTCTCGCTCTGGCCAGATCGCGCTGGACCGCAAGGCGGGTTCGGCTGCGGTGCGCAAACTTCTAACCCAAGCGCGCGAGCGGGTGCGCAGCGGTCATTCGCTGATTATCTTTCCCGAGGGCACACGGGTTGCGCCTGGCAAAAGCGTGCCACTACAGCCTGGAGTGCGCGCGCTATACAGCGCGCTGGACTTGCCGGTGGTGCCGGTCAGCCTCAATTCTGGTCTGTATTGGCCACGCAACAGCTTTTTGCGTCGCCCGGGCTGCGTCCGTGTCGTAATCCATCCGCCAATTCCCAGCGGTCTGCCGCGCGCAGCATTTGAGCAAGCGCTGGCGTCAGCCATGTTACAGCCCGTAGAACGGGCGGAGGAGGAGCCATGCGGCTCTGGTTAACCGTTGTCGGCCTTTTGGCGTTTGCGGTTGTGGGTTTCGCGGTCATCTGGTGGTTCTTTGCCATTAGCCTGGGCGAACGCCAGTTGGCCAACGTTCAGAAACAGATGGCCAAACAAGGCTATGACCTGCGCTATGAGGAGCTGGAACAGTCCGGCTTTCCGCTGCAGCTGGAATGGAACATTCACGGCGTCGCGTTCACGCAAACCAAGGGGGCAGGCCAGCGGCAGCCGTTGCAGGGTGTGGCAGACCTGTTGCGGGTGCAGGCGCGGCCGTGGGCGCCGCAGCGTCTGAATTTCTTGGTGGAAGGGCAGCACCGCTGGCGCACCGATACAGGTGGCGAGGCTGGGGTAGTTGTAACGACTATTGCTGCGGCTTCAGGGGCGATCCACCCGAGGGACACGGAGGCCGGATGGCAATTGGTCATCGCGCTGGCAGATGTGGCAGCAAAATCGGAGGCCTTGAACGCTGCGCCGTTGACCATCGCCCGATTGGATGCGACGGGGCAGGTGCCTTTTGCTATGAACGCGCTGGAACTGCAAGTGGATCTGGCTGACGTGACGCTGCCACAGGATACCGGCCTGGGAACGGCATTGCAGTCAGCCTCTCTACGGGCGGGGGTTCAACCGATACCAACCAGTTTTGATGCGTCCGGCGCTCGGGCCTGGCAGGCAGGTGGCGGGCTGCTGACCGTGCACGATCTGCAAGTTCAATTCGGTGCATTGCAAGGCACAGCTGAAGGCGTTGTCGGCTTGGATAAGGCGCTGCGTGGCGAGGGCAAAGTTACCCTGCGGATGCGCGAGCCAGCCCGGTTGGTTGCCAGCGCAATCAAAGCCGGGTGGATTCAGGCCAAGCAGCAATCGCTTTTGACGATGGGCCTTGGCCTGTTCTCAGCCCGCGGCGCAACCGGTAAGGCTGAGGTGGCGCTGCCGTTTGATCTGCGCAACGGCGGCTTGTGGCTAGGTCCGCTTCGATTAGCCGACCTGCCGCCGGTTGCGCAGTAGAGCCGGCTAGGCCGCAGAATCTTCCGTCTGCTCTGGCCGGCGGTCGTCGTCAGAATTGCCGGCGTTGTTTTCGGCCTGGGTTAGCAGGTCAATCAGCGCTGCAGGAGACCGATCTTCTGGCAGGGCAAGCGCCGGTGCTGGCTGTGGCGCAGTCTCAGGTGCCGCGGGCGTAGCTTCAGGTGCTGCTGGTGCAGCAGGCGTGCCGCCGGCAGCGGCAGCGGCCTCATCAGCATCCTGTTGACGCTGAAAGCGTGTGCGACGACGACGGCGAGGTGGGCCTGTGCGTTGCTCTGGTTCCGGCTGCTGTTGGGTTTCTTCGCTGGCCGTTTGCGCGTCAGCTGGAGTCCAGACTGGCTGTGGCGTCTGTGGATTCGCAGGCACCGCTTCCGGAGTTGGGGCTGCTTGCGGAGTTTGCTCCGCCTGCGGTTTGGGCTGCTGCGTTACTTCGGGGCGTTGCTGTTGCTGACGGGGTTCCGGCCTGTTGTTGACGGCGTTGTTGTCCGAACCCTCGTCTTGATCATTGAAATCATAGACGTCATCACGGCCATTGCCCGAGCGCTGGTCTTGCTGGGCATTCTGCTGCTGCTGGGGTGCCGTTAGATTCAACAGGCGGACAAAGTGTTCCGCGTGCTGCCACAGGTTTTCTGCCAGGACCATGTCGCCCGATGTCGATGCATCGCGGGCCAAGGCGGAATATCGGTCAAAGATCTGCTGCGGCGTGCCGCGCAAACGGCCGACAGGACCGTTCGAATCCATTTGCTGGTTCCGAACGTTGTTTTGCTGGCGGCCACGGTTATTGTTATTATTATTATTACCGCGTCCGCGCGTGCGTCGCGTGGGGATACCTTGCTTCATCGGTCCTTCGTCTTTACAGGTGCCGAGTTAAAATTATAGTATCGGTTATACAACCGTTTGTGCGGTTCGCGTCTCGGCGTATACGCCGGCTGTGTTAGAACCGCGATAGGTGGGCGATTTGCAGTGTCTGAGCCCGCCATCGGTAAAGCCGCAATCGCAGCCAACCGTTCAGTAAGCAACCTATCGAGACTATGGGGCTTTGCAAGTCCCTTTTTAGCGCATGACGGTTACACATCGTTGAATTCCGGCGAAATCTACAAGAATTTGCGTGGTGCAACCAATTTTGGCTGCCATCTCGGCGACCTGTGGTGCCTGACCGCGCCCAACTTCCAGGCAGGCTATTCCATCCGAGGTCAGCAGTCGCGGGATGGTCGGGATCAGCAAGCGGTAAGCCGCTAGCCCATCCGGCCCGCCATCCAAGGCCGCAGCGGGGTCATGGGCACGGACGCTGCGGTCCAAAGTAGCGAGCGCGCCGGCGGGGATATAGGGCGGGTTAGAGGCGATGATGTCGAACGAGCCGGTGATTGCGTCAGCCCAATTCCCTGAAACCCAGAGGGTGCGGCTGGCGAAATCGCTGCTTTCGCCGTTGGTCCTGGCCATTGCCAGCGCTTCCTGGCTGCGATCAACCCCAATCCCCAGTGCATTCGGCAGTTCTGCCAATAGGGCCAGCAGAATGCAGCCGCTACCGGTTCCCAAATCCAGCACCCGCAAGGGCTCATTGTGGCGATGGCGGACATGTGCCAGCGCCTGTTCCACCAGCAGTTCGGTCTCTGGGCGCGGGTCTAGCACGGCGGGGGAGATGGCCAGGTCCAGGGTCCAGAAGCCGCGGGTGCCAGCGATACGGCTGAGCGGTTCACCAGCCAGGCGGCGGGCCAGGGCGGCGCTGAGGGCCGCACGGTCTGAGGCGGACATCGGTCGTTGCGGCTCGGTCACCAGCTGTAAGGGCTCTGCGTCCAGCGCTACCGCCAGCAGCAGCCTTGCCTCGCGCCGCGGGTCGGGCATGTGCATTTCTGCCAGCGCCAGGGCCGTCTGGCGCATGGCATCTGCCACCGTCGCCGGTGCGTCCGTCATAGCGGGTAGATCATGTCAGTTGCGTTAGGCGCTCGGCCTGATCTTCGGCGATGAGCGCTTCGACCAATTCATCCAGCGCTTCGCCGTTCAGGACTTTGTCCAGCTTGTAGAGCGTCAGGTTGATGCGATGATCGGTGACGCGGCCTTGCGGGAAGTTGTAGGTGCGAATCCGCTCGGACCGATCGCCAGAACCGACCTGGCTCTTGCGGTCGGACGCGCGCTCGTCATGCAGGGTCTGGCGCTGATGCTCATACAGGCGGGAGCGCAGGATAGTCATCGCTTTGGCGCGGTTCTTGTGCTGGGATTTCTCGTCCTGCATCGAGACGACGACGCCGGAGGGAATGTGCGTGATCCGCACCGCCGATTCCGTGGTGTTGACGTGCTGGCCGCCGGCACCGGACGCGCGGAACACATCGACGCGCAAGTCGTCCGTATTGATTTGAATGTCGACCTCTTCCGCCTCTGGCAGCACGGCAACGGTTGCGGCGGAGGTGTGAATGCGGCCGCTGGCCTCGGTCGTCGGCACGCGCTGCACCCGATGTGCGCCGCTTTCGAACTTGAGGCGGGCGAAGACGTCGGTGCCGGTGATCTGAGCGCTGGCGTCCTTGTAGCCGCCCACATCGTTCTCGGAAATCTCCATGGGCTCAAAGCGCCAGCCCTGTAATTCGGCGTATTTGCGGTACATGGCGAACAGGTCGGCGGCAAATAATGCAGCCTCGTCGCCACCGGTGCCGGCGCGGACTTCGAGGATGGCGTTCTTGGCGTCAGCTTCGTCCTTTGGGATCAGCGCCAGGCGGATGGCGTGCTCCGCCTCAGGCAAGCGCTCCTTGAGGTCCTGGAACTCCTCCTCCGCCAAGTCCCGCATGTCCGGGTCGGTTTCTGGATCGGCGATCATCACGGCGGCCTCGTGGGCCTCCTCCTGCATCTGGCGGAGATCCCGGATCAGATCGGCCAGTGGCGAGAGATCAGAATACTCCTTGGAGAGCTTGATCATCTCTGCCTGTGGCAGCGCGGTATCGGAGGAAAGGCGTGAGGACAGTTCGTCCACCCGCTCCAACACCTGGTTCAGTTTGTCGTCGAGGCTCAAGGGCTTGGCCTAGTCTTTCAAGTGCAGGGCAAGGTCGGCCAGCGGCACGGTCTGCTGCTCGCCGCTATCCATATCACGCAGGGTCGCCTGGTTTTCCGCCAGTTCGTTGTCGCCGACAATCACGGCCAAGCGCGCATTGGCTTTGTTCGCCCGCACCATACGCCGTTTCAGGTTGCCGCTATAGCCCATATCGATGGCGATGCCTTGGCCGCGCAGGCCGAAGGCAATTTTGCGCAGAGCTTTGTCGGCAGCCTCACCCAGGGGGATGAAGGTGACGGGGCGGGGCGGCTCCGGCCATTGCTCGGCCAGCATGGTCAGGCGCTCGATCCCTGCAGCCCAGCCGACGCCGGGAGTTTCCGGCCCGCCCATTTGGCCAATCAGGCCGTCATAGCGCCCGCCAGCCAAAACGGCGCTCTGCGAGCCCAGGCGGTCGGTGGTGAACTCAAAGGCGGTGTGGCAATAATAATCCAGGCCGCGCACCAGCCGCTCGTTGCGCGTATAGGCGATGCCGAGGTCGTCCAGGCCGGCCTTGACCGCGCCGAAGAAGTCCTGCGCCGCAGGGGTCAGGTGCTCGTCGAAGCGCGGTGCGTCCTCGATGATAGACCGGTCGCCCTCGTTTTTGCTGTCAAGGATACGCAGCGGGTTACGGTGCAGCCGTTCCTTGCTGTCGGCTGAGAGCTTGTCCAGGTGCCCCTCGAAATAAGCCACCAGCGCAGCGCGGTAGGCATCGCGGCTTTCGGTGTCGCCGAGGGTGTTGAGTTCCAACGTGCACCAGTCGCGCACGCCCAACTTCTCCAGCACCTGCGCGCCGAGGGCGATGACCTCAACGTCGCCGACCGGATCGGAGACGCCGAACAGCTCAATCCCGATTTGGTGGAACTGGCGCTGCCGGCCTTTCTGGGGCCGCTCATAGCGGAACATCGGGCCGTGGTAGAAAAATTTCAGCGGCAGCTGGTCGTTCATCTTACCGGCGATAAAGGCGCGTGCGACAGCAGCGGTGCCTTCCGGGCGCAGCGTGACCGAGTCGCCGCCTTTATCCTCGAACGTGTACATCTCCTTCGTCACGACGTCGGAGGTATCGCCGAGCGTGCGCTTGAACACCTCGGTCTGTTCGAAGATCGGCGTCGCGATCTCACCATAGCCATAGGCCTGGCCGAGACCGCGGGCCGTGGCGACCACATGGTTGTGCTTCGCCGCGGCCTCGGGAAGCAAATCGTGTGTGCCGCGAACGGCCGGTAACGTCGCCACGGGCGGGGCTCCTGGTGAGAGGTCAGGTCAAAGGGTCAGCGCATGGCTCTACCGCTATTTGGGGTGTGGTGCAAGAATGGTGGTTGTGGGAGGGGGATTGGTGTGGAGTTGTTGATAGAGGCTGTTCTAAACGCGGGAGCCGGAGAAGATCGTTTCAGTGGCGGCTGTCGGCCCTTTGCTGCCAAAGAAGCTGCACCTTATTTCCGCATTGCAGTATCCCGAAAGCAGACATCTGTTTATCGCGTGCGGCGCGCTTACTCCGATGCAATCCCACGGAATCGCTATGTCACCGGGGCGCACGCCTGATGGGCGAGATAGCCCGCATTCAGCAACACTGATAACCTGGTGCGGCGTGGACCGTAGCTTGCCATTGACTGTCTATTCACTGGTCTCGACGTCGAACCGGTCCGCGATCTTTGTATGAATGACGCCGGAATGAAGAGCTAAAAGGATAAGATCCACATCCAAGCCATTGCCGGCAGCGATGGCCTTCTCGAGACGGTGCTCGGCATGTTTTGCTGCGTTAAGGGTATTGCTGGCTACGAACTGATCCGGACCAAGGAGGCAATAGCTAAGCAACTCCGCAGCACTTGTATAGACGGCATCAGGGAGTTTAGAATCAGCGCCCGATGCATTTTTCAAGAGCCTGACAGTGGCGAGTTTCACGGCCTCAGGAACAATTCGCGGATGCACATCGAACTCGCGTAGAGCCAGATCAAGCGACTTAAGGCTTTCAGCCCGACCAAAGATATCTAATAGACCAAGCATGTCGAAACGATATCACAACAGGCTTGAGCTGTCACAAAAGTTATCCGGGTTTACGCGATCAAGGTCAGACACAGCCAAGCTATATCAAACCTCTGCCACCGGCCCTTAACCGCGCTTTAACCACGCTTAGAGCACCGCAACGCAGCTCCTTGAAAACCGACCTATCGGTTTCGTACGTGTTTACTTTTCTCAGCCAGGACGCCACGATCAGATAAACCATATTTTGGAGCAAATTAGTTGTCGGACCGATCGGAAATAGATGAAACGCAGGTCCTTCGGGTGGAAATTGATCAGTTGCGCAGCCGTGAGACGGCGATTAGGGAAATTTTGGGAACCATTGCCCGCTCGCCGAATGACGAGAGGCCGGTGTTTGATGTTATCTTGGAGAACGCAGCCCGGTTATGCGATGCCCCTATGGCGCGCCTGCTTATGGCAAATGATGAGCGAACCCATTTCTCTATCGCCGCCAGTTGGGGTGATGCTCTTCGGGTGACAGAAATCGGCGACTTGGTAGAACTCGATCCAGTCATCGTCCCGGCGCGATCGATCCTCGAAAACACGATGCTTCACATTCCGGATATGCGGGAGGGCGGCGGTTACAAAGCCGGCCTGCCAATTCCCAGGCGTATGGGCGATGTCGAAGGCATCCGAACCCTGTTGCTGGTGCCGTTGAGCCAGGGTGATACTGCGCTCGGATGTATCGCACTCAATCGGCGCGAAATCCTCCCTTTCACTGATGACGACATTTCCTTGGTCCAAAGCTTCGCCGCCCAGGCCGTCATCGCCATCGAGAACGTCCGCAAGTTCCGCGAGCTCCAAACCCGGCTGGAGCGGGAGGCGGCGTCCAAGGAAATCCTCCAGGTCATCAACCGGAGCCGCGAAGACGAGCAGCCGGTGTTCGACACCATTTTGGAGTCGGCGCGCAGGCTCTGCGATGCGCCGTTCGCGGGGATCGCCTTGTGCAACGAAGACCGGACCTTCATGCATGTCGCTGCATGGAGCGGTGCCAACACGGCTTACTACCAATTTATGCAGGAAAACCCGATTCCGCTGATCGAAGGCTATTCCGTTTCAGGGGATACGGTCCTGAACGGAGAGGCCGCGTATTTTGATGATCTGACCGCGTCGAAGCAGCGCCGCGACGGCAACCGCCACAGCACCGCCGCCGCCGAGATGGAAGCGATCCGCACCTTCGTCGTGGTGCCCCTGATGGTGAGCGGGACAGCGATTGGTTGCCTGTGGGTATACCGCCAGGAAGTGCTGCCCTTCACCGACGCTCAGATAGCTCTGGTCGAGACATTTGCCGACCAAGCGGTCATCGCCATCGAAAACACCCGCCAGTTCCGCGAACTCCAGACCCGGCTGGAGCATGAGGCTGCGACGCGGGAACTTCTGTCCATCATCAGCCAAAGCCGCGATGACGAGACCCTCGTGTTCGAGATGATCGTCAGGAGTGCCGGTCGCCTTTGTGGCTCGCCTGGCACTACGTTAATGCTCGTCGACGAGGCAAGAGAGAACCTTGTTCATCGTGCTGGGTGGGATGAGGATAAAGGTCAAGTTGGTGGCGCGACGTTGCCACTTACAGACCCCGGCGTTGCCCCGGTTGCTGTTCGCGAATGCCGGATCGTACATGACGTCAACATTGCCGACTCCGATCTCTATCACCAAGGCCATAAAAATCGGCGCAGGTTGGTTGAGGAGTTGGGTGTGCATACGCTCCTCAGCGTACCGATTTATGTCGGCGGCGAGGCGATAGGCTGCATTAACCTCGGGCGGAGGGAGCCTGGACCTTTCACCGACCAACAGATCGCCCTGGTCGAGGCATTTGCCGCCCAGGCCGTCATCGCCATTGAGAACGCGCGCCAGTTCCGGGAGCTCCAGACACGCCTGGAGCGGGAGGCGGCGACCAGGGAAATTCTCTCCATCATCAGCCAGCACCAGGATGATGAGCAGCCTGTCTTCGATGTCATATTGAAGAACGCGGCAACGCTTTGCCAGTCGTCGAATGCGGTTTTGGTACTGGTTGATGATGCCCTAGACGAGATCGTTTTGCGGGCTGCATGGGGCGAACCGTATAGTGACATCAGCATCGGTGCGAGTGTCCCACGGACAGGTGATGCGGTGCCTGCCCTCGCTATGCGTGAGAAACGGGCGGTTCAGATTGAAGACCTCGCTGATACCGATCTCTACCGCGATGGCTGGGAGTTCCGCC
>CALKDI010000072.1 GCA_938084065.1 uncultured Alphaproteobacteria bacterium
TCCGGGCTCATCGCCAACAAAGCAGCCTGCTCGGGCCAAGCCTTGGCTGTTGTTGGGCGCAGGGTCAGCCGCGCCTTGATCAGTGCGTCGGCATTGTCCTGCATCGCGCGATCCAGCGTCGTGCGGATCAGCAGGTCGCGGTCGATTGTGGTCAGGTGTCCGCGGGCCTGCTCCAGCACCCAATCAATGAAATAGCGCCCGCCGATGGCATGACCGCTGGCTTTCGGGCGGATCGGTTCTGCGGTTAACAGCGCGCGGCGGTGATGCGCCTCGCTCAGCGTGCCAGACTTCACCATCGCATCCAGCACCAGCACTGCCCGGTCCTCGGCAGCTTTGCTATCCTTCAGCGGTGACAGTTGCGAGGGCGCTTTAACCAGGCCAGCCAGCACCGCTGACTCCCACACGCTGACCTCTGCCGCCGGCTTGCCAAAATAACGTCTGGCAGCGGCATCCACGCCATAGGCACCCGCCCCGAAATACGCTCGGTTCAGATAGGTTTCCAGGATCTCGTCCTTGGAGAACCGATACTCCAGCCATAGGGCCAGCAGTGTTTCCTGAATTTTCCGCCGCAGAGAGCGCTGGTTTGTCAGGAACAGGTTTTTGGCCACCTGTTGTGTGATCGTGCTGCCGCCCTGGCGCACATGTCCCGCCACAACGTTGACATAGGCCGCACGGGCAATGCCCAACGGGTCGACGCCCCAATGCGCGTAAAACCGGCGATCTTCGATGGCCAGGACAGCCGCTGGCAGATGCGGCGGCACATCGGCCAGTTCAACGGGTTCGCCGTAGAGGTCACCAACAGCCCCCAGAAAGCTGCCGTCCCGCGCCTCGATCGTCAGGCTGGGCGCGCGCGGCAGGCGGGTTGCCTCTTCCACCGGCGGCAGGTCATAGGCGAACCAAGTCAGCGCCAAGACGCCGGCGGCAGTGGCCCACAGGCCCAGCACGATGCTCCAGCGCACCAACCATTTGGTTAGGCGTAGCAGTGGCCGTCGCCTGGGCGGCGGCCTGCCGTCCGGCATTTCTATGGTGGGGGGTGGGCGCCGCTTTCGGCTCACGCAGGCGCGTCGTCAGGTGCAAAGTCGGGTGCCATGCCCAGCGCGCGCAGATAGAGGTCCAGCAGGCTTTCCTGCTCGGCCCGGTCCTGGGCGTCCATCTTGCGCAGCTTCAATACCTGGCGCATCACCTTGGTATCGAAACCATTGCCTTTTGCCTCCGCAAACACCTCGCGAATAGTGACGGCAATTTCTGCCTTCTCCTCTTCGAGGCGCTCGATCCGCTCGACATAGCTGCGGAGTTGTTCGGCGGTAATTCCACCCACGTCGCTCATGCTGTTCGCCTTCGCCTAAGTACCTATCTGGAAAGGCCACGGAAGATACTGGAACCTCGCCCCAAACACCACCACCGGAACGCCTCAAACACCAACGATCCAGCCTTCGCAGGCGATTGCAGCTTGCCGCTGTTCGTCTGATAGCGCCTGTTGCGGTGCTAGCATCGCAGCGATTCGCCCGTCGCGGTCGGCAGACTGCAATCCCAGCAGCGTCGCCGCTATCTGCCCGGCATCACGGATTGCGTACTGCGCCACCCGAGGCTCGTTGCGGAGGTCGGGGAAAAACAGGTTTGGCCAGATCTCTGCGATGGTGATCAGGCCCAGATCATCCGCCCAATCAGTCTCGAACGGCCACAGTTTCGCGGGGGCAAACGTTGGGTGGTCCAACAGCCGGCCAATGGCGCTCATTCCCATCAGCACCTGACTGCCGACCGCTGCTGGATAGGCTAGCTTCCACACGGATTGAATACCGATGCGCTTTAAGCCCAACTCGACAATTCGGAACTCGGGAATGTGCGCGGGCCAGGGTTTCGGCTTGGTGGTCTGGACGCCGGAAACCGGGCGACTAGCCGGACGCCCCCAGAATGGACCTTCCCCACCAGGGTTCAGGCTCTGGTTCAATGCCCCCGCCACCTGGAACCGGTTGTTGCGGTCGCGGTCATCATCCGTGATTTTCTCCCCCAGGAGCTGGCAGAGCGCCCGCCCCCCAGACAGGCCGCAGCCATCGGGATAGCCAAATGGAAAATCAAAGCCGATCAGGGTTTTGCTGCTGCCCTTAACCTCTGCCGTCCACACTTCGATCTGCGCCAGTGCGTCTGCGCGCGTTCGGCAATAGGCCAGGGTCGGCTCGATCTCACCTGCGTCCAGCCGCCCAACCCAGCAGCGATCCTTGCGCGGTCGCAGCGGTCCGGGAGAATTCGCGGCGGACCAATCCGCCATAATGAGGCGCTGAAATTGCATCAGACCTCACCGATCTCAGGCCGCAGTGCCTGTCACCAGCGCGTTGCTCTCGCGGATGGCCTCGGTCAGTGCCTTCTCAATCTGCGCCCGTTTGCCGGCGTGTGAGACCTTCAGGCCAAAGACATCTTTCACGTAAAAAACGTCCACTGCCCGCTCGCCATAGGTGGCAATGTGGCTGGATGCGATTTGCAGACCCAACTGCGTCATGGTCCACGCAACCTTGTTGAGGAAGCCTGGCCGGTCCCGCCCGTTCACCTCAATCACAGTGAAATAGCGGCTGGCCTCGTTATCAACGATCACCCGCGGCTCTACTTTGAAAATCGCTGTGCGGCTCAACCAGGCCGGCGGTTGTTGCAAGGCATCGGCCAGCGCGACATCGCCCGTCAGCACCTTGCGGACCTGTTCCCGCAGCCGGTCTTGCTCGTGATAAAAGCCGCCCTCGTTTGCCTGCACCCAAAAGGTATCGACCACATAGCCGTTGTGCAGGGTAAACGCGCGTGCGCCGACAATGTTGGCGCCAGCCAAGGCCAAAGCACCCGCCAACCGCGCAAACAGGCCGGAGTGATCCAGTGTGCAAACCGTCACGACCGTTGCTTGGCTCTCGGCATCGTCCTGCAACTCTATAGCCAGTCCCAGCTTTTCCATTTCGGTCTGGCGCAACAGTTCTGCGTGGTAGGCCAGCGTTTCATCATCCCAGGCCACCAAATAGGTATCCGGCAGCTTGCCCAAATGCGCGTCCCGAACGGCTTCCGGCCAGTCCGCCAAGGCCTCCTCCAACCGGTCTTTGGCTGCCCCGGCCCGATGCGGCAGCGAGTCGACATTGCCGGACCCAGACAACCGCTCATCCGCCCGCCAATACAACTCCCGCAATAGCGCCGCTTTCCAACCGGTCCAGGTTTCGGGCCCGACGGCGCGGATATCGCACACGGTCAGCACCAGCAATTGCCGCAAACGGTCCGGCGATTGCACGATCGCGCAGAAGTCTTGAATGGTCTTTGGGTCGTTCGGGTCGCGCCGTTGCGCAGTATCCGACATCACCAAGTGATAGCGCACCAGCCATACGGCGGTTTCGGTCTCAGCAGCGCTCAGGCCCAGGCGTGGCCCGTATTCCTCAACCAAATCGGCACCGATGATAGAGTGATCGCCGCCGCGGCCCTTGCCGATATCGTGGAACAGCACGGCGACATACAGCGCCCGGCGATGCGGCACCGCCTGCACCACCTTGCTGGCCACCGGTGCCACGTCATTCAGCCGCCCGTCCTCTAGCCGCCGCAATTCCGTAATCGCGCGGATGGTGTGCTCGTCGACGGTATAGGAGTGATACATGTTGTACTGCATCATCGCCACGATCCGTCCGAATGGCGGCAGGAACCGCCCGAACAGGCCGGCCTCATTCAATCGGCGCAACGTGGTGATGGTCTCGCGCTTGGATGTCAGCATCTCCAGAAACAGCTTGTTGGCTTCCGGCGTGTCGCGCACATCGTCGATTAACCGCATGTCGCGGCGCACCTGGCGCAACGCCTCTGGATGGATATCAACCTCGTGCTGCTGGGCGGTGTGAAACAGGCGCAGCAGGTTCAGTGGATCGTCGCGAAACGCCGTTGGCTCCCGCAGGCTGAGGCGGCCGTGGCTTAGGGTAAAGTCGCCCAGCTTCTTTTCGTGGGATAGCAACCGAGACAGCGAGAATATGCCAGGCCGCTTGTGCTCCGCTTCCAGCGCAGCGCAGAAAATCCGGGTCAGATCGCCGACATCCTTGGCCACCATGAAATAGTGTTTCATGAACCGCTCGACCGACCGCATGCCGCGCCGTTCGTGGTAATCCATCCGCTCTGCCAGCGCAAACTGGTGGTCGAAGGTCAGACGCTCTTCAGCGCGTTTCGCGTAATAGTGCAGGTGACAGCGCACATCCGAGAGAAAATCTTCAGCCTTTTCAAACCGTCGTGCCTCCGATTTGGAAAACACGCCCTGTTCCACCAGTTCGGCCATGCTATCGACGTGATAGAGGGCTTTAGCGATCCAATAGAGCGTGTGCAGGTCGCGCAGACCGCCCTTGCCATCCTTGATGTTCGGCTCCAGCACATAGCGCGTGTCGCCCATTCGCTGATGCCGCTGGTCTCGTTCTTCCAGTTTGGCCTCAACAAAGGCGATCGTGTTGGCGCCCATGCCCCGGGCCCAATACTCCTCGCGCATCTGCTCAAATAGCGCCTGATCACCCCAGAGCGGTCGCGCCTCCAGCAGCGCAGTGGCGATGGTTTGATCCTCCTTTGACATGCGCATGCATTCTTCTGGCGTGCGCACCGCATGGCCGACCTTCAGCCCCAGATCCCAGAGCATATACAGCACATACTCAATCACCTGTTCGCTGCGGGCGGAGGTCTTAATCGGTTGCAGGAACAGCAGATCAATGTCGGAAAACGGTGCCAGTTCGCCACGGCCATAACCGCCAACGGCAGCGGCAGATAGCGCCTCGCCCTTGGTCGGATTTGCCGCGGGGAATTTGTGGCGGCTGGCATGGTCCAGCAGGCCGCAGATTAAGCTGTCATACAGCGCCGACCGCGCCGGCATTAGCGCTTCCGCGCGACCGCCCGCCTCGAACTCAGCGCGAAGCTTTCCCTCGGCCTCGGCAAGCGCAATCTTTAGCGTCGCCAGCGTATCCGCGCGGTTGGCGCGCGCGCCGGCAATATCGCCTTCCAGCAAGGTGGGCCAGTTCGGGGCTTCCAGGGAGATAGTCATTCGCAGGCGACTCCGATGTCATTCATCGCGCAGGGCAGGCATTCCCGGCCAGGAATGCAAGATAGGCTGGATGGGGCCAAGGCTGTCAGTATCACATAGTCCTCTCAAGGTGTCATTGCGAGGCGACGGACGGGACATCGCCAGCCGCACGTACTCACCGCGGCACAATATCGAACGCCACGCTGACCCGGTCCTCGCCACTTTCCAGCGGCACCGTGTGGTGCCAGAGATAGCTGGGGAACAGGAACATGCCGCCGGGCGTGGGTTTCAGCGCTCTGGTCTCTGGGTTTGGTGGGGTCGGCAAGCCATATCCCGGCGTGCCAAAGCTGATCCAGCCGGCATCGCTGGTGTCGTTGATCGCGCCTGGCAGGCTCGGATAATAGACGCCGGAGACCCAGCCGTAATTGTGGATATGCGCCGCCTGATGGCCACCCGGCGCCAGAATATTGGCCCAGACAATCATCTTGTACTGCTTGGGTTTCGCCCCGAAAAACGGATGCCCCGCCTGCTCTGGCAGCTGGTCCTCCAGCCCCTCGACGGCATCGCGGATCATCTGCAGGAAAGCAGCCACGGTCGGCGTTGGCTCGCGCGTTAGGTCTGGCACGACTTTGCCACCACGGGCCGCCCGCTGTGTTGGGTCCCAATCCTCGGTTAGCTGCGGATGGGCGCGAATGTCGGCCTCCAGGCGGGCGGCAAAGCTTGGCTCGGCAGAGCCTGCACCCGGATAGACCATGGTCTGCACATCCGCCAACTGTCTTGCCGCCTCTGCTTGCCCCAGCAATTGCAGTGCCAGCACCTTGTAAGCGACGACGTTGGCGCTTTTAGTGTCTGTCGCCAGATAAGCCTCCGCGTCCGCCAAAGCGCCGGCAGCATCCCCAGCCTTGAGCCGCGCTGCCGCCCGATTACTGCGGGCTGGGTTGGAGCTTGGCTCTCGCTTCAGAGCTTCAGAATAGGCCGCGACGGCTTCCGAATGTAGGCCCTCGCTCTGCAACAAGTTGCCCAGCTCCAGGCACGGGGCGCTCTGATCCGAATGGCGTTCAACGGCCTCGCGCAGCAGAGCAATCGCCGCAGTCCCTTCGCCAGACCGGCTGAGGTTCTGAGCCAGGCCGCTCGCGGCGGGCCAGAAATCAGGCCGGGCTTTTAAGGCGGCTGCAAACGCACCGCGCGCCTCGACGGCTTTGCCCTGATCTCCCAAAGCCCGCCCCAGATTGGTCCAGGCTTCAACGTAGCCGGGCGCCTTAGCCACAGCCTGCCGGAACAGATCAACGGCCGCATCCACATAACCGGCCCGCTTTGCCACCAGCCCCAGCAGGTGCAACGCGCCCGGATGGTGCGGCGAGGCCTTCAACGCCGCCCGGCAACTGCGCTCGGCATTAGCCAGATCACCGGCTTGAAGCGCCTGCGCAGCACGCTGCAGCAAATGAGTGACGTCAGTCATCAGCCAACCGTTTCAGTCGATAGAGCATATCCAGCGCCTCGCGCGGCGTGAGGGCGTCGGGGTCAGCCTCGGCCAAGGCCTGCAGCAGCTCGCTCGGAGCCGTGGCCGTTTCAGGCTCTGGTTCCAGCTCAACCACTGGCGGCTTGCGAGGGGCAGCGGCGAACAGCGGCAAGTCCTCCACCAGCCGGCGTACGGCAGAGCCCTGGTCACCCTCCTCCAGCAGCTTCAGCACCTCCTCGGCGCGCGCCAGCACCGATCTAGGCACGCCCGCCAGCTTGGCCACATGAATGCCATAGGACCGGTCGGCGGTTCCGTCGGCAACCTCGTGCAGGAACACCACCTGGTCTTTCCATTCGCGGATGCGCATAGTGGCCAAATGCAGCGCGTCCAGTCGGCCCGCCAGCAGGGTCAACTCATGGTAGTGCGTGGCGAACAGCGCCCGGCAGCGCAGCTTGTCGTGCAGATGCTCCACCGCAGCCCAGGCGATGGAGAGGCCGTCGAATGTGGCCGTGCCCCGCCCGATCTCGTCCAAAATCACCAGCGCCCGCTGGCCGGCCTGGTTCAGGATCGCCGCCGTCTCCACCATCTCCACCATGAATGTGGAGCGCCCGCGCGCCAGATCGTCTGCCGCACCAACGCGGCTGAACAGGCGGTCAACCACGCCGATATGGGCACTAGCCGCCGGCACGAAACTGCCGATCTGGGCCAGGATGGCGATCAGCGCGTTCTGCCGCAGATAGGTGCTCTTGCCCGCCATATTCGGGCCGGTGATCAGCCACAGCCGCTCCGCCGGGTCGCGGTCGGCGGACAGGTCGCAATCGTTGGCAATGAAGGCCTTGCCCTCCGCCGACAGCACCGCCTCAACAACTGGATGACGCCCATCCTCGATCTTGAAGGCCAAGGTGGTATCGACGGTAGGCCGCGTATAGCGCAGATCGATGGCCAGATCCGACAGCCCGCCCAGCACGTCCAGCAAAGCCAACGCTTCCGCTGTGCGGGAGAGGTCGTTGGCGCGGGCGGTGATCTCGCCCACCAAATCGCGGAACAGGTCCAATTCCAGCGCCAGTGAGCGGTCGCCAGCCTGCATGATGCGGGCTTCCAGGTCGGATAGCTCAACCGTGGTAAAGCGCATGGCGTTCGCCATGGTCTGGCGGTGGACGAACCGGTCGTCGCTCTGCAAGCGGTCCGCGTGGTTCGGGTTCACCTCAACGAAATAGCCCAGCACATTGTTGTGCTTGACCCGAAGGTTGCCGATCTCCGTCTCGTCGGCATAACGTTTCTGCAGGGCTGCAATGTGGCGGCGGCTATCGTCACGCAGCGTGCGGAGTTCATCGAGCTCGGGCGCATAGCCCGCAGCGATAAAGCCTCCGTCGCGCGCGTTGGCCGGCAATTCCGGCGCCAGCGCCCGGGCTAGCCGCTCCACCAGCGGACCGAATGCGCCGAGTGCCGCGATGGTGTCGGTCAGCAGATTGGGTTTCGTGTCGGTTAGGTCGGCAGTGGCGTCGCCCAGCAACAGTTTCAGCACGCCGCCAATCCGCGCCGCCTCCCGCACCGCCGCCAGATCACGTGGCCCGCCGCGGTCCAGCGACAGACGCTGCAAGGCGCGGGCGAGGTCCGGGCAGCGGGTCAACTGCTCGCGCAAGTCCTCGCGGGTGCTGGTGGCCTCGCACAGGAACTCGACGGCGTTCAGGCGGTTGCCGATCCTGCCAGAGTCAGTCAGTGGTGCCGAGAGCCAGGCAAACAGCAGGCGGGCCCCGGCCCCGGTCACGGTGCGGTCGATGGCGGCCAGCAACGTGCCCTGCCTGCCGCCGCTCAACGCCTCGGTCAGTTCCAGATTGCGCCGGGTGGCAGCATCGATCTCCATGACCTCGGTGCCGGTGAAATGCCGGGGTGGGTCGAGGCGTGGCAGGCGGTCAACCTGGGTCAGTTCCAGGTAGTCAAACAGCGCACCGGCCGCTGCGATCTCCGGTCGTGTGAAGCTGCCATAGGCATCCAGGCTGGCGATATTGTAGGCCTGCAGCAGCCGCTTCTGCCCGTTAACTGCATCGAACTTGACGCCGGGCAGAGGGGTTAGCGCTGCCTTGTGATCGGCCCAAAGCTCGAAAAGGGTTTCGCGCTCTAGCAGTCGTTCCGGCAGCAGCAATTCATTGGCCTGCAAGCGCGCCAGAGCGGCGGCAAGCCCGATTTCGCCCAGAGTTTGCACGGTGAACGCGCCGGTGGAGATATCCACCCAGGCCAGCCCATATTCACCGGCAACTTCGCTCAAGGCAGCCAGATAATTGTGCTGGCGAGCGTCCAGCAGCGAGTCTTCGGTCAAGGTGCCCCGTGTCACGCGACGGACCACGTCCCGGGCCACAACCGACTTGGAGCCGCGCTTCTTCGCCTCCGCCGGATCTTCGGTCTGCTCGCAGATGGCGACCTTGAAACCGGCGGCGATCAGGCGATGCAGGTAGGCCTCATGGCTTCTGACCGGCACGCCGGCCATGGGGATATCGTCACCACCATGCCGCCCACGCTTGGTCAGCGCGATGTTCAGGACGGGGGCAGCCTGCACCGCATCCTCAAAGAACATCTCATAAAAATCGCCCATCCGATAAAACAGCAAAAACCCCTCGTTCGCCTGCTTCAGTGCGAGGAATTGCGCCATCATCGGCGTGACGGGAGGGTCGGTGGCAGTCATCTGGCGCGGGCGGCAATCGTATTCGGTATCTGAAACATTAGCCTAGCACATGAAGCCCGGTAAGTCAGAGGGGCTGTGGACAATACCAAAAGGTGTGTCGTTCCAGGGTGCCCATCAATCCGTAAGCAAGCAGAAGGCTGTTGTGGTACGACAATGCGTTCGAATTTGAGAAAAATACCGGTCCATGCGAAATCATATTGCCTAAGAGCCTGCCCGAAAAGTAGTTGAACGATATCAGTGGGTTGTGATTCA
>CALKDI010000073.1 GCA_938084065.1 uncultured Alphaproteobacteria bacterium
GCTGACGCCGCACGCAAGCCTCAAGTTCGAGACGCTCTGCTGAGGAAAGAAAACCGGCGAAGATCATGCACATAGCTGAATCGTTCTTAACCCGCCTGTCAAGCCATCAAATTCGGGTTCTCAATGACTCCCGGTATAACAAAGAACTCCTCAAAGCCCGCCCGCGCCCAGCGCATCATGTCGGCATCTTCGGCCTCAAACCCAAAATACTCGGAGGCGACCCGCAGAGGCACCACGCGGGTCAAGGTCTGGACGATGTCGAAAGGCTGGCCCGTCGCCGCCAGATCGGCAACAATCTTGCTGGCGTGGCGCGAGACAATCTCCTGAATGCGCGGCAGGTCATCCCGCCGGATCGCCAGACGCATCGCCGAAATATCGTGATCGTATTGCGGTGTGATATCCTGGCTGAGGATGAACGGACCAATGACGCCGGTCATGTTTGGCAGATAAGGCACCCCAAACACCGTTTCCCGGTGCAGGATTTCCTCCACATCGCGGAAGCGAGAGACCAGCCAGAACGGGCCGATATTCAGGATTGGTTGGTGATCCCGCAACTCGGCAAAGAAGGCATCTGCGTTGTCGCGAATCTGGCTACGCACAAACAGCATCTGCTTGCCAATCACCGCCCGCGGGTCGTCGCCTTCCGCGGCAATCGCCTTTATCTGGTCGATAATCGGCGTTTTTGGCTGCGGTGGTGCTGGCGGCGATGACGGCGGCTCGCCCCCTCCACCAGTGCCAGGTGTGGACGCGTTAGTATCCCCACAGATCAACCGGATCAGACCTCGAATAAACGACATTGCCTTGCCTCCTGTTCAGACATGCACCCTAAACGCCGGCAGAAAAACAGCCTTAGCCTGCCACCAGCGCTCCAATATGAGACAACAGACTAATCTCGACTGTGAAGCCTGTCACCGGTCATGAGCAACCACCCAGTCAAAAGCTTTCACCGCACGGCCACCGCATGCACCCGCTGTGGTCCCAAAGCCAGAGCGACAGGCTTCGTTGGAAACAACCCACGGATAGCTGCGTCGCGAATATCCAGCCCGCCAGTCAACGCGCCAAAGGCCGGCAAAACCACCCGCAGACCATCGGTAATGAAACACCGGGCGCTGATCCGGCGCGCCCGCGTGGCGATACGGATTTTGGGATGCAGATGCCCTGCCACCTCTCCGACCATCCGTGGCAGAGGCTCATGGCGAAACGCCAACGGGCCTAGCCGCACTTCCGAATGGACCTCCCCACCGAATCCTAAGGGCGGGGCTGGGTCATGATTGCCTGTCAGCCAGGTCCAGCGTGGGCAATCCGCCACCATAATCCGCAGCCGTTCACCCACGGCAGCATCGAGTCGGGCGGCTGCATCCCCATCATGGAAACTGTCGCCCAGAGCCATTATATGCAGGGGCTGACGTCGCGCGATCACCGCCGATAGTCTAGCCAAAGTCGCCTGGCTGTCGTAAGGCGGCAACAAGATACCGCCCACAGCGTAGGCGGAGGCCTTTTCCAGGTGCAGATCGGCCACTACCAGCAGCCGCTCCGCCGGCCACCACAACGCGCCAGACGGATCGGCAATGACGGTCGCGGTATTCAGAGAAAATTCATGCTCACTCATTGTTATGGTCGGAGCACGGCAACCCCTTGAATTCTGTGTGGCGGATTGACGCTTGCGACCGGGCGCTGATTTGAGTGCAGAGCAGAACTCGGCTAGACGGGTTTATCCCTAAAGGGCCTTTGTTGAACTGGGGAAGGAGTGAGGATGGCTGACGCCATGCACGGAGCGGACCATCATGGTGATGGTGAAACCCGACGCGATTTTTTGATGATGACGACTGCAGCCATGGCTGCGGTTGGCGCTGGCGCAGCGATTTGGCCTCTGGTCGACTCGTTAAACCCGGCTGCCGACGCACTGGCGGTATCTTCGGTCGAGATTGATCTGGACCCCATTGCCGTGGGCCAGGCCGTTACGATCATGTGGCGCGGCACGCCGGTGTTTATCCGGCATCGGACAGCCAAGGAGATCGAGGACGCAACCAACGTTGCGCTCGGCGATTTGCCAGACCCGCAGGCCGACGACGAACGCGTCCAGGAGCCACAATGGCTAGTGCTGGTCGGTGTTTGTACCCACCTGGGTTGCATTCCGCTGGGCCAGAAAGTCACCGACAAGAAGGGTGACTATGACGGCTGGTTCTGCCCCTGCCATGGCTCGCACTACGATTCCTCCGGTCGTATCCGCAAAGGCCCGGCACCGACCAACCTGCCGGTGCCGCCGTATGAATTCATCGCCGATACGCTGATCAAGATTGGATAAGCGCCATGGCTGATCAAAACGCTCCCCATACAGAGATCACAAACCCGCTGCTGAAGTGGGTTGATGATCGTCTGCCACTCGTCACGATGATGAATCACGCGACGGTTGATTATCCCTGCCCCCGCAACCTGAACTATTGGTGGAATTTCGGCTCCCTCGCCGGTTTCTCCCTGGTTCTGATGATCGCGACGGGCCTGGTGCTAGCCATGCACTACACGCCGCACGTTGACATGGCCTTCGCCAGTGTCGAGCGCATCATGCGAGACGTGAATTTCGGCTGGGCCATCCGCTTCGTCCATATGAACGGCGCCAGCTTCTTCTTCATCGTCGTCTATATCCACATCTTCCGCGGGCTTTACTACGGCTCCTACAAATCCCCGCGGGAGATCCTTTGGATCCTGGGCGTTGTCATCCTGCTGTTGATGATGGCAACCGCGTTCATGGGCTATGTGCTGCCTTGGGGCCAGATGAGCTTCTGGGGTGCCAAAGTTATTACCAACTTGTTCTCCGCCATTCCGTTGGTGGGTGAGAGCGTAGTGGTATGGCTGTGGGGTGGCTTCTCGGTCGACAACCCGACACTGAACCGCTTCTTTGCACTGCACTTTCTGCTGCCGTTCGTGATCCTCGGCGTTGTGTTCCTGCACATCGTGGCACTGCACAAGAATGGCTCAAACAACCCGCTCGGCATCGATACCAAGGGTCCGCAGGATTCCATTCCCTTCCACCCGTACTACACGGTGAAGGATTATCTGGGTCTTGGCGCGTTCATGACGATCTTCGCTGCGGTCGTGTTCTTTGCGCCGGACTATATGGGCCACGCGGACAACTACATCGAAGCAAACCCGCTGCAAACGCCGCCGCACATCGTGCCGGAATGGTACTTCCTACCGTTCTACGCGATCCTGCGGGCTGTGCCGGATAAGCTGTTTGGCGTGTTGGCGATGTTTGCCGCCATCGCCGTGCTGTTCATCCTGCCTTGGCTGGATCGCTCACCGGTCCGCTCCATGCGGTTCCGCCCGGTCAGCAAGTGGTTTTTCTGGGTGTTGGGCGTCGATGCTGTCCTGCTCGGCTGGTGCGGAGCAAACGCGCCGGATGATGTGTGGATGGGCCTGCAGTTTGTGGTGTGGAGCCGTCTGGCGACTGCATACTACTTCCTGCACTTCCTGGTGATCATCCCGTATCTGGGGCTGTTCGAACGACCCAAACAACCGCCGGCGAGTATCGCTGATTCCGTACTGGGTGGCGGCACTGGTGCTGCTGCGGTTGCTGCCGCCAAGCCGATGGAGAAGGCCTAATGCGTATCCTCCGTCTCGCAAAAGCGGCCGCTGCCGCT
>CALKDI010000074.1 GCA_938084065.1 uncultured Alphaproteobacteria bacterium
TGCTCAACGAGACAACCGGACGTAGTTTTTGACTGAGGGCGGCACATGCTTTTCTGAGCACAGGATCATCCCTTTCCCGAGGAAGAATCCGTCAGAAAACCATGATTTGCCGTCCTCAGCTACCGCTGTCGTGTAGTGTGCTCACATTCATTGGATAATGCAAGCCCTATGCCAAACTGGCACGAGGCGTGTTGCAGCAGCAGCGAAATCCACGATTTTCGGACTTATAGCACAGTCTGATGTTCGAGAGAAGTGCAATTTTGATTGCTCAGACACCCTACTAAGTGTAAACTGTAAAGAATATTTTAATCTTACAATACCATGTTATCCATACAAATGTATTCAACTGAAGTGCAGCGCGCCGTTGATATCCAAAACTGCACCGTTGATATAGCTTGCCGCTGGTGAAACCAAAAAGACCAAAGGCCCAGCGATTTCATCCGCGGTCGCCATCCGTTGCATTGGAAAGGTCTCGGCATTGAATTCTTCGTCCACGGTCATGGGTGTATCCACCGGGCCTGGTGCCACCGCATTAATGGTGCAGTGCGGCGCCATACGGCCACTAGCCCATCGGACGAACGCGTGGATGCCCCCCTTGCTCATCGCATAGTGGGCAGAGGCGCGGACCCCACCAATGCGGCCCGCCACAGAGCCAACCAAGGCAATGCGTCCCTTCTTTGCAGCATGCATTCGGGGCATCGCGGCGCGTACCAGATTGAGAGGGCCAATAAGATTGACCTGGAACAGCCGCTCGGCCTCTTGGTTCCAGCCTTGGTTGTCCCAGTCGGTAAACGGGCAGATGGCGGCGCAATCGATCAGCGCGTCGAAGTCTCCCAGACCGTCCAGCCATTTCTCCACGCCCGCCTGATCTGTCACGTCCAATGCGTCGGCCCGATGGCCGCTGCCAGACACACCTTCCAGGCCAGGCTCACGCAGGTCCGTTGCACTGACGCGGGCACCCAACTCAGATGCGATACGTGCGCATGCAGAGCCGATACCGCCGCCTGCTCCGGTAATCGCAACATGTTGGCCTTCCAGGCTGAATGCGTGCATCGGGTGTATCCTCAGTCAGGGCATGTGTTCGTTGGAGACATCATGCCAGAGGTGCCGGGGCTGCGGTCAAGTCCTTCACACCGAAGCGGTCAGCGTTTCAGCCCCTTGGCCGCTATGCTCAACACCTCGACGGATACCGTGACGGGCGGCGCGACGACGAACGTCAGGGTGACTGGAAAGGTCGTACCTTGCTTCAATTGCTGCTGCAGTCCGATCAGCATCAGATGGAGGCCTCCCGGTTTAAACGTTACGGCTTCGCCGGCGGGCAATGGCAACTCGGGTAAATGCTCCATACGCATCACGCCGTTGTCGTGCAAATGGCGATGCACCTCCACCACGCTTGCGATTGGAGAGGAGGCCGAAACAAGGCGGTCGTCTCGCGTGCCCGAATTGGTCAAAACAAGATAGGCCGCGCCAGCCCTGGCGTTGGGGATTCGCGCGCGAGCCCACCCGTCATCGGCCTGAATACCCTCAGCTAAAGCCGGAGCCGCACCGAAAAGTGCGAGCGCCAAACCCACGATTGCGGAACGTCCGATGATCATCGGCTTTCGATCTCCAATACCTACGCTATAGTCATCCATAAGTAGGGAGCCGCATGGCTCGCGATAATGGAGGAGAACGCCGCATGACGGCTTCAGGAACGCCCCCTTTTCAGGGGCTGCGCGTATTGGATCTCAGCCGGGTCATTGCCGGGCCGGCTTGCACCCAGACGCTGGCCGATTTCGGGGCCGATGTGATCAAGATCGAAAATCCCAAAGGCGGCGACGACACCCGCAACATGGCCGGACCGAATCATCAGGGTGAGAGCCATTTCTTCCTGTCGTTTAACCGTGGCAAACGCTCAATTGGCCTGGACCTGACAAAGCCAGAGGGCACGGCGATTGTCCATACCCTGGCCGAGCAATCGGATATTGCCATCGAGAACTTCCGCCCTGGCGTCGCCAAACGGTTGGGCGTGGATTACGAGGCATTGTCTGCCATCAACCCCCGGCTGATCTATGTCTCTATCAGCGCGTATGGGCAACAGGGTCCGCTTAGCGACCGGCCTGGATTTGATCCGGTTTTGCAGGCCGAATCGGGCATGATGGCGATGAACGGGCCGATTGACGGGCCACAGATGCGCCACCCGTTATCGATCATCGACACGTTCACCTCTCTGCACGCCACAACAGCTATCGCGACGGCGCTCTACGCCCGCACGAAAACCGGCAAGGGTCAGTATATTGAGCTGGCACTGTTCGACGCGGCGGTTGCCGCAACCTCGAACGCAGCGCAGCACTACCTGACCGACGGCACACAACTGGCCAGAGCCGGTAATGCCCATCCGACGGCGGCGCCAGTGAACGTGTTTGAGGCCAAAGACGGCTCAATCTATCTGGCCCTTGGCAATCAGCGGCTGTACGAGACCTTCTGCAAGTTGATCGATCGCCCGGATCTGGCCGAAGACCCTCAGTTTGCTACGATGGCCGCCCGGACCCAGAACCGCGATGCCTTGGCTGCCATACTGGACGGCGTTTTCGCCCAGGAGACGCGCGCCCATTGGGCGGAGAAGCTACGCAGCGTGCCTGCTGGTCCAGTGCAAACCATTGGCGAAGCAATGGATAGTGAGGCCGTCGCCGTGCGCGGATTGGTGGAGACCGTTGACCATCCTCATGGCCCCATGCGCCAGCTAGCCTCGATCTATCGGTTCTCCGATACGCCAGTACAAACCCACCAGCGGTCGCCGCTTTTGGGCGAGCACACAGAGGCTGTCTTGACGGACCTCTGTGGCCTGGATACAGCGCGTATCACCCAGTTGCGCGCTGCCGGCGTCGTGGCTTGAGCCCAATTCCCTCTGGAGGCTTCCCAGCTATGACCTATTTCCCACCTGTCGGCGATGACGGCTGGGCGCGCATTGCGCCAGCCGATGCCGGCTATGCGCCAGATGCTGTCGCCGCTGCGGTCGCGCATGCTGAGGCCCACGATTCGCCCTGGGTCTATAACCTCAACGATCACCTGAACGCTGGCCATTTTGAGCCGCCGCCGTGGAATGAGATCATCGGCCCAACCCGCGGTCGTGGTGGCCCCTCCGGCGTAATTCTGTCTGGCGGTCGGATCATGGCGGAGTGGGGCACGCCATGGCGACCGGATATGACCTTTAGCGTCGCCAAGTCCTTTATCTCGCTCTGTGTTGGCCTGGCGCATGACGACGGTTTGATTCCGGATCTGGATGCGCCCGTGCGCGATCTGGTCAAGGACGGCGGATTTGAGTCTGACCAGAACGCGTCAATCACCTGGCGCATGCTGCTGCAACTCACCAGCGAGTGGGAGGGCGAGATGTGGAGCAAGCCCGATCTGGTCGACCGCAATCGCGACTTGTCGACGGAGGGCAAGAACCGGGAGAAGGGGGCGGCCCGGCCGCTCAAGCCAGCCGGTACGCTCTGGGAATACAACGACGTCCGTGTCAACCGGCTGGCTCTGGCGGTGTTGCGGGTTGTCGGCCGTGGCCTGCCTGATCTGCTGCGAGACCGGGTGATGGGGCCGATTGGCGCCTCGACCACGTGGGAATGGCATGGCTATCGCAATTCCTGGGTGAATGTTGAAGGCAAGCCAGTGCAGAGCGTTTCCGGCGGCGGCCACTGGGGCGGCGGCATGTTCATCTCTGCCTATGACTTGGCCCGTGCCGGCCTGTTGGCGGCGCGCGGCGGCGTTTGGGAAGGCCAGCAAGTGATCTCCGGCGCCTATCTGGAGCAGGCAGCAACGCCTTGTGCGCTCAACCCCAGTTACGGCCTGATGGTATGGCTCAACACCAACCGCATTCAGTATCCAGATGCGCCAGGTCACCTTGTTATGATGCACGGCGCCGGCGCTAACCGCGTCATCATCGATCGCAAACGAGATTTGGTTATCGTGCTGCGTTGGATTGATGGACAGATGACGAACGGTGTTTTGAAGCGGCTGTATGCAGGCATTGAGGCGTAGGAACCGATACACCAAACCCGATTTCTTCCCCCAACCGTTAATGCAAGAAGCCCAACCCGACCCTTCGTCGTCATTGGGAGAAGCCGCAGGCGACGAAGCAACCCAGCAACCCCACGCGCGAATAGAAAACTACTGCGCCTTCGGCTCACAATGACGCCGAGAAAATGGGCTGCCCCTTCACAAGCACCGCGGCGTCGGCACCACAGGCGCACCCAGCACCCAATCCACGCCCGTATGCGCGATGATCTCCAACAGCCCGATCAACCCTGTGTCGGAGCCAAATGCCTGCGCAACACCGTGCACCAGCCAATTCACCACCTCAAACCCGCCCCACACCACGCCAGCGCAAATGCCAACGGCCAGAACGCCCTTGCCGCTGAGATACAACTTTACCCGCAGGCTATCCCTGCCGCTCTCAATCACCCGAGCCGCCCATGGGTCGAGCAGGAAGCCGTCATAGACCCGCACACCAAACCCAACCACGGCAATGACCAGGTGGGCGACGGTCCAGAACAATGTCGTCAGAATCATGATCCCAAACCACAGCCCGGCCCCCCAAGGATCACAAGCTGCCTCCGTCACAAACCCGCGCGGGTTAAGATCGAAGCCGGTTGCGCTCTGCA
>CALKDI010000075.1 GCA_938084065.1 uncultured Alphaproteobacteria bacterium
ATTGGCTGCTCCGACCAACTCGCCGGTGCCTGGCATGGACGTGTTCATCATCGTCGAGTGCTTTGTGATCGTCATCATTGGCGGCCTTGGCAGCCTGTGGGGCTCGTTCCTGGGCGCATTGATCTTTGGCCTGGTTTACAATTTTGGGTCGGTGATCTTCCCGAACGGCCAGGACGTTTTCGCTTATCTGCTATTGCTCGTGGTGCTTCTGATCCGGCCTTGGGGCCTCTTCGGCAAACCGGAACAGGCATAGGGGACTCCAACTATGACTAGCCCAATGAGCAAGCCGGCCATGCTTGGCTGCCTCCTCGTCCTCATCGCGCTCGCCGTGATCCCGCTGCTTGGTGACAAGCATGCGATGGATGTGACCGTCGAGATTATGATCCTGGCGCTGTTCGCCCTCAGCCTGAATGTGCTGATCGGCTATAGCGGCAACGTTTCGTTCGGCCACGCGGCCTATTTCGCCATTGGCGGCTATACGAACGCGATTTTGCTGACCAGCTACGACCTGCCGATCCTCGTATCTATGCCGGTCTCAGTTCTGTTTGCCATGGTCGCGGCCATGTTCGTTGCCTGGTTCTGTACCCGACTGACAGACATCTATTTCGCTATGCTGACCCTGGCATTCGCCATGCTGGTCTGGGCGGTTTTGTTCAAGTGGCGAGGGATGACGAATGGCGATGATGGCTTTGTCGGCATCACCATCCCCGCCTTCCTGGACGGGCGTATTCCGCTTTACTACTTCACGCTAATCGTGGTGGCGGCCTCAATCGCCCTGCTCTGGCTGATCTGCCATTCAGCCTTTGGCAAGGTGCTGGTGGCGGTGCGCGAGAACCGAACGCGGGCAGGCTTTGTCGGCGTCGACACGCGTCGCATGCGCTGGACGGCTTTTGTCGTAGCGGGCACGTTTGCAGGCATTGCGGGCTCTCTGTTCGCCCTGTTCAAAAGCGGCATGTATGTGGAGAACGCGTTCTGGACCCAGTCGGCCCAGGTGCTGATCATGACGCTGTTGGGCGGCATGTACTCATTCTTCGGCCCGGCCATTGGTGCCGCGGTGTTGCACATGCTGGAGATCACCACCAACCGCTATACCGAGTACTGGCCGACGGTGCTGGGCGGGATCCTGCTGGTGATCCTGCTGTTCCTGCCTGATGGCTTGGTCGGACTGGCGCAGAAGGTGAAGAACAAATTCTCCGGCAGTGGAGGAGCACGCTGATGGCTATCCTCGAGACCCAAAACCTGATGAAGGACTTTGGCGGCTTCGTCGCGACCAACAACGTCTCGCTGGAACTGCGCGAGGGTGAGCGGCACGCCATTATCGGGCCGAACGGTGCTGGCAAGACCACGTTCTTCAACCTGATCACCGGCCATTTGCTGCCATCCAGCGGCACGGTGATGTTTGAGGGCAAGGACATCACCGGCATGGTGCCGCACAAGCTGGTGCGGTTGGGCGTGGCTCGGTCGTTCCAGCGGATCAACATCTATCCGCGCATGACGGTGTTTGAGAATGTGCAGGTGGCTTTGATCGCTCGCGACAACAACCATTTCAACTTGTTCTCCCTGGGTGAGCCGCACAATCGGCAAGACACAAAGGAATTGCTGGAGCTTGTCGGCCTGGTTGAGGAAGCCCCGGAAATCGCGGGTGAGCTCTCCTATGGTAAGCAAAAGCAGTTGGAGCTGGCCATCGCTTTGGCAGAAAACCCCCGTGTGTTGCTGCTGGATGAGCCCACCGCCGGCATGTCGCCACAAGAGACGACCGAGGCCATCGCCCTTGTCGATCGCATCACCAAAGACCGGGGCCTGACCCTGCTGTTTACGGAGCACGATATGGGCGTCGTCTTCGGCATCGCCGACCGGATCAGCGTGCTGCATCATGGCGAGATCATTGCGTCTGGCTTGCCAGAGGAGGTGCGGAACGATCCGGAAGTCCGCCGCGTCTATCTGGGTGAATCGCTGGATGGGGAGGGTCACTGATCATGGCTCAGCTAGAAGTCAATGACATCCACACCGCCTATGGCCTGAGCCAGGTGTTGTTCGGTGTTTCCCTGAAAGTGGAAGCCGGGCAGATCATCTCCATGATCGGGCGGAACGGTGTCGGCAAGACGACAACCATGCGCTCTATCATTGGCCTGACGCCTCCCCGCCAGGGCAGTGTGACGTTCGAAGGGCAGGACGTAACCGGTTGGCCCGCGCACAAAATCGCCCGCTTGGGCATAGGCTTTGTGCCAGAAGAGCGCCGGATCTTTCCCGAGCTCTCCGTCTGGGAAAACCTGGATATCGCCCGCCGGCCAGCAGCTGCCGGTTCCGAGGAGTGGAATGAAGAGCGGGTGTTCAGCCTGTTCCCCGACCTGCGCGATATCCAACAGCGCGCGGGTGGCGTGCTGTCTGGTGGCCAACAACAAATGCTAACCATCGCCCGCTGCCTGATGGGCAACCCCCGCCTGATCCTGCTGGATGAACCGTCTGAGGGCCTGGCACCAAAGGTCGTCGAAGATCTGCGCGAACAGGTGAAAATGCTGAAGGAAACCGGCATCTCCATCCTGATGGCAGAGCAAAACCTGAGCTTCGTGCTCTACCTCAGCGACCAATGCCACATCATGGAAAAGGGCGAGATCAAATACTCCGGCACACCTGCCGACCTGCGGGCTAACCAGGAGATATTGGATCAGTATCTGACGCTGTAGATTGGCAGGTTAGATGAGACAAACGATCCCTCCTTCACCCTGAGGTGGCGCTCTACGAGCGCCCTCGAAGGGGTAGCGCACACGGCCTTCGAGGCTCGCTTCGCTCACACCTCAGGCTGAAGGGCTGGAGGATCAGGAATACGGCGTGCCATCCTTATGCACGAACACCCACTTGCCATCCGCACCCATGCTGGCGGCGATGTCGTCGTTGGGGTAGCTGCCTTCGTCGCCCTCAACGCGGTCACCCACCTCCAGGATGAACACGTCGCTGTCCGTCCGGTTCACCAGCTGATGAGCCATACCATTCGGGGCAAATCCAGTGCACATGCCGGGTTCCAACGGCACTTCGCCCTGGTCGGTGACCAGAGTTGGCCTGCCTTCAACCACATAAACAAACTCTTCTTGCAGCGTGTGCACGTGCAGCAAAGCGGTCTCACCGCCGGGGGCGATCCGGGTGAGGTTGACGCCGAATTTGGTCAGGCCAAATACATCGCCCAGTTGCCGCTTCTCGCGCTTGGCCATGCGGCTGGCGAAGGGCTCCGGGTAGTTCGAGGGCTTGGTGCGCGGGGCCACATCCTTCGCCGCCATCGCCAGAGGCTTGCTGTCGCTCATCGCGGAGGTCCTTTCCGTCTCGTCTCAAGTGCGACAGTTTAGCCGTGCTGCGCCGCACAAGTCGAGCTAAAAATCACCGCCTCGGGTTGACGTCCGGATCGCCAACCATCGCCTGACCGACATTGCCGAACGCCGCCTCGCTGACGACGCGGTGCTGGGCGGCAACATTGATATCGCGCAGCATTTGCTGCAGCGCGTTCTGGACATAGATGGCACTGCCACCCGCGTGCCGGAAGACTGCGCTTACGATTTCCACTGCGATCTCCGTTGCGTAGGCGGCGACGGCGCGCAGCTCGCAATGGTCCACAACGCTGACCTCCTGCCCGGCCTGCAGCTTCCCCCATGCCTTGTCGTTCGTATCGATGGCCAGCAGTCGGGCCGCGCGAAGCTTCAACTCCATCCGACCGAGCGCATCCTGGATGATCCCGCGTCCGGCAATAGATGTGCTGCCGGGCGCGACGCTGCGGGTCCGGGCGGTCTCCTTTTCGAGGAAGAGATCGAGCGCTGCGCGCGCCAGCCCCAGAGCCACTCCTGCATGTTCATTCGCAACAAAGCCTGGCATTCCAAAGCGATAGAGCGGGCCACCACGCATCGGCTGCTCCTGCGAACCGTCCCAGCTAAGTTCCTCAGGCACGAACAGGCCGTCCAGAGAGAAATCGCAGCTACCGGTACCTTTCAGGCCGACCACATGCCAGTTGTCGTGCAGAAGAGCGTCGCGCGTCGGCAGCACGAATTTCCGCACCGATGACTGGCCATCCTGCTCCACCCTCGCTGAGGTGGAGATCCACTCGGAATGACGGACGCCGCTTGCAAATGGCCACCGACCGGTCAGACGATAACCACCTGGGACCGGGGTCGCTTTGCCCATCGGCATGCCGACAGTCGCGCCGCGCGGCACGCGTACGTCCGGGAACATCACGGCGATGCCCTCGTCCGAGAGGAAGGCGCCTGGCTGGGCGATACTGGTCGCGCCCACCATCGTGCACCAGCCGGCTGCCATGTTGGCGCGCGCCAGCTCCTCCAGCACCAAAATTTGGGTGGCAGGGTCAGCCTCGTGCCCGCCGAGCTCCCGCGGCAATTTCAGGCGGAACATGCCGGCGTCTTCCAGCATGGTGACTGTCTCCGACGTCAGCGTGCCATTGGCCTCGTCCGCTTCGACCTGGTCAGCCAGTGCCGGCGCAATCGACCGCGCCTTAGCTAGCAGTTCCTCTCTATTGTCGCTCATGTCCATCGCCCTTCTGATTTGATGATTACGTCGCCACCCGCACCATAACCTTACCATATGTTTTGCGCGTATCCAGCGCCTGCAATGCCGCCGGCACCTCGTCTAAGTCATAGGTCCGCCAGACCACCGGCTTAATCTTGCCGTCGGCCAGATGGCTGAAGCAGTCGGCCACCACCTCATGCGCATAGACCGGGTTTTCGGTCAGGTACCTGCCCCAGATCGCGCCAACCGCGCTGGCATTCTTCAGCAATAGCCGGTTCGAGGCGATCTTCTGAATTGTGCCGCCGGCCCAGCCGATGATCACCGCCCGCCCCTCGAACGCGATGACCTTCAGCGACCGGTCAAAGGTGTCGCCGCCGACCGGATCGAACATCAGATCAAAACCCTTGCCGCCGGTATGCTCGCGCACCGCGTCAATCCAGGCGTCGTCGGAATAGTCGAGCGCGATCTCTGCGCCATTGTCCAGACACACCTGCCTTTTCTCTGCGGAGCCAGCCAGCGCAATCGGGCGACCTCCCCAGGCCTTGGCCAATTGGATCGCAGCAAGGCCGACACCGCCTGCTGCGGCGGACACAAGCACGAACTCGCCCGGCTGCAACTGCCCGCGGCGCTGAAGGGCCACGTGCGCGGTTGGGTAGACGACGGGGATCGCAGCGGCTTCCTCCAGCGCTATGCCCGCCGGCACCTTGTTGGATGGCGCGTTGTCCACCAGGCAATATTCAGCAAATGCGCCCCAGTCCGGCTGCGATGCCACCAGATCGCCAGGCTTAAAGTCACTCTCCGGCCCGGCGGCCACCACCTCGCCGGCAATCTCGCAGCCGGGGATGAAGGGGAAGGGCGGCTTGACCTGATACTTGCCGCCGATCATCAGGTTATCGAAGAAGTTCAAGGCCGCCGTGTGCACCTTGACCAGTGCCTGCGCCGGCCCCGGTTCCGGCATCGGCACATCGGCGAGTTTCATGTCTGCTGCATTGCACCAATCTTGGACCTGCCAGGCTTTCATCGGCGTACGCCTCCTTCGCGTATCAGAATTCGCCTCCACTCTTGCCGCAAGCCGATGCTCGCTGCAAGGTGTCGCCACATCAACCGAGTTGCCAGAGGACCTGCCGCATGCGCCGCCACGTCGATCTTTCCACCCCAGTGATCGAGAACCATTTTCGCTGGCCAGTGGAGCGCAAGTTGCTGAAGAGCCACGAGGCCGGCGATCACGTGCAGGCAACCTGGGCCGGCTGGATCGTGCACGGCTTCACCCATATGGATTCGCCCAAACACTTTGTCGCCGACGGCTTCACCACCGACCATATAACATTGGATATGACGTGTGGTCAGGGAGCAGTTGTGGATGTCTCCGACGTCGGGCCAAATGAGCCGGTGACGGAGGAAATTATCGCCAGGGCCGGCGCGCATGTGCAGGTCGGCGACTTCGTGCTGCTGCGCAACGCCTGGGACCTGAAGGCCGATATCAAGACACCCGAATTCTGGGCCAACGCGCCCTACATGACGCGAGAGGCCTCCATCTGGCTGCGCGAACGAGGGATCAAGGCGATTGGTTATGACTTCCCGCAGGATCATTGCATCCGCAACTTCCTGACCGGTGATACTAGTGCAACATCAGAGGATCATGTTACCCACTGGGAATTGCTGCGCCATGGCGTGATCATGTTCGAATATCTCTGTAACATGCACCAGATACAGACGGCCCGACCGGAAGTGATCGCCCTGCCGATCAAGCTGCCAACCAGCGACGGCGCACCGGCGCGGATCATCGCGATAGAAGACGTTTAGGAACCGCCCCCATGGCTAACGCCCCACTCACCGTCAACGACCGCCAGTTTGCATGGCCAACACAGCCCTGCGTCGTCATCTGCGCCGACGGTTTCGACATGGCCTATCTGGAGGCCGCGGAGGCACTGGATCGCGCGCCGTTCTTTGCCAGGGCACGGGCGGAGGGCCGCTTGCGCGGAGCCAAGGGTGCAATGCCCAGCTTCACCAATCCGAACAACTGCTCCATCGTCACCGGCCAACCGCCATCCGTTCACGGGATCGCCGGCAATTTCTTCCTGGAGCCCGGCACAGCCAACCCGGTGATGATGAACGACCCCAGTTTTCTGCGCGCGCCCTCCATTCTGGCGGAGTTCAGTCAGGCTGGCGCCAAGGTGTGCGTCGTCACCGCCAAGGACAAGCTGCGCAAGCTGCTGGGCCATGGCCTGGACATCAGCAACGCCGTTTGCTTTTCGACTGAGTTCGCGGCGGATGTAACAGAGGCCGAACACGGTATCGCCGAGGCACCAATCCCCTTCCCCATCCCCAGCGTTTATTCGGCAGAGGTCAGCCAGGCGGTGTTCGCTGCGGGCGTCTCGCTGTTGCACAGCCACAAGCCGGACCTGATGTATCTGTCCACCACCGACTATATCCAGCACATGTTTGCACCGGACGAGGAGGGCGCACTGGCCTTTACGGAGATGGTGGATGGTTATTGCCAGGCCCTGACCGACGCCGGCGCCCGTGTGGTGCTGACCGCCGACCACGGCATGAACGCGAAATTCTTGCCGGATGGCGAGCCGAATGTTGCGTATCTGCAGAGCATTCTCGATCTCGCCGCACCGGGTGCGAAGGTGATCCTGCCGATCACAGACCCCTATGTGGTGCACCATGGCGCGCTAGGCAGCTTCGCCACGGTCTATCTGCTGCCAGACGACAATATCGAAGCCATCGCCGCCGAATTGCGCGAAGTGCCGGCGGTCGAATTGGTCATCACCGCAGATGAGGCCGTCGAGGTGCTGGAATTGCCACGCGACCGCATCGGCGACCTCTGCGTGATGGCGCGGGCCAACGCCGTTCTGGGCACACGTCGCGCGGAACACGACCTCTCACAACTGACCCGGCCCTTGCGCAGCCATGGCGGCTTGCATGAACAGGGTGTGCCATTGGTCAGCTCCCACAATTTGGATGAATGGCCCGACAAGGTCCGCAACTTCGATGCGTTTGACATCGTCCTGAACCGAGTAGAAGAGGACTGATCTCTCACTTTTCCTCACCCTTCGAGGCTCGCACCTCAGGCAGAAGGCAAGCAGTAGTGAGTTTGAATAAAAGGAGTGAACCCATGCGCCGTGCCGTACTATTGATGTGTGATGGTCTCAGCCGCGAGTGGATATCGCCAGAGCGCACGCCGAACATTTGGGCGATGAAGCAGAGTGGTCTCTGGTGCGCCGATCACCGCGCGGTGTTCCCGAGTGTCACCCGCGCCTCCGCTGCGGCGGTGGCCACCGGGTACACGCCTGGAAACCACGGCCTGCACGGCAACCGCATGTGCTTTCTGGTTGATGGCAAGCTAGAGGTGCGCGACGCCGGCCTGCCCGATTTCCGCGACCACATGCGCCGAGCGACTGGCAGAACACTCCACGTGCCGACCATGGCGGAGCGGCTAAATGGGGATTGCGTTGCGTTCTCCAACGTCTCACCGGGCGCGGCCTATTTCCTCGACCCGGATCATCACGGCTGGGTTTATCACCGCGCCGGCTGCTTTGGGCCAGGTGGCGAGCCAATCACCGGCGATGACGCATTGACCGTCCCCTCAGATCCTGACGGCGACGCGGTGATGGTTGAGCGGTTTTGCGGCGAGGTTTTGGAGGAACGCCGCCCGAAGCTGGCAATCTGCTGGCAATGCTCCCCAGACAAAACCGGCCACACTGAGCCCTTGTTGGGACCGGTACATACCGCCGCGATGGCAGCCGCAGACCGGCATGTCGCGCAGGTGTTCGCCAAAGTTCAGGAATTGCGCGCAGCCGGCGACGATGTGCTGTTCCTGGTTGGCTCCGACCATGGCATGGAGAGCATCGGCCCACGTGTCCATGTTGGTGAGCGGCTGGTTGCCGCCGGCCTGAAAGACGCACTGGACAGCGGCGACGTCGCGGTGGCCTGCCAAGGCACCAGCGCTCTGATCTATGTCGCACCCGGATACGAGAGCCGGATTGATGGCCTGCGGGCGTATCTGAAAGACGCCGATTGGGCAGCCTCAGTGTTCGAAGGCGATGGCCTAAAGACCCTCGGCGCCAGACCAGACTACGGCCTGACCTTCGCCGTCGACACAGCCTATGTGGAAAAAGACAACGGCCACGGCGTCACTGGTCAGCGCTA
Source organism: uncultured Alphaproteobacteria bacterium (assembly GCA_938084065.1). GTDB lineage: Bacteria > Pseudomonadota > Alphaproteobacteria > Bin95 > Bin95 > JACKII01. The sequence continues at coordinate 8,659 of CALKDI010000075.1, forward strand.
TGAGGCAATCGACGGTGCAGAGGGAGACGCAGCTGGCGCCTTCGCACAGCACGGCGGCATCGGCCCGCGTGAGACGGCGCCATTCCTGGTAGTCGACGATGGCAGCGGCAGCGGACGGGAGCGGGCGGAGACGTCCAGCCTACCAAATATAGCCCCAACCATTCTGGGCTATCTGGGCGTCGCGGCGGAGGGATTGCAGCCGTCGTTGCTGTAACGGCTGTGCAGTCGGACCCTACCGATGCGGGCGCGGCTTGATCAAAGTGGAGCCCAGTTGATCACGCAGCAGCTTACGACTGACTTCCTCAACCCCACCCCGGGCCAGCAAGCCCAGCTGGAACGGGCCATAGGAAACACGGATCAAGCGGCTGACGTGGTAACCCATCCATTGCAGCACCCGCCGAACTTCACGGTTCTTGCCTTCGCGGATCGATACAGTCAGCCAGGCGTTGGAATCCATCTGCTCGTCGAGGGTGGCCAGGATCGGGCCGTACTTCACGCCCTCAACGGTCGGTCCCTTGCTGAGCGCCTCCAACTTGGCGATATCAATCCGCCCGTGGACGCGCACGCGGTATTTGCGGATCCAGCCACGGCTGGGCAATTCCAACTCCCGGGCCAAGCCACCATCATTGGTCAGCAGCAACAGACCCTCGCTGGTTAGGTCGAGACGGCCGACGCTCATGACCCGCGGCAGTTCGGGCGGCATTTTCTCAAACACGGTCGCGCGGCCCTGCGGGTCCTTATTGGTCGTGACCAGGCCGGAGGGCTTGTGATAGCGCCAAAGCCGAGGCGGCTCGGTCTTTGGAATTGGCTTGCCATCGACGGTGATATGGTCGGTCTCCGTCACATTGAAGGCTGGCGAGGTCAGGCGCTTGCCGCCAACGGAAACACGGCCTGCCACAATCCAACGCTCCGCATCACGGCGGGAGCAAACACCGGCGCGAGCCAGACGCTTGGCAATGCGCTCACCGGCGGGTGTTGTAGCTTGAGTGTCAGAGTCGGACATTAGAGTCACCGTTCAAAAATTCTGTGCTGTATAGTCTAGGCCAATGTCGCACCAACCGCACCCTTCCGCTCATCCCCCCGTGCATCCCCCCGTGCATCCAATGCAACTGGCGCTTGCTGAAGCCCGTCTGGCCTTTGCCGCTGGCGAGGTGCCGGTGGGCGCGGTGGTTGTTCGTGATGGCAAAATCCTGGCCCGCGCCCATAACCGGGTCGAGCGCGACAACGACCCGACGGCTCATGCGGAAATGCTGGCCATTCGGACGGCAGCGCGCCTGCTGGGAACGCCTCGTCTAGTGGATTGCGATCTGTATGTCACGCTGGAGCCCTGCGCCATGTGCGCCCAGGCTGTCAGCTTAGCGCGTTTCAGGCGGCTCTATTTCGGTGCCTATGACCCAAAGGGCGGCGGCGTCGAACACGGCGCAATGGTATTCGCGCGCGAGACTTGCCACCACCGGCCTGAGGTGGTCGGCGGCGTCAATGAGGTGGAGGCTGCCGAACTGCTGCGACGGTTCTTTGCGGAACGGCGGTAGTCGGTTACCGAACTCTCGTTTTTCAGCCCCCCGCTCAGGGCCCCTTTTCTTCACCCTGAGCCTGTCGAAGGGCGTTTTCTTCGTGGCACAACCCTTCGACCGGCTCCGGGTGAAGAATGGTCGGTTGGCCTGGTTGTCAGACGCTCTCCCTGGTATTGCCACCGGAGGATATTCACTACCCCGCCAACTCCGCCCGCCCACTGAACTGCTCCAACGCCTCCGGATTGCCCAAGGCTTCCTTGTTCTTCACCTCACGCCCATGCACCACATCACGCACGGCTAGCTCGACGATTTTCCCGCTGCGGGTGCGGGGGATGTCAGTGACTTGCAGGACTTTGGCCGGCACATGCCGCGGCGTGGCGCCCTCGCGGATGCGTTGGCGGATGGTCTGGGTCAGGGCGTCGTCCAAGTCCAGCCCCTCGCGCAGGCGCACGAACAGGACGACGCGCACGTCATTGTCCCACTCCTGGCCAATCACCAGGGCCTCGACCACCTCATTCAGCTGCTCGACCTGCCGGTAGATCTCCGCCGTACCGATGCGGACGCCGCCGGGGTTCAGTGTCGCGTCGCTGCGGCCATAGATGATGAAGCCGTCATGCTCCGTCACCGCCGCATAGTCGCCATGGCACCAGACATTGGGAAAGCGCTCATAGTAGGCGGCCCGATATTTCTCGTCGTCCGGGTCATTCCAGAAGCCCAGCGGCATTGAGGGGAAGGCGTTGGTACAGACCAGTTCACCCTTCTCCCCCACCGCGGCGGGCGCCCCTTCGTCGGTGAAGACGGTGGCGGCCAGGCCCAGGCTCGGCACCTGCAGCTCGCCGCGCCAGACCGGGCCCAACGGGTTGCCCGAGATGAAACAACCGCACAGGTCCGTGCCGCCGGAGACGCTGGCCATCTGGCCATCCGGCATCACGTGCTCATAGATATAGTCGAACGCCTCCGGCACCATCACGCTGCCGGTCGACAGCATGGCCCGCATGGCGGAGAGGTCGTGCGTCTCGCGCGGCCGCAGGCCTTCCTTAGCGATGGCGTCGATATATTTGGCCGACGTGCCGTAGATCGTGCACTTTTCCTCAGCAATATAATCCCACAGCACGTTCGGGCCCGGATGGAAGGGGGAGCCGTCATAGAGCATCAGCGTCGCCCCGGACGCGAGGCCGCCTGCCAACCAGTTCCACATCATCCAGCCCAGCGTGGTGAAGTAGAACAGCCGGTCGCCGACATGCACATCGGTGTGGAACAGGTGCTCCGTATAGTGCTTCATCAGGATGCCGCCGGCGCGGTGGACAATGCACTTGGGCACGCCGGTCGTGCCGCTGGAGAACAGGATGTAGAGCGGGTGGTCGAACGGCAACTGCTTGAACGTGAGGTCCGCCGGTTCACTCCACGACAGGAAATCTTTTAGGGAGATCGCGCGCGGGATGCCGGTCAGGTCCGGCTCCTCATCCAGGAAGGGGATGACGACGACCCAGTCGCAGCTATCCAGCGCCTTAGCGACCTCGGTCACCTTCGGGCGGATGTCGATGCGCTTGCCGCCGTACATATAGCCATCGACCGTGAACATGATTTTTGGCCCAATCTGGCCGAACCGGTCGAGCACGCCTTGAGTACCAAAATCCGGGGAGCAAGACGACCAGACGCGCCCGCCCGCCGCCGCACCCAGCATGGCACCAATAGCCTCCGGCATATTCGGCAAATAGGCCGCAACGCGGTCGCCCTCGCCAATATGGTGCTGATCCAGGGCGTGCGCGATCTTGGCTGTGAACGCGCGCAGTTCATCCCAAGACCAGGTGCTGGAGAGGCCATCTTCGCGGCGGAAGATCATCGCCGGCGCGCCGCCAGTCTGGCGCAGCAGGTTTTCCGCGTAGTTCAGCCGGGCCTCCGGGAAAAAGCGAGCCCCGGGGATTTTGTTCTTGTCGACAATAATGGTCTCGCCACGGGTCTCCGCCACGACACCGGCATAATCCCAGGCCGCCTGCCAAAAGGCTTCCGGCTGATCGACGGTCCAGGCGTGCAGGGCGCCATAGTCGTCAAACGAACGGCCGGCCCGTTGCCCCGCGAGGCGCATAAAGGCACGCATATGGGTGGGCGCCATACGGTCTTCCGATGGGGTCCAGAGAGGAGTAGCCATGAAAACGGGCTCCGTCAGCGTCAAAGTTGGTCTGCCACAGCGGCATCGCCGCCGGAAAAGGCCTGGCGTCCGGCCCGGCTCCTGACCTTATAGCGGGACGGCCGGGCCAGGTGTGTCAGGCAAAGTCGAAGGTCATCTCGGCGCACAGATGCCCGTGCTTGTCCGCGATCCAACACAGCATGCCGCCATCGCTATCCTTGCCGTGGATGGTGACTGTATCGCCCACCCAGATCGGCTTGGTCAGCCGGGCTGTCAAGCCGGTGATGGTCTTGTCAGTATGCCGGCAGGCTGCATCTGTGACCGTTTGCATGGTCAGGCCACCATTTTGAACCGTGTGGTCGTAGCCCTCTTCCGTGCGGGTGTAGTCCGCGTCGTAGTGGATGCGGTGGGCATTCCAACTGACCGCGCCGTAGCGGAAATTCATGGTCTCGGTGAAATGAATGGTCTCCTGCCATTCGCTATCCGTCGAGGCCTCATTCGTTTTGGTGGCAGAGGTCTTCGTGCCCGGCGGCACCGCCTCGCGGTAGATCGCATCGAATTCATCGACCGCAATCACCTTGCCGCCGGTTTCGAAGGTCAGGCGCATGGTCAGAACGCAAATATTGCCGGACCGCCCGCTCTTCGGCAGGATTGCCGCGACCTCAGCGGTCTTGGTCGCCGGCTGGCCCACCACAAGATTGCCCATGATCTGCACCCGCCGGCCCGCACCCATGCGCCGCGGCAGTGGGATCGGCGGCAGGAACACGCCCTTATTGGGATGCCCATCCGGCCCCAGGTCCGACTGCGCACAGATGTCGGGGAAGAACATGTTGAACCACTGCCGCGGGATCGGATCGCCGTTCTTGAAGCTGGCAGGATCAACATCCATGGTCGCCGCCACCCGCTGAACGGAGGTCAGGCCGATCTCGTCCTCAACAACACGTTTGCGGCCGATCCATTTTTCCAGTTCTGGCATGGCTGCCTGGACATCGGGGTTCATACCGTTGGGCTCTCTTCAAAAACATAGTGTGGGAAGCCCGGATCGTGCCACCGACCGGGGCACCAATCAAGCGGTCTGACCCGCTAGCGCGGCGGTCAACCGGTCATCGGGGTCATAAGGCCAAGCTTGACGGGCGAACCTGGACCATCCAGCCACCTTACGATACCATTCCGCCCGGGCCCACCGGAAAAGGCTCCTGTAACCTACCTGGATAACCGAACTCGGATGAACGAGCCCGCATGACCGAACAACGCCTGCAACGCCGCCTCGCCGCGATCATGGCCGCCGATGTGGTCGGCTATACGCGGCTGATGGACCGGGACGAGGCCGGCACGTTGGCGCGGCTCAAGGCCTTGCGGCGCGACCTGTTTGACCCGCGAACGGAGGCCTATGGCGGGCGCATCTTCAAGAACACAGGCGACGGTGCTTTGGCGGAGTTCTCCAGCGCCACCGACGCGGTGCAATGCGCGCTCGACATTCAGAAGGAACTGGCCAGCCGCAATGAGAGCCTGCCGGAGGTAGACCGGATCGTGCTCAGGGTAGGCATCAGCCTAGGCGACGTGATTGTTGAGGCGGATGACCTCTACGGCAACGGCGTCAACGTCGCCACCCGCATGGAGGCTCTTGCCGAGCCCGGCAGTATCTGCGTCTCTGCCAACGTCTACGAACACGTCGCCAGCGCGATTGATGCGGCGTTCGAAGACCTCGGCGAGCAGGAGGTCAAGAACCTGCCGCGCCCTGTGCGCTGCTACCGGTTGTCCCCAATATCGACAGCGAACGCCGTCACCCCCGCGGAGACCGGAGAACCCCCGACCTCCGGCACCTCTCAGCCCCTTGCCCTGCCGGACAAGCCCTCCATCGCGGTCCTGCCCTTCCAGAACATGTCCGGCGATCCCGAGCAGGAGTTCTTCGCCGATGGCATGGCGGAGGACATTATCACCGCCCTGTCGCGCTACCGCTCCCTGTTCGTCATCGCCCGCAACTCCACCTTCGCTTACAAAGGCCAGTCTCCGGACCTGCGGCAGGTGTCCCAGGAGTTGGGGGTGCGCTACGTGCTTGAAGGAAGCATCCGCAAGGCCGGCCAGCGCATCCGGGTGACGGCGCAGCTGATCGACGGCACCAGCGGCGCCCACATCTGGGCGGAGCGCTATGACCGCCAACTTGAGGACATCTTCGAACTTCAGGACGAGATCACCGCCACAATTACGGCCGCCATCGGCCCGGAGATCGACCAGGCTGAACGCGACCGCGCCCAGCGCCTGCCTCCAGAAAGCCTGGATGTTTGGGAGTTGTACCAGAAAGGCCTGTGGCACCTCTACCGTTTCACCGCGGAAGACAATGCCGAGTCACAGCGCCTGTTTCAAAGCGCGATCGAAATCGCCCCGGCCTTCGCACCGGCAACCGCAGGCCTCACCCACGCCCGTTACTACGCTTATATGCATGGGTACAAAAACAATCCATCTGACCTTCTCGACCAAGCCTTCGCGTCCGCGCGTGCTGCGGTTGCTGCAGATGATCGGGATGCGGACGCTCATTTTGCGCTTGGCCGAATTTTATACCTGAAAGGCGACATCGACACCTCGATCGCCGAGTGCGGTACGGCCACCAGCCACAATCCCAGCTTCGCCCATGCATTTTTAGGATTGGGAGGCGCGCTTATGTATGCCGGCGAGTATGACCAAGCCATCGAAGCGGCAGAGCGTGCCATTCGGCTAAGCCCACATGATCCCGTTCTCTGGATCTCACATAGCGCCATTGCGTTGTCGCACTTTGGCGCGGGCCGGCTTGAGATGGCCGAACTGGCCGGACGCCAGGCTGTCCGTCACCCGCGGGCGGAAGTGACGGCGTATTACATCCTAGCCGGGACGCTGGGCGAGCAAGGCAAAATTGATGAAGCGGCGCGGGTCTGGCAACAGATCATTCAACTCAAACCCGATTTCAGTGCGGAATTTCTTCGGAGTATCCTCCTATTCCGGGAAACCTTTGTTATCGACCGCCTGATCGAGGGCCTCCACAAAGCCGGAATGCCTAGGCCGGAGTGAAAGGCATATGACCGATCCTCGCCCGCAGCGCCGCCTCGCCGCGATCATGGCCGCCGATGTGGTCAGCTATACGCGCCTGATGGACCTGGACGAGGCCGGCACGCTGGCCCGGCTCAAGGCCCTGCGGAGCGAGCTGTTCGATCCGCGGACGGAGGCGTACGGAGGCCGCATCTTCAAGAATACCGGCGACGGAGCTTTGGCTGAGTTTCCCAGCGCTACGGACGCAGTTCAGGCAGCGCTCGACATTCAGCATGAACTGGCCGCGCGCAATGCAGACTTGCCCGAGGCGGAGCGGATTTTGCTCAGGGTCGGCATCAGCCTCGGCGACGTGATCGTTGAGGGCGATGATCTCTTCGGCAACGGCGTCAACATTGCTGCCCGTATGGAGGCCCTGGCCGCACCCGGCAGTATTTGCGTTTCCGCCAACGTCTACGAGCACGTCGCCGGCGCGATTGAGGCAGAGTTCGAAGACCTGGGCGAGCAGGAGGTCAAGAACCTGCCGCGCCCGGTGCGCTGCTACCAGCTGTCCCCGTCATCGACAGCGAACGCCGTCACCCCCGCGGAGACCGGAGAACCCCCGACCTCCGGCACCTCTCTGCCGGTCGCCCTGCCTGATAAGCCCTCCATCGCCGTCCTGCCGTTTAACAACATGTCCGGCGACCCGGAGCAGGAATTCTTCGCCGATGGCATGACGGAGGACATCATCACCTTGCTGTCGCAGGTGCCGGGACTGTTCGTCATCGCCCGCAACTCCACATTCGCCTACAAGGGGCAATCGCCGGACGTGCGGGCAGTCGCAGCAGATTTGGGCGTGCGCTATATCCTGGAGGGCAGCGTTCGCAAGGGCGGCAATCGCATCCGCATCACGGCCCAGTTCATCGATGCAGAGACCGGCAATCATATCTGGGCCAACCGCTATGACCGCGTTCTGGACGATATCTTTGAGGTTCAGGACGAGGTCACCGCAGGCATTGTCGGCGCACTGCAGTCACGGCTCCTGGTGGCGGAGGCCAGCTTCCTGAACCGCAGACCAACGGTCGAACTGGATGCCTGGGGCAACGTTGTCCGGGCCAAGACCAAATTGTTCGCCTATCGCCGGGCCGACCTTGATGAAGCCGAACCCCATGCGCGGCGGGCCATCGAGATCGACCCGAACTACGCAGAAGCCTATGCAGTTCTAGCCCATATCATGGTCTGGCGATCGTTCAATGGATGGACCGACGATTGGTATGTCGCGGCGGTTGAAGCGAGTGAGCTTTGCGACAAAGCCCTCAGCCTGACGGTCAACGACGCTGCGGTCCTGACCGAAGTCGGCTCTGCCTATCAGTGGCTGGGACGTTTTCAAAAAGCGAGAGCGCTTCTGGACCGCGCCCATAGCCTCAACCCGAATGCACCAATGACCTGTAGCATGGCAGGCTTAACGAGCGCCCAGTCCGGGCAAACCGATGCGGGTATCGCGCTGACCCGCAAAGCGTCGGTGCTCAGCGCGAAAGACCCGCTCGAGTACATGTTTCAACTATGCCTGGCCCATGCACTGTTCTTTGCCAGGGATTTCGCAGGCGCGCGGGACGCGGGCGAAGCATCCCTCCTGGTTGAACCGCACCTGACCCCCAGTCTGCTGATTACCGCGGCGGCCTACGCCCGGCTTGGCGATATGGATGCTGCCCGGGCCCGGCTGGAGCGTCTTAGGCAGCACGGATCGCCAGCCGCAATCGACAACATGTTCCGGCCCCGCCCGGACGGCACGCTGTGGGCAGAATTCACTGGCGCAATCAAAGAAGTCATCGGCCGCGAACCAAACATCTGAGGCTTGCGGCAGCTTGGCTCGACGATGCCCCTGAGATCGGCAATACTACGCGCAGCCCATCGGGAGGGACCGCCATGACCGCCGCCACTGCAGCCACCACCGCCACCATCGACCCCATCACCTTCACCGTGATCTGGAACTCCATCGTCTCCATCGCGGAGGAGTTGGGCACCACCATGCGCAACACGGCGTTCAGCGAGGCCGTACGCGAGGGCGATGACTTCTCG
>CALKDI010000076.1 GCA_938084065.1 uncultured Alphaproteobacteria bacterium
GGTGGGTTTGGCGGTGACCTACCGCGTCTTCTTCATCTCAACTCCGGCCATGCGTTCTAACAGCATAAAAATGCGGGTGAAGTCTTTGTCTTTGCCTTCCTCCGCGATCATCTGGCGAAACATAGTGCGGACCAGGTTGCCCATATAGCCAGGCACGTCATAGGCCTCCGCCTCCTGGCGCCAGAGTTCCAGGTCTTTTTCGATGATGTGGTTGCCGCCGCCGTAGTCGAAGCTGCGGGGCAGCACGGCCTTTGGGATCTTGTCCATAGTGGCACTGTTGCGGCCGGAGGAGGCGTTGATAACCTCCACCATCTGCTCTGGATCCAGGCCCGCTTTCGCGCCCAGCGTCATAGCCTCCGACGCGGCGACGAGATTGCAGAAGCTCATGATGTTGTTGACGAGTTTCATCGTCTGCGCCGCTCCCGGCTGCTCGCCCAGATAGGTAAGCTTGGCGCTGGTCACCTCCAGAGCTGAGCGGGCCGCCTCGTACGCGGCTTTGTCGCCAGAGCACATGATGGAGAGGGTCGCCGCCTCCGCACCGGGCGGGCCGCCGGAGATTGGGGCGTCGAGGTAGGCAATGCCCTTCTCCGCCAGCATGGCTGCAGCAGCCTGGGAGAACTTGGAGCCGGTGGTGCCGAGGTTGACAAAATGCTTGATAGCGCTGCCCTGGGCGGCTTCAGCCAGAACCTGTTCGGCAGCAGCGACCGACGGCATGCAGGCCAATACAGTCGCTGACTGATTGGCAACGGCTTGGACGCTATCGGCGATCTGCGCGCCCCGTTGGGCGAGGATATCGGTAGCGATCGGGTTGAGATCGCGAACGACCAGAGCCTGGCCGCTTTTGGCGAGGTTGACCGCCATGGGCCGGCCCATGGCGCCGAGTCCAACAAAGCCGAGGGGAAGGTCTGACATGATGAGGCGTTTCCGTGGGTGTGGGTTATTTTGCTGGGTTATGTGATTGGCGGCTTGTCTATCCCCAGTACTCCACCCCGGACTTGATCCAGGGTCCATGCCAGAGAGCCTATCGCAAAGTACGAGCCCTGTAAGCAGTCCCCAGGGCATGGGTCCCAAATCACGTTTGGGACGGTGTAGAATTGGGCTCAGGGTTGAGAGCCGCGTGGGCTTAGTACGGCCGGTCGCCCTTAACCACTACACGATGGACGGCGCGTTTTTCGTTGGCCGCATCGTAGGGCTCAACACAATGCAGCGTGGCGCGGTTATCCCACATCATCACGTCGTCTACCTGCCATTTGTGGCGATAGATGTATTGCGGCTGGGTCGCGTGCGTCTCCAACTCTGCAATGAAGGAGTCGCTGTCAGCCCAGGACCAGCCGACAATGCACGCGGTGTGGTTGCCGATGTAGAGCGCCTTGGCGCCTGTCTCCGGATGGGTGCGGACCATCGGGTGGACGACGGGCGGGGCGGCGCGCATCTCATCCTCGGTCGCCGGCCGCTCGTTCGATTTCTCGCGGCTGCGTTTCCAGTCATGCACGCACATCAGACCTTCCAGCCTGTCCTTGGTCGCCTGCGGCAAGTCCCCATAGGCGCGGGCCATATCAGCAAACAACGTGTCGCCGCCCTTCTTCGCAATCGCAGGCGAGCGCAGGATTGTGGTGAGAGACGGCTCTGCCACATACGATTTGTCTGTGTGCCAGACCAGGGTGCCCTTTTCCGGATGCACGCCAGTGGTGGTGCCATCTGCTTTCACGTTCGAGAAAACCTGCACCTGCGGCAGCTTCGCGTGCCGGGTGGAGACGTTGATATGCCCTTCAAGCGGGCCAAAACGCTGAGCAAAGGCCTGATGCGCGGCATCGTCGAGCGGTTGACCACGGAATACCAGGACCTTGTGGCGCAAGAACGCCTCGTGGATTATTTCAAATGCAGCGTCGGAGATCGGTTGCGTCAGATCAATGTTGCCGATTTCGGCACCGAAACCGTTCTCATCCGGCGTAATGGTTGGCAAACCGGCGGCATTGGCGGGCAGGGCGGTATTTGCAGCAAGCTCGGGCATGGGCGGTGTTCCTCAAAAGGCGTTCTTCGATTAACGCCAGTTTGCGGCCAGCCGAACGCCTGAGCAATGAAAAACGGCGGCTCCTTCATCAGGAACCGCCGCAATCCCGGGCTATTCAGTGCTCAGCGAGCCGGTAACATCGCTTGCTACGCAGCAACCCGCCGGCGAGCGACCCCGCCAATCACTGCGAGTGCGCCGCCCAACAAAGCCAATGTTCCGGCCTCCGATGTCTCAACCTCGGCTTGTGATTGGCCGAACCTGACGTTATCGATCCCGATGTCATCGCTAACACTGCCCAGTCCGGTGAGGTCAATTTCCAGGATCAGCACATTCGCTGATACATTCGGAGCAATCTGTGCATGAGTTGCTCCTGTTATGAATGTCGAACCCAGTGAAAAAAGAGACGCGTCGGTCGCGCCATTCCGAACTTCGAGGCCAGCGATGGTTTGACCGGCCGACAAAAATGAAGCGATATCAAAGTCAAAGAGCGTCACCAAGAAACCCGGATCGGCGGTGAATCGGACGGTAAAGGTTAAGTCTCCATCGGCATCATTGAAATGAACGTTCGTCAAATCACCATAGCCGGTCGTCCATAGCGCCGGGTCTTCTCCCGCAGTGCCATATTCGACCACAACATTTGGCGTAAAGCCTTCAGCACCGACGCCATAGCTGTGGCCTAAACCATCAGGTGTCATGGCGACATTATCCCCATAAATCTGGGGGATATTGGCAAAATTTGTGACACCGCCCGAAACGTCAAATGTCAAAATCGTGGCATTCGCCGTGAAGGCCCATAGGCCGGCAGCGGACAACGCAGCAACTCTCACAAGATTTAGCATGGTCGTTTCCTTCGTTACGAATAGCAAACGCGCCCCCAGCCAAATTGCAGTCTGAAGTAATCTATGCAACAATCATGCCAAATTGTTTATGCTTTAATTTCAGAATATTGCATATATGGAGGGGAATGCCGGATACAAAATGTAAAGCTGGCTTTACAGTCAGCAGCTGCAGCACAGAGGGCGGAGCACCAATGCCGTTGTGCTGGGTCATTTCTCGCGGCATGCTTTGTCAGCTTCCTTCATGCAGCCTCTGAACAGCGAGAATGGTTTTGCCCTCACAACCAACAAAACGCCCCGGCGGCATCGGCGAATCCCGTCCGCGGGTCGAGGATTTCCGCCTGGTCACTGGGCAGGGCACGTACACCGCGGATGTCATGCCCGCGAACCTCAGTCATGCGGTCATGGTGCGCTCGCCGCATCCGCATGCGCATATTCGGGGGATGGATACGGCTGCAGCGAAGGCAGCGCCCGGTGTTCTGACAGTGTTGACTGGAGCGGATGTTGCCGCTGAGAGGCTGGGCTATATCCCGCACAACATCGAATGGCAGGGCCCGCCTGACGTGGAGCTGCGATTGGTGAATGACTTTGACGTAACCATGTCCAATCACCCGCTGATGCCGGCCGATACCGTGCGCTATCTGGGCGAGCCGGTGGCCATGGTGGTGGCGGAGACAGCAGATGCAGCTGCGGATGCCGCCGAACTCGTCGAGGTAGATTACGAACCGCTGCCTGTGGCCACCGATGCGCGGGCTGCGATGGCGCCGGGGGCTCCAGAGATCTGGCCGGGGCGTCCGGGCAATATCGCGATGAATTGCGAGGTTGGCGACGAGGCGGCGACCGAGGCGGCATTTGCGACCGCCGCGCACGTGGTCAAGCTGGATACCTGGGTAAACCGAATCACCGGTGTGCCGATGGAAACGCGAGCTGTACTGGCCGAGTATGACGCCGCGACCGGGCACTACACCCTACGCACCAGTTCAGGCCGGGGCGTCGTCCAAACACGGGAGCGGTTGGCGACGATCTTGGGTGTGCCGCTGGAGACCTGCCGCGCCGTGTTTGGCGACATGGGTGGTAATTATGGCACACGCAACGCTTTCTACTCCGAATATGCACTGATGCCGTGGGCTGCGAAGAAAGTGGGGCGGCCCGTGCGCTGGGTCGGCACGCGGCAGGAGTGCTTCCTGACGGATTATCAGGGACGCGATCTGGCAGTGACGGCTGAACTTGCGCTGGATGCGGAGGGCAATTTCCTGGGTATGCGCGGCGCGAACACGATGAATTCTGGCGCTTACACCATCTATTTCTGGCCCTTGCGGAAAGGGCTTTCGATCATGCAGGGCAATTATCGTGTCCCGACCATGCATTTCCGCGGGTACGCAGCGTTCACCACTACGCCGCCAATCTCCGTCTATCGCAGCGCTGGCAGGCCAGAGGCGATTTATGTGATTGAGCGACTGATCGATATGGCAGCAGATCAATGCGGTTTCGACCGGGTTGAGCTGCGCCGGCGCAACCTGGTTACCAGTGACGCGATGCCGTTCACCAACGCCGTCGGCGTCACCTATGACAATGGCGATTATCCGGCGGGGATGGAGCAGGCGCTGACAGTTGCAGATTGGGACGGTTTTGCGGCGCGTAAGGCAGAGTCGGCCAGTCGGGGGCTTTGCCGGGGCATCGGCGTTGCCAACTATATTGAAGTCACTAGCGGCCTGCCGCGCGAACGGGCGGAGTTGCGCGTGTGCGACGATGGCTGTGTTGAACTCGTGCTGGGCACCATGAGCAGCGGCCAGAGCCATGAAACGACGTTTCCGCAACTGGTCTGCGAGTGGTTGGATATTCCGTTCGAGAAAATCCGCTATATCGCCAATGATACCAACCGGGTTTCCGTGGGTGGTGGCTCACATTCCGGGCGGTCTATGCGGCTGGCCAGCATCGCGATTGGCGACGCGGTCACGGAACTAGTCGCTAAGGGCAAGATCATCGCCGGTCACATGCTGCAGGTCACGCCGGACTCGCTGTCTTATGCGGACGGCATTTTCGCAAGCAAGGACGAGCGGAGCGTGGATCTGTGGCAGAC
>CALKDI010000077.1 GCA_938084065.1 uncultured Alphaproteobacteria bacterium
CGCCCTCCCTACGATCCTCCAACCCCGCGTTCTCATCTTGATTGACGCTGGATTCTCATCCTGTTTGTCGCGCTGCACAAATGACTTCGGTTGGGTGCATGTGCTCAACCAGGACAACAAACGGGAGCTTTCATCGCTCACGGCGGAGGGGTTTTCGTCGCTGGTTGGAATAGCCCACAGCGTCTGGGTGATCGAGCCTGAAGCCGCATTCCTGGTGCTGTTCGACGAAACCGCACCCTATGACAACCCCAACTTCGCCTGGCTGCGGGCACGGTATGACCGGTTCCTCTACATCGACCGCGTCGCCGTCGCAGCACACGCAAAACGGCAGGGACATGGCCGCACGCTATACCAGCACGCCATGGCTGTAGCGAAGGCCGCAGGCCTGCCCCGCGTTGTTTGTGAGATCAACGCAGAACCACCGAACCCCGCCTCGGATGCTTTCCATGAGGCTCTGGAATTCGGTGTCGTTGGCGAGCAACACCTGGAAACCCACGGCAAGACCGTGCGCTACTGGGCCTTGGATTTGTGAGAAGCCTCCGGCTAAGCGTTCAGTCTCTCCGCCGTACCCGCATCCGCCCTGCAGCCGTTCAACTATGGGCTGCCGCTATGGGCCGTGGCAGAAGCGCGTGCGGTCCACCCAATCAGCCTGAAACCCAAGGCCCTCAGACGGCAGTTGGTCTACCGGGTGGAGGCCGGCCAGGACGAGACTTGTACGGCGGCAGGTTCCAGCCAAACATCAAAGAGCCGCCGCGAATGCAAAGCGCCACAACAAACCCCACACCGGACGCCACAATCACGGGCAATCCGATTGCAATGGCCAGGATATAGCAAACCGCCCCGGCCATTGCGGCTGTGATGTAAATCTCCTTGCGCATCAGCACGGACGGCTCGTTCGCCAGCAGGTCACGCAGAATGCCACCGAGCGTGCCGGTGATCATCCCCATCACCACTGCAACAAAGGGCGAACCGGTGATGGCCAACCCCTTGTAAGCGCCAAACACGCCATAGGCCGCCAGAGCGATCGCATCCAGCCAGAGCAGCCATTTGTAGCGCGACTCGACCAGGTGCGCGGCAAAGAAGGTAACGACCGCCGCACCGGCACAAACCAGGATGTACAGATGCTGCTCTACCCAGAACACCGGCACATCCAAAATCAAATCCCGCGCGGTGCCGCCACCAACCCCGGTCACCGTCGCCAGAAACAGAAAGCCGATAATATCCATTTGCTTGCGCGAGGCGGACAGGGCCCCCGTCACCGCAAACAAAGTCACGCCCACATAGTCCAGAAATGTAATCGCACTCATCGACCGCTTTTCGCTCCTCCGGGCTTGCAGCCGGTAGCAGGAGATCCCTGCGCCATGTCACCAACCGCAAGCCCACCTGCAGGCAATCTTATTTTAGTCGCTCCGCCGTGTCGGCATCCGCCTTCACCGTACGCTCATAGCTCGGCAGTGCCGTCATCCGATCCCAGAACGCCTGCACGTTCGCCGGCAAATCCTCTGTCACTGACCGGCGATAGCCGCGCAGAACATAGGCATTGCTGAGGTCCGCGGCATTCATGCTGTCGCCCAGCAGGTACGGCCTACCCGCCAGCGCCTCGTCCAGCGCATTGACGCACAGTGTGGCACGCCCCTTCATCTCCGCCACCACATCCGGCAGTTCCGGCTTGAACTCGCGGCGGTGATTGGTGATCTCACCCAGCGGACGCTGGAAGGTGGATTCGGAGAACCACAGCCATTGCAGGAAGTGAGCATAAGTCGGGTCCGCAACCGCAGGCTGAAGCCGCCCGTTGCCATACCGCGCCAACACATACTCGATCATGGCGCATGACTCATGCATGCGCATATCGCCATCGTCCATCACCGGCACCTTGCTGACCGGGTGCATTGCCCGCCACTCGGGAGTCTTCCGATACTCAACCGAGAAGTCGACGGGGTGAATTTCGTAGGGAACACCCAACTCCTCACAAACCCAAATAGCCCGAAACGCACGAGTGCCGGGGGAGTGATAGAATTTCAACATGTCATAGCTCCTAGAGGTAGGGTTGTTTGCGTTACCGGCCTTTAAACTGCGGCTCGCGTTTTTCGGTGAAGGCACGCGGGCCTTCTTTGGCGTCGTCGGTCTGACCGATAATCCAGCGCAGCTGATCGCCAGAGCGCAAGGATTGTTCAAGTGTCTGGTCCAGCGCGTTAACCGCAATCTCCTTGACCGTCCGAACTGCCAACGGCGCATGGCCAGCAATGCGGGCCGCCAGAGCCTCCACCGTCGGCATCAGGTCGTCGACCGCCACCATCCGGCTGACCAGACCAGAGCGCAAGGCTGCTTCGGCGTCGATACGGTCACCCGTCAGCAGCAACTCCATCGCCATCGATTGGGGAATAGCCCGCATGATCCGCTGTGGACCGCCACCGCCGGGAAAGAAGCCACGTATAACCTCAGGCAATCCAAACTGCGCGCTGGCTGTGCAAATGCGGATATCACAGGCCAACGCCAATTCCATCCCACCGGCCAGGCAATAGCCATCAATCGCCGCTATCAAGGGCTTAGCCACTTTCAACGTCGACCACCGGGCATTGCTATCCGGCGCTAATACCGACGCTGGCGAGCTATCCTCAGACCGAGCACCACCGCTCGCGGCTCGCTGTTTCAGATCTGCGCCTGCGCAGAACACACCGCCAGCACCGGTGATGACCCCTACGCGAATATCAGGATCGTCGGAGATCTGCTGCAAATGCTCACTCAGCCGCTCGCGCATGTCCGCGGTCATCGCATTACGTTGTGCTGGGCGGTTCAGGGTGATGCGGGCGATATGGTCTTTGACCTCGAACAAAAGATCTTCGCTGCTCATGATTGGCCTCGTGATAGTCGGCAGGCGGTGATTGATTCAGGACAGGATAATGCACCCGATTTATTCATTATCCCCGCCTCGGGTCCTGGTCAGGAGGCGGAAGCGGCGCGGGCATTGTCGAGGTCATCGACGGACGCCTCTGAAATTCATCAAACCATCTAGCGAGCACAGGGCAATTGGCACGCCAAGTTTTGTCACCCAGCCGTTGTTCCAGATATCCCAACGCGCTGCCAAGCGTAACGAGGCCGAGCGTCAGGTTTTCCGGTGGCGAGCCGGCAAATAGTGTTTCGAACCTTTCCAGCACGCGCGAGATTTTCACCCGCTGGCGGGCAGCCCAATCTGGCCATCCATAGCCCTCTGGCCGGATGTTGGATTCCGCCGCCATGGCGACCATCGCATCCATGGCACCTTGAGCGAGCGACTGGAAATTCGCCATCTCCCATCGCTCTGCCGCATCGGCAGGCTGCGCAAATTTCTCAGGTGCTATGCTGGCCAGGTATTCGCAGATAACAGCCGAGTCGATGAGGGAAAATCCCTCCCGCGTTGTCAGAACTGGGACTTTGCCGAGAGGGTTAGCCGCGGAAAGTTCTGCGTCTCCATCACCGACCCAGACATTTTCAGCCGGCGCGATCATCTCCACCTCATCGTCAACGCCAGCCTCAATCGCAGCTATCATGGCCTTGCGTACGTATGGGCTTCTAACGGTGCCATAGAGCTTCATGTTTGTTCCTTCTCACCAAACTTCGTCATTGGAAAATCACCCTCGTTCAAACCCGCGCCGCACTTCATAGTCCGTCACCGCACGGTCGAAGTGCGCCTGCTCCCACCGGGCAGCGCGCAGATAGTGCTCTACCACATCATCGCCAAACGCCTCTCGCAGCATAACCGAGCCTTCCGCCGCCACAATCGCCTCCCGCAGAGTGCCTGGGATCAGCCGGTCTTCAGGCACGCTATAGGCGTCGCCTTCAAACGCCGGCTCCAGCGTCAATCCTGCTTCGATACCGGCCATTCCTGCCGCCAGTTGTGCCGCTATGGCCAGATAGGGATTCAGGTCGGCCCCACCGATCCGGTTCTCGATCCGCACACTCTCCGACCCAGCCGCCACCAGCCGATACCCCGCCGTCCGGTTGTCCACCGACCAGACGGTCGAAACCGGCGCGAATGTCTCCGCGGCGAACCGTTTGTAGGAGTTCACATAAGGCGCCAGAAACAGGGTGGTCTCGTCGGCATGTTTCAGCAGGCCGGACAAAAAGGCTTCAGCTGTTTGGCTTAAGCCATAAGGCCTTCCCGCATCGACAAACACTGCCGACCCATCATCGATCCGCTGCAAAGACTGATGGATATGGCTGGAGGAGCCCGCCGCATCGGCACTCCATTTCGCCATAAACGTAACGGCCCGCCCTTTCTGCCAGGCAATCTCCTTCACCGCATTTTTCAGGATCGAGTGGTGGTCAGCCGTCGTCAGCGCGTCGGCATAGCGGACATTGATCTCCTCCTGCCCCGCATCCGCCTCGCCCTTGGAGTTCTCGACCGGAATGCCCGCGCCATAGAGGCCGTTGCGGATCGCCCGCATCACGTCCTCTTCCTTGGCGGTTTGGAAGATATGGTAGTCCTCGTTATAGGGGCTGATCGGCGTCAGGCCGCGATAGCCCCTATCCGCCAGCGTCTCATAACACTCGCGGAACAGAAAGAACTCCAGTTCCGTTGCCACCATCGCCCGATAGCCCATCGCCTCCAGCCGCGTAATCTGCCGCTGAAGCACGGCTCGCGGCGAGTGCGGCACCGGCGCGTGGGTGTGATGGTCCAGCACGTCGCACAGCACCAGCGCCGTCCCCTCAGCCCACGGCGTTATCCGCAGGGTGGAGAGGTCGGGCTTCATCACATAGTCGCCATAGCCGGCTGACCAACTCGTCGCCGCATACCCTGGAACCGGGATCATCTCTATATCGGTCGCCAGCAGGTAATTGCAGCTATGCGTCTCCGCCCATGCCTCGTCGACAAAGTGCTGAGCGTGGAAGCGCTTGCCCATCAGCCGGCCCTGCATATCCACCTGCGCCGCAATCACCGTATCGATCCGGCCCACGGCCACCGCTTCCTGTAGTGCTTCAAACGAGAGTTTGCCTTGCATGCACTGGTCCTTTCACGCGTCATGGCATCGACGATACCAACCGCATCCGCTAATGTCTGCCCTCTCGCCTCCGTGCAAAGATCAGAGCCACAATGCCCACTACCAAACGCCAGATGAAGCTCGGCGCGTTCATGCGCCCCGTCTCGATCCACACTGCCGCCTGGCGCTATCCGGGCGGCACGCCGGATGCGAACTTCAATCTGGAGGCGCTGATCCGCTATGCCAAAAAACTGGAGGAGGGCAAATTCGACGCCTTCTTCATGGCCGACCATCTGGCCGTGCTCAATATGCCGATGGAGGCGCTGAAACGATCCGCCACCGTCACCAGCTTCGACCCGCTGACGCTGTTGCCGGCTTTGGCGATGCACACCAAGCACCTGGGCCTGATCGCGACAGCCTCGACCACGTTCGAGCCCGCCTACACGATCGCCCGCCGCTTTGCCTCGCTGGATCACATCTCCAATGGCCGCGCCGGCTGGAACATCGTCACCACCTCCAACCCGGACGCCGCGCTGAACTTCGGCCATGACGAGCAGATGGACCATGACGAGCGCTACGCCCGCGCTCGGGAGTTCTATGACGTCGTCACCGGCCTGTGGGACAGCTTTGCCGACGACGCCTTCATTCGGGACGCCGAAAGCGGCATCTTCTGGGATCCGGAGCGCATGCATACCCTGAACCACAAGGGCCAATATCTGAGCGTGCGTGGCCCCCTCAACATCGCTCGGCCCGTACAGGGCTGGCCGCTGATCGTCCAGGCCGGCGCGTCGGAGGCAGGCAAACAACTGGCCGCCGAAACCGCGGAAATGGTGTTCTGCTCTTACCGAACGATCGAGGACGGGCAGGAGTTCTACAAAGACGTCAAAGGCCGCATGCCCGCCGCCGGCCGCAACCCGGACCACATGAAAATCCTGCCCGGCGCCCTGGTCGTCGTCGGCTATACCGAGGCCGAAGCACGTGAGAAGCGCGCCCTGCTCGACAGCCTGGTCCACTATG
>CALKDI010000078.1 GCA_938084065.1 uncultured Alphaproteobacteria bacterium
CACATAGCTGAATCGTTCTTAACCCGCCTGTCAAGCCATCAAATTCGGGTTCTCAATGACTCCCGGTATAGCATCAATCAATTGCAGCTTGGAAAATCAATTTCGTGGTGTCAAATCGGTTAGAGCGACGGCTCGCGGCAATATTGGCAGCCGACATGGTGGGCTATTCCCGTTTGATGGAAATTGACGAGGCGGGGACGATTGCGCGTCAGCGGAGCCATCGCGCAACGCTGATCGATCCTGCGATAGTGGCTTTCAACGGGCGCGTCGTCAAAACCACGGGCGACGGGTTGTTGGTGGAATTTGCCAGCGCCGTCGATGCGATTGAGTGCGCCATCGATGTGCAGAAAGCGATGGATGAGCGCGAGGCGGATCAGCCGGATGATCGGCGCATCCGCTATCGAATTGGCGTCAATGTAGGCGATATCGTGATCGATGGCGACGATATCCTGGGTGACGGTGTGAACATCGCAGCGCGTTTGGAGGGCCTGGCTGTTCCAGGTGGAATTGCGATATCCGCCAACGCCTATGAGCAAACCCAGGGCGAACTTCGCGCGCTTTTCCAGGATAGCGGCGACCACAAAGTCAAAAACCTCACCCGGCCGCTTCGCGTTTGGCAGTGGCCTGCGGGTGAAGGCGCTGGCTCCCCGAACCCCAATACGGCCAATAAGGCCGACCAGACCCTCGCCGCTATATTGAGCCGGATTGAACAGCCGACCATCGCCGTACTGCCCTTTACCAACATGAGCCGCAACGAAGAGTTGGAATTTTTCTGCGATGGGCTCGCGGAAAGCCTGATCACCGACCTGTCGCGAGGCACGCGGCTCTCGGTTGCTGCGCGCAATTCCAGTTTTGCACTCAAAGGCCAGTCCCTCGATCTGCGAGATGCCGCCAAAAAACTAGGCGTGCGCTATCTCGTCGAAGGCAGCGTGCAGTCCATGGGGTCCCGCATGCGGGTTAACGCGCAACTGATCGATACGGTGACAGGCGACCACGTCTGGGCAGACCGGTTCGACCGGTCCATCGAAGACTTGTTCTCGGTCCAGGATGAATTGTGCGATGCGATTCTTATTGAGGCGGATACGGCATTGTCGACCGGGGATCAGACCCGGATACAGAGCGCTCAAAGCCAAAACGTCCAGGCAATGTTTCACCTGCGAAGGGCGGTCGTTCATTTTTCGGCAAATGACAGCCGTGGGTATTTCAAGGCCTTGGAAGAATCTGAAAAGGCATTCGCAATAGATCCAAATATCCGCACTGCATTGGTCTATCGCGTTTCGGCGAGAGCTCATCTGGTCCTCAATAAATGGGTAACAGATGGCGACAAATGGCTTGATGAGGCTATGGAAATAGCCGACGCAGCGATAGAGCGAGGGGAAAATACCTATAGTTCTTCGAGTCATGGCGGACTTTATCTGGCGCGCGGAATGATTTTTTTGGCAAAAGGGGCGTTCGATCAGTCGATTAAGGATAGTATATTCGGAGCGGAATTGACGCCGAACATACCGCCGGCCCGCCATATGTACGCGCGCTCCTTGATTGGCTCCGGGCGGTTCAGTGAAGCCTACCGGGAGGCAATGGCTGCGATCCGACTGCAGCCTAACCCTGCCCCATTCATGTTGGTGACATTAGGGATAGCGTGCCTGATGGGAGACCGTCCAGCAGATGCTGTTCAGGCGCTGCGGAAATACCGGGAACTGGCACCAAATCTCGCACCGGGCGCCGCGTTATACGCAGGTGCGTTGGCCGCTGTGGACCAGGTGGACCAGGCCCGCAGTGTCATCGCAGACGTCCAGCATCTGGACCCGACACTCTCAGTCGAAGATGTATTGCGGCCCTATCCGACAAAAGATCCGGCGCATCAGGAAAAACTGGCTGCATATTTGGAGACGGCAGGCTTGCGGCGTTAGGCTTTGAACTCTACCGAGCCGCTGCCTCAGCCGCGCGCATGACGCGGAGGATGTTGCTGCCCCAGAGTTTGGCCAGGTCGTCCTCGCTATAACCACGGCGCAGCAGTTCGCGGGTGACGTTGAAGCTCTCATCAGCTCCGTCCCAGCCCTGCACGCCGCCACCGCCATCAAAATCGCCAGAGAGGCCGACATGATCGATGCCGGCGATTTTCACAGCATGGTCCACGTGGTCGGCGAACTGGGAGAGGGTGACATCCGGATGCTCGGCCCGCAGGCGCGTACGCTCGCGGGCATACTCGTCCAGAATGGCTGGCGTTGCTGCTCGGTAGGCAGATCCTGACGTCAGCCCTAGCCGCTGCCGCAGATCGTTCAGGGCCTCGTTCATGGCCAGATCGACTGCACCGACATAGGAGCGAAACGCCACCATCTGCGCGACGCTGCCATCCGCCGCTATCGCCCGCAATTGCTTGTCGTCCAGGTTGCGTGGGTTGTCATAGACGGCCTTAGCTCCAGAATGAGACGCAATCACCGGCGCGCGCGACAGGGCCATCGCCTCCAACCCGGTGCTGCGCCCAACATGGCTGATATCGACCATAATGCCAGCATCGTTCAGAGCCGCCACCAACTGCCGGCCCAGATCGGTGAGGCCCTCGTCCGTATCGGAGTCGCCACGCGCGCTAACAGGATTGGAACTGCCGCCAAACTGGTTGTGGCCAAAATGCGTGATCGAGGCGTAACGCACTCCGCGCGCCGCCCACATCGGCACATCCTCGATGCTCTCGCCCAGCGGATAGCAATTCTCCATGCCGATCAGCGCGACCAGCCGGCCAGACGCTGCGATCTCCTCAACTTGATCCGCAGAGCGGGCGAGGGCGATCTGGCCGGGATAGGCGCGCAGCATCCGCTCAATGCCCCGATACTTATCCTCCGCCGCCTGCCGTGCGGTGGCGTAACCTTCCGAATCCAGCCCACCTTGCTGCGTGTAGACAATGAAAAATCCGGCATCGAGGCCACCAATCCGCATGCCCGGTAAATCCACCTGAGCCCGCGTGATGGTTCCGGGGTCAAGCGCCGATGTTGAATAACCCGCGCCGATGTCGATATGGGAGTCGATGGTCAGTAGGCGGTCGTGGGTCGCCCGCGCCTCGGTTTCCTGAATTTCGGCGGCATAACTGTTCATGACAAATACCAATGAGAGAATGAGCGAGAGTACGGCGGCAAGTTTGGGCATTCGGAGCCACTGAACAGGAGTTGGAGTTCACCCGATTTCGCGGACAGTTGTTGGGTCACTAAGTTTGTATCAGATTACATCGAAACTAATTCAGATGAAACTCAACGGAATTTATCCACCGCGACGCGAACGCTGGATGCCATTGACCCCCGACAGCTGCCATCCCTTCGGCATCGCTACGAACATGCTCGACCGCAATTTTAAGATCGAGGTGCTGAATACGGTTTGACTTGCCGATATCTCCTACATTCCGGCTAAGGAAGGCTGGTTCTACCTCGCCGCGGTTGCTGCCAGGGCGATCTGGACAGCGCCGAGCGAGTCTTGCTCGTTCGGGCCAGGTGGTACGATCTACCCGGCCTATTTTATTAGATTTGTCATCAGAGTTCACCGTTTTGGGTATACCAACGCCGCGAGTGTGGCGGCCCCAAACAATTGAAATTCAGTTAGACTTCGTCGTTCCGATGAATGTGATCTGCTAGGATGACCAACCAGCTGATCGCGGCCTGGATTGGCGCGTCGGCCTTTGGCTGGCTAAAGCCAGCCTCTATCAAAAGAGGTCGAATTGTCGGCCAATTATTGCAGAAGTCGCTGAGATCGCGAATAGCCTGCACTCTGTTCATCGCATTCAATCGCTCCTGTTTGTTTGGGTCTGAGGACACGGCAATCTCCGTTGGCACTGTTCATTCAAACTGTTCTACAATTTTTCTTCCATTGCTTGGGTTAAAAGTCCGTTAATAAACCGTTAAACTGGTTACCTGACGTGAGCTATGGGTATATGAGTCCTTTCAGGGAGTAATTGAGCATGCTTGCAAACTCGATGGGAACAACTTTGCACCTACGGTTCTTTGGGCCGTTTCGGGCTACGACCGCAGATGGGCAAGAGATCCAAATCTCAAACAAGCGCGCGCAAGCAATGCTGGCAATGCTTGCGACCGCGCCGGATGGACGCCGGCGACGCGCCTACCTTGCCGAGTGCCTTTGGCGTTCTGACGAGGAGCACCAGCGCCTCAGCTTGCGAACGGCTCTTGCCGATTTAAGGCGAGTACTGGGCAAAGAGCTATCTCAATGTATTGTAGCAGACAAGCAGGTAATCGGATTGCGTCCGGGATCGTGGCGCACCATCGGTACGCCCAGTGATGGAATGTTTCTGGAGGGATTAGAGCCGGTCACGCCGAATTTTGGTGCGTGGCTGTCTGAGCAGCGGTCGGGCCAATTAGTATTCACGAATGATACTGCAAGCGAGCCATTGAACAACACAATATCACTACGGGCTACGGTTGCCGTCTTGCCATTTTACGGTACACCAGGGAGCAAATTTGACTTTAATTTGGGCGATATGGTGGCCGAAGAATTGTCGCGAGCCTTCTCGTACAGCTCGCTGTTAAATGTGATCTCACACCTCTCAATGCGGTCATTTGATCCAACGCAGATCATACTGGACGAGGTTATAGCGAAGTTGAATATCGACTTTCTCGTGTTAGGCCGAGTCCACTCCGACGGTGGTGGGTTTCGGCTTAGTGCTGATCTGATTGAAATGAATGACGGTACAATTCGGCACTCATTTAACGCGACTGACAAGCTCCAGAAATTTATCGCTGGCGATGGCCATGCCATCAGCGACTTAAGCCGGGAAATATCGCGCGAAATATTAAAATCTTCGGTGGAGGTTACTCGGTCACGTCCACTACATGAAGTGCAAGATCATGATCTGATGGCATCTGCTATACGCTATATGCACCCGCAATCACTTGGGCATTTTTCTCGCGCTCGACCTTGCTTAGAAGAATTAATTAAGCGTAAACCTCGTATTGCAATGCTTCGTGCTTGGTTGGCGAAATGGTATGTTCTAGCGGTTGGTCAAGGATGGAGCGATAACAGCCCGTTGAAAAAGGCTCTTATGGCCGGATTTCATCCGTTATCGAACCATAACGTGCTGAAGACGGCATCACCCTCGTTCGAGACGATGACGACGATCTGAGCGATCAGAACGGCTCCAGTGGGCGTAATGAGCACGCAGAAACAGCCATACCTGCCCGCCACGGCCTCTCGCGGGGTGCCG
>CALKDI010000079.1 GCA_938084065.1 uncultured Alphaproteobacteria bacterium
CGGACTCTATGCCGACATCCTTTCGGTGATGGCCACCGCTGCCATTCACGATCAAAACGCCCTTGAAGCCATCCGCGCTTGCCTCAAAGGCAAACCCATACTGCAGACGATTTGACAGGGGGGTGAGCAGTTACTCCATTAATATCATATACATCAGCTTCCTGTAGGCGGGTGGTGACTTTTCGATCATCTCCAAATGCAAATTCCATTGAATTTGCGGATTTTTTTAATGGAATTGCCATTTCAGCTATTTGAGGACGTACTTTCGATGTTAGTTTCAACATTTTGTCCGAATCAATTTTTGAAAGAGTGGGCATATATTCTTCGAGAGATTTTTGGCGTTCATCGCTTAATTTGAGTGTGGATTTGATCCTTTCAACTTCGTCAACGTTGTCAAACGCGTTTAATGCCCGCGAATCACGTTGGCTCATTTCATTCATCATATCCAAAGCGAGGCGTGTATTCACATTTTGATCTTTTACCATCCTTTCAATCGCCTCAATCCTTTTTGTTTCCTTCCCTGATTGTGCTGTCCGTTGTTTTTCAATCTCAAGTTGTAATTTAGTCGCGCGAAGGATTTTAGCTTCGTCAGAAGGGAGTATTCGTTGAACATAATGTAAAACATACTCGGTAAGGATCTTTAAAGGGAGGCTAGCAAGTTCGCTTCCCGCGACAGTTGCTATGGGAGCTATAATATCAATGGGGAATGAGCCGCGTTCCGCAGCTTTTATTATGAGTTCAACCTTTGCTGCACCGACAATTCGCTGTGGAACCCGGCCAGTTCGCCTAAATGTTTCGATTGTTGAAATGAAGCGCGCATAGCCGTATGTGGCACGGCCGTATTCGTAAAAGTGTAGCTGTCCATCCGAAGCCTGGCGGCCGTTAAAAACTAGGCTGAGTAATTCTGCCATTTTCCATTTCCCCGTTAGCCCTCGCCGACCCAGAAATTTTAGTATATCAAGGCGCTGGTAATTTAGTAAGGCGCTAGTTTAGTTTTATGTCAAGCCTCCCCATACCCACCAGCCCCACTCAGCCGGATACTCAACACATCCCCTCGCTTCAGCGTGCGGATTTCCTTTGAGCCGAGTTTCTCACCATTCCCGTCCGGGTTCAAGACCGTTTCGCCGACTGCGCCCGGCTCTCTGCCGCTTCTTGATATATCATGATCCATCATGATAAAGACACCATGCCAAAGGAGATTGTCATGCCCCAGAACGCCCTCAAGAAATTCGCGACCCAAGTGAACCCGGACACTCTGGCAACGGTCCGTGGCATTGCCAAGGCCGAAGGGCGGCAATTGCAGGCTTTGATTGACGAAGCCCTCACCGACCTGATCGAGAAGCGCCGGCAGGCCAACCCGCGCGCGCACGTCATGGCTGCCTATCAGGCAAGCCACGAAAAATACGCCGGGCTCTACAAAAAGCTGGCTGAGTGACTGACTACCTCACTCTTACCGAAGTCCTTGCCATCCACGCCGACCAGATTGAGCGCTATGGCGGCGCAGACGGCATCCGCGATCCGGGCCTGCTCGAAGCGGCCCTGTTCCGCCCGCAAACCGGCTACTACACCGATCTGATCGAGGAAGCGGCGGCGCTTTGGGAGAGCCTCGCGATGAACCATCCGTTCATCGATGGTAACAAGCGCGTCGCTTTCGCGGTCACCTATACCTTTCTCGCCATCAACGGAATGTGGATTACCGCTGACCCGGACGAAACCTACTCCTTCATTATGGGCGGGCTGGAAGGCGGCACCTTCCGCTTCGAGGCCATTGCCGCATGGCTGCGCGCCAACACTGCCTGACGAGCGTCAGGGTGCCCCATACCCGCCAGCCCCACTCAACCGGATGCTCAGCACATCCCCCCGCTTCAGCGTGCGGATTTCCTTTGAGCCCAGCCGCTCGCCATTCCCGTCCGGGTTCAAGACGGTTTCGCCGACCGCGCCCGGCTCTCCGCCGAACAATCCATACGGCTGCGAGTCATGCCGGTCTCCCAGCAACGTTAAAGTCCCGCTCTCCGCCAGCAGTTCGACGTCCTTCCGCAGGCCGTCGCCGCCCCGGAACCGCCCGGAACCGCCGGTGCCGTCGATGAACTCCACCCGGTGGATCAGCACGGGGTTGACGGTTTCGTGCACCTCCACCGGGATGTTGGAGCAGTTCATGACGGGGGAGAGGCCCTGCGGTCCGTCGCCATCCGCTCGCCCGCCGTATCCGCCCAAAATCAGGTCATAGAACACGAACGGCTTGCCGGTTTTCGGGTGGACGCCGCCGATATTCGGGTTCGACCAGTGGCTGAAGGCGCCCATGGCGCGCTCCGGCATGGCCTTGGACAGCGCGCCGTTGATGGTGTCAAAGATGCGCACCTGCAGCGCCGCCCGCCCGCCGCTGGGCGCGGGGAATTTCGGATTGAAGAAGGAGCCTTCGCGCGCCACCAGCTTGATCGGCCGCATCGCGCCGGTGTTTTGCGGGCTGAGCGGGTCGCAAAACACCTTGATCGCGAACAGGGTGTAGGCGCGGGTGTAGTTGATATAGCTGTTGATCGCCGCCGGCACCTGATCTGAGGAGCGCGAGAAGTCGACCACGACCTCCGCCCCGTCCGGCCCTTGGGCGAAGGTGATGTCAACGGAAAACCGGATGGGCTTGGTGCCCGGCCCGTAATCGTCCATCTGGTCGTCAAAGCTGTAGGTGCCGGGTGGCACTTTGGCCAACGCCTCCCGCATGCGGGCCTCGGAGCGCTCTAGGATCTGCTCGAACGCGGCCTCGATTGTGGCGCGGCCCTGGTCGGCGAACAGCTGCTGATAGCGTTTGGCGGCGGTCAGGTTGGCGGTGTGCTGGGCCATGATATCGCCGCGCACCTTGTCCGGCACCCGCGTGTTGCCGAGGATCAGGCGCAGAATGTCCGCATCCACCTCGCCCTCGCGGCAGAAGCGGATGGGCAGGATGCGGAGGCCCTCCTGAAAAGCCTCCGTCACGCCATGGACTTTTTGGGAGCCGGGGGCGGCGCCGCCAACGTCCATCTGGTGAGCGGAGGCGGCGACATAGCCGAGGAGCTCTGTGCCTGATGCGTCGAACACCGGCATGATCTGGAAAATGTCCGGGAAATGGCCGGAGCCCATCCAGCTGTCGTTCAGCATGATTGAGTCGCCGGGCTTCAGTGTTTCCGGCGGGAAGGCATCGGTCACATGGCGGATGACATAGGGCATGGAGCCCAAATGCCCCGGCGAGAAATTCCCCTGCGCGATCATCCGCCCCTGGGCATCGAACACCGCGGTCGAGAAGTCATCGCCC
>CALKDI010000080.1 GCA_938084065.1 uncultured Alphaproteobacteria bacterium
GGGCCTGAAAGCGCCGCGGAAAGCCGATCCTACGCTGGATCTGTAGGGGCTCCAGGAGCCCGTTAATCTCTTGCAAAGAAAAAGCCCGCTCAGATGATGTTATCTGAGCGGGCTTTTTTGTTTGGCTGAGACTGATGCTACCGCTCAGTCAGCCTCGGATCGAGGATGTCGCGCAGGCCGTCACCAAAGAGGTTAAACGCTAGCACGCTGAAGCAAATCGCAAGGCCAGGGAAGATCGCGATCATGGGATGACTCTCCATATGATCCTGCGCGGCCCGCAAATCACTACCCCAATCTGGTGCTGGTGGCGGTGTGCCAAGTCCCAGATAGCTCAACGCCGCGATGATTAGGATCATGTAGCCCAAGCGCACGGTAGCGTTGATGATGAGCGGCGACATGCAGTTCGGCAGGATTTGGCCAAGGGCAATCCAGATGCTGCGTTCGCCGATGCAGCGGGCGGCCTCGACGTATTCCTTCTTAGCCTCAACCAAAGCTGTACCGCGGGAGAGACGAGCCACCTCTGGCCAGAAAGCTAGTCCGAGCGCAAACACAAGGATCGCGTCGTTCCAAAAGCCTTGGAGTTTCCATTCTCGAGCCACTGTTATGATTAGCAAGTACAGCAAGAGCCCCGGGAAGGCTAGGAAACCATCCGTGAAGCGCATGACGATGCTGTCAAACCTCCCGCCATAAAAGCCTGACATGATGCCAACCGGTATGCCAATCGACAGGCCGAGGATCACCGCCGCCACACTCATTAAGATCGTGCGTTGGCCACCGATGATCACGCGGCTGTAGATATCCCGCCCGAATTTGTCGGTGCCCATGATGTGCTCGGCGCTGATGGGGGCCACGCGTTCCCGGTAATTCGACTTGATCGGGTTGTGTGTTGCCAGGGTTTGCGCAAACAGCACCAGAACGAACAGACAAGCGATCATCGCCGCGCCGATGGTCGCCGTTCGGCTCTTCCGCAATTCGTACCAGCCGTTGCTGAGGGCCCCCTTTATCCGGCGCATACGGACGCGGAAAGGGGTCTCGTCAACGCTGACCAAATCAACGCGCTGGCGGGAATTTAGTTGGTTTTCGGTTATTTCAGACATACCGCTTTTTTCCTTTGCCCTAACTGCTGCCGATGCCGACGCGTGGGTTTAAGACGCGATACAAAAGATCTACGAGCAAGTTGATGATCACAACCTTGAAGCCCAGGAACAGGATACCGGCCTGGATTACCGGATAGTCGCGCAACTGGATGGCTTGATAAATCGTCAGGCCGATGCCCGGCCAGGCGAAGATGGTCTCCAGCACCACGGTTCCGCCCAGCAGGTTGGCAAACTGGAGACCGGCAATCGTTACCGTCGGGATCAAGGCGTTCCGCAAGGTGTATTTGTAGATCACCTTGCGTTCGGGCAGGCCCAGAGAGCGGTGGGTGACCACGTAATCCTTGCTGATTTCATCCAGCATGCTGGAGCGGGTGAGGCGGGTGGTATAAGCCGCCTGCCGGAAGCCGATGGCGATCGCCGGCAGGATCAAATACCAGATACTGAGGCCGAAATCCTCACCTGGTCCGACATAGCCAGACGATGGCAGAATTCCGAAATACAGCGAAAAGACCAGGATTGAGAGGATGGCAAACCAGAATTCCGGGATGGAAATACCAACGAGCGAGGTCACCTGAGCGCTGTAGTCGGTGATGCTGTTGCGGCGAACTGCGGCCAGGGTGCCGAAGGGAATGGCGATAATCAAGGACAGGCCGATGCCGACCGCCGCGAGATAAAGCGTCGCCGGAATGCGCTCAATCAATTCCAGGGCCACAGGGCGGCGTGTGACCAGCGAGCGGCCGAATTCACCCTGGATGATGTCACCCAACCACCAGCCGTACCGGACAAACCAAGGCTGATCCAAGCCCAACTCTTTTTCGAGCGCGGCGCGGGTTTCCGGATCGATGCCACCGTCGATATCGCCCATTGTATCGATGATGTCGCCGGGCAATGCCTCGACCATCATGAAGACGATGAACGATAAAATGAAGACGATTGGGATCAGCTGCAGGATCCGATTGATCGTATAAATCAGCATGCTCTACCCACCGGTCTACCGTTCTTTGGCCGCTTGATCAGATATTGACGGATGCAGGCCGCTGCCTCCCCCGAGGGATACGGGAGAGGTTGCGGCCTGCTGTCCATCTTAGCTGTCGAAGTACGCGGTGCGTACGCCGCCGCCGCTGTAGTTCGGACCACCGGTGAGCTGCGGTTCGTACCCTTTCAGGTTCTTCACGCTGGCGCCGGTCAACGGTACTGAGTGATGGTAGATGAACACACATTCGTCGTTCACGATGCTGTCGACCTCTGTGTACATCTCCTTGCGCAGGTTGACGTCGGTGGTCGCAGCAGCCGCGTCGATCAACTCATCGCAACGCGCGTTGACAAAGCCCGTGCGGCGTTTGTTGTCCGGCGCTGCCGAGTGGATCCAACGGGCATAGTGACCGTTCGGATCAAAGCGGAAGCTGGAGGCGGTCGAGTCGATGCCGTAGTCATCTTTCTCGTACTTGGCCTGCAACACCGGATTGTCGAACACTTCGTTCGTGGCTGCAAAGCCGGCTTCCAGCAACATGGCATGGAGAATTTCGCCGCCGTTGCGCATGTACTGGTAGGCCTGCCGGCTGACGACGGCGATTGGCATGTTTTCCATGTTCAGCTTGCGCAAGATGAAGCGGGTCTTCTCCGGATCGTATTCCGGCCCCTTCTTCACGTCCGGCAGGTGCCAGGGTGAGCCGGAAGCATAGAACGTATCCATTTTCTCGCCGAGTCCGTTGTAGACGGCCTGGTGGATCGCTTCCTTGTCGATGGCGTGCATCACCGCCTGACGCAACATCTTCGCGTCTTTGCCGCCCGACATCGCAAACGGACCGGATTTCGCCTGAATGCAGAAGTGGGCGAGGCCAACCTGAGGCGACTTGAACACGTTGTACTTGTCGGATTCATTCTTGATGAAGTCCGGGGCGTCGAAGTAGGACATGTTCTCGATCATATCGACTTCGCCGGAACGCAGCGCGGTCAGACGCACTTTGTCTTCGCGTTTCGGGAATGCCTCCACGGCATCGAGATAGGGCAGGGGATTGCCGTCTTCGCCGGTTTCGAAATAGTTCTCGAAACGGACAAGCTCGGTCTTGGCATATCGCTTCCAGCTTTTGAACTTGAAAGCGCCACAGCCATAGGGATGTTCATCGGCATTGGGGGTGTCGGGAGCAATCAGGTTGACCGGGTAATAGACCAGGTCCGACGGGAAGATGGCGCTGGGCTTTTTCAGGTAGAAATGCACCAGGTGTTTGCCATCGGATTCGACCCTTTCCACGTCGGCCAAAGCCGATCGATGCAGCGCGTGGCCGATTTTGGGATCCTGCATGCGGTGAACATTCCAAACCACGGACTCGGCGTCGATATCGCGGCCGTTGTGATATTCCGCGCCTTTACGAAGACGGAAAGTCCATTTCTTCAGATCCTTGGAGTTTTCCCAGGATTCGGCGACGCCCGGCTGCAATGACATGTCTTTGCCGAGATCGACCAGCCCCATAGTGGTCAGCGCCATCGGGTTTGAGACGTAGTAGACAAAGTTGCGATGCGGATCGAGGCCACGGCCATCAGTACGGGTAGCATAGCGTAGAGTGCCGCCACGCTTTGGCATAGCGCGTGCTGCGCTTGGAATACCGGCGGCCATTGCGCCTGCAGCGGCAGTCGCTGCCAGGAATTCTCGGCGGTTCAAGCCACTGAACGGATTGCGGGTGTCGGACATACTGTGGTCTCCCATTTGGAGGGCCGCCGATTGCGGTGACCCGGGTTGGCGTCGCTTCCTTCTCAACAACTACCCGCATTATTTTCTTGGCTTTGCGGGCCTGCGAACGGCCACTTAGCCGCTCGATACTAAAGCCTAACCCGCGTCGCGACATACTGGCAACCCCGTAGGAGAAAATAACTTCGGTCTCATTCCGATTGGGATGTGTAATCGACGAAAAAACTCCAAGAACCGTTGCCAATGGGTGAGAAAATTTCTTTGTATCTGCTTGCCGTTTGCGGGCGCGTGGGATTAGCATCGGTTATCACAAACAGCCCCTCAGTATCGGGGCGCAATGGAGGAAATTGCCATGCGATTAGAAGGTAGAGCCGGGATTGTCACCGGCGCCGGGCGCGGGATTGGTCGAGCGGTTGCGGAATTGCTAGCGACCGAAGGTGCCAGTGTCGTCGTGAACGACCCAGGTGTGGGCCGCAACGGCGAGGTCACCGAGGAAAGGCCGGCAGACGAGGTGGTGTCTGCAATTAAGGATGCTGGCGGCCAGGCCATCGCCAACTATAGCTCGGTCGCTGAATACGATAGTGCCGGACGGATGGTGCGCGAATGCACCGATACGTTCGGCAAGATCGACTTTGTTGTGAATGTTGCCGGCATGCTGCGCGAACGCATGATCTGGAATATGACCGAGGACGACTTTGATCAGGTCATCAACGTGCATCTCAAAGGGCATTGGAACATGTGCCATCATGCTATCAAGGTGATGCGCGGGCAGCGTTATGGCCGGATTGTCAATTTTTCGTCAGATGCGTTTAAGGGCTCTGTCGGGCAGTGCAATTATGCAGCAGCCAAGGCTGGCATCATTGGCCTAACCCGGACGATTGCGCGTGAGTGTGGCCGCTATGGCATCACAGCCAACGCTATGTGCCCGATGGCGGCGACGCGGATGACGGTCAATGATGCGGTCATCGCTGGTTGGAAACGCCGACTGGAGCGGGGACTGTTGACGCAGGCACAGTACGATTCTCGGATGGCGATGCCGGGGCCAGAGTTTGTAGCGCCGATGGTGGGTTATCTGTGTGCGGATGATTCCGCGGATGTGAACGGTCAGATCTTCCACGCTGAACGCTCCCTTATCCACACCTACTACTATGGTGAGGAAGCGCGCTCGATCTACAAATATGATGACGGCGGCATGTTCACCGTTGATGAGTTGGTGGAGTCGGTGCCAGCGTCACTGATGGCGGGTATCCCCAACATTGCGCCTAAGGATGCTGAGGGGTAGCCGCTACTGGCCGCTGATCATTAGGCGGCTGAGGGCGACTCTTGCCTCTCCCCACCAACGCCGTCATTGCGAGGAGCCGTAGGCGACGAAGCAACCTAGGGGCCTCAGGCTGTTTCCCTGGGTTGCTTCGCCTGCGGCTCGCAATGACGG
>CALKDI010000081.1 GCA_938084065.1 uncultured Alphaproteobacteria bacterium
GTGTCCGCGTAATTTAAGCGGACATCATCGCCCGCTATCACCACAAGACTCTCACGTTGGGTGCGGCACCAGCAAGGTCGGGTTCACCACACGCTTACCAAACACCGGGCCAAACGACAGCATATAAAAAAGCGCAGGAGCCAAAAGGTTCCTGCGCTTTTCTATAGTCAATGACCGGCAAAGTTTGGCCGGTCGACGCTGGCTCTAGGCCTCGGCAGTAGCTGCCGCAGCGTCGGCTTTCTTTGCCTGCACCCGCTCGATCCGGCGTTTGATCTTACGCGCTTCCAACGGCAGCTTGCGGTTTGGCGTGGTGAGTAGGAAGCCATCGAGGCCGCCATTGTGCTCAATCGTGCGCAAGCCTTGTGTGGTCACACACAGGCGCACCCATTCGCCCAGAATATCACTCATAACGCGAGTGTTCTGAACGTTCGGCAAGAAACGTCGGCGGGTCTTGTTCATGGCGTGGCTGACATTATTGCCAGACATCACACCTTTACCGGTAATATCGCAGCGGCGTGCCATCTTAGGCCCGTTCCTTTATTAGGTAGACTGATCTGAAGCGCGGTTGGTACACAAACAGTGTGGGTGGTGTCAACCGTCCGTACTGGTCTCATCATCCAGTGGCGTTGCTGCGACCAGAACGCGGGTCACATCATTGCCATCGTCTGACAGCGGCAACAGCAAGCGCTTGTACACCTGTTCGACGCCATCCAGGCAAATTTGGTTGATCTGATACATTGGTTCCGCCTGCAATTCGACCGCCAGCATATCCTGCTGGAAAGCCGCGCGCAGCAACGGGTGGCGGCGATGATTAGAGCCACCGACATTCCATGCCATTACCGGGTCCTGATGTGGCTGCACGATGCCACCGCCCGCGGCCAAATCCACGACGCTCATCATGGTGTCTTGGGCTGATCGGCGCAGCAATCGCGCGCTAAGCTCAGTAATGCGGGGGAGGCACTGCAATTGGTCGCGCCGACGGTTCCATTCCCGATAGATTTCTGCCAGCGGCCCATCTTCGTTGCGGTCGAGTACCGCCTGATGCATGGCAACCTTGACCAGGAAATCCGGTCCACGTTCAATACGAACCCGCAACACCTCTGCCTTGACATAGGCTTGGCCCAATCCGGAGAGGATCGCGTCGATTGATTGTTTGGCGCCAGTTTCGGCCGGTTGAGACGGCATCTGCTGCAAATAAGAGACGATGTAGGAGCGCACCGCTGCCGTCATCGACATTTCGCCACGCGAACTATCAATTTTCGAGCACAGCTGATTGACGGTCAGGTTATGAGTCTCAGCAATACGCCGCAGCGCATTCCACATGCTGGGCTCCAGGCGCATCGTCGTGCGCCGGCCGTTGATCGTGACACTGCGCATCGCAGAACAGCTAGCCAGATCCATACCGTCTTCAACGTCGTGCAACTGTTCGGCCAAATTTGCCGCTCTCATCACTTTTCCTCGCCGCCTATCGTGACCCGTATACCTGCAACTACATTATCGCGGAACTTCGCGCATGACCAGCCAGAGTACCGGTTTTGCTACGAAATCTCATCTGATTGCGTAATGTGGAACATTTCTACATATGGTTTATATAGCCAGCTAAGCCTGTTGCCCAGCCCAAAAGGCAACCCCGGTCACCCCGTGACATTGATTTGCTATGGCTTGCGACGAAAAAACTGCGGGGCCGCTAATAATAAGCCCATGAAAAACAAGGGTAACGCGTCGCCAATCCTGGCATATAACGGCGTTACAGACAACGCCTGCGGCAGATCGGTATCGATCGTACCGATTGCGCCAATGGGTAAGGATTGGGTGATACGCCCATAAGGATCTATTACAGCTGTAATACCGGTGTTGGCGACACGGATCAGAGGCAGTCCCTGCTCAATCGCGCGCAAGCGCGCAATGGACAGGTGTTGGTGCGGTCCAGAGCTGGAGCCAAACCATGCGTCATTGGTAACATTTAGCAGCCAACCGGGGCGGGCGCCGTCGCCGACAGCTTCGCCGGGAAAGATCGCCTCGTAACAGATCAGTAGCCCTGCCATTGGTGCGCCGGGGATCGCGACGACACCCGGGCCTGGGCCACGGGCAAAATCGCCGCGGCCAGGTGCGAGGCGGTCAACGGGCAGCCAGTCTCGCAACGGCACGTACTCGCCGAATGGCACCAGATGATGCTTGTCATAGGTGTCCGTCACCGTGCCGCTGTCATCGATCACTACCAGCGCATTGCTGAACCGGTCGCCGCCACTCGCCTGCATGGAGCTAGGCCCCGCGGCGGCACGCCGTGGCGTGCCGGTCAGTAGTGCTCCGCCTGTGGGGACAATCTGCTGGATCGCTGCGAGCGCGGTTGGTGACTCAACCAAAAGAAATGGCGTCGCGGCCTCCGGCCAAATGATGTGAGTCACGCCATTGGCAGCGGCATCCGCACTCAAAGACATATGGCGGTCGAAATGGGCGTTGCGGAGTTCTTGCTGCCATTTCTCTTTTTGCGGAATGTTCGGTTGCACCAGCCGCAGCTTCACGCCCGCCACCGACGGCATAACGGGCGGTGCCTGCATGAAGTGGCGGGTGCCGAGTGCGGCCAGGATCACTAACGGCAGGCAAGAGGCCGGTATCACCCAGGTTGCCCGCCGG
>CALKDI010000082.1 GCA_938084065.1 uncultured Alphaproteobacteria bacterium
GAATGCTCCGCCAACAGACCTGTTTCACGGCCAACACATCGAGGCTCTTGGGCATTTACCCGCCTTCTACACCCCGCAGCAGCCTCGGCCAGAACAGCCAGAGGGTTATGCCGCGCAGGGAAAAGAACAGGAGCAGGCAGAGCCAGAGCCCGTCATTGCCACCCCAGGGCTGCGTCAGGTACAGCGCGGCCAGGTAGACAGCCATGCTCATCAGCATGGCATGCCGCATCAGCCGGTTCTGTGTTGCTCCCAGAAATACACCATCCATGACGAAGGCAACGAACGACACAATTGGGAAGGCAACTGCGTAGGGCAGATAGGTCAGAGCGAGATCCTGTACCTCCGGAATGCCGGTCAGCAGCGCGATACCGATCCAGCCCAGTCCGGCCCAAATCGCCGCCAATATCACAGCAATGCCCAGCGACCAGCGCAACGCTGCAAACGTCACCGCCCGCACCCGCGCCCGGTTGCGCGCGCCGTAAGCCTCCCCCACCAAGGTTTCGCCTGCGTGCGCAAAGCCATCCAGCGCGTAGGTGCCGATCATCACCATTTGGTACAGCACCTGATTGGCCGCCAGCGCCACATCGCCTTGCATCGCGCTCATGTTCATAAAAATCGCCAGACCGGTGATCAGGGTCAGGGTGCGGATGAAGATATCGCGGTTTACTGCCATCATCTGGCGGATGCGGGCGAGGTCCAGCACGCGCGTTCGGCCTTGTCCTGCCGGCAACGTGGCTAGCCGCCGCCGGATCAGCACGAAGGCCAGGGCGATGGCCAGGTACTCGGCGATGACGGTGGCGGCAGCCACGCCCTCTACGCCCCAGCCGAAGCCTAGGACAAAGATCAGGTCCAGGCAGATGTTCAGGCCGTTGGCGAACAGTTGCAGGTAGAGCGGGACCTTGGCGTCTTCCAAGCCATAGAACCAGCCGATGGCGACGAACATGGCCAACGCCGCCGGCGCACTCCACATCCGAATAGCCAGATACTTCGCCGTCTGCGTCTCCACCGCCTCGCTGCCGCCAAGCGCCCAGAGGCCAATGTCCACAATGACTGTCTGGCATATGACAATGGCCAGCCCCAGAACGCCGGCGAACAGCATGGCGCGGGTCAGGATATTGCGCACCTCGCCCCAGCCCGGCCCCTCAGACAGGCCCTTGCCAGCGCCCACAGCCTGCGCCGCCGGTCCGGTCGTGCCCATACGCAAGAAGTTCAGACTGGCATGCACATAGGTATAGATCACCGTGCCCAACGCGACGCCGCCGATAAAGGCTGGGTCCGGTAAATGTCCGACCACAGCCGTATCCACGGCGCCCAGCAGTGGCACTGTCGCGTTGGAAACAATGATCGGCAAGGCCATCCGGCGCAAACGGCGCTCGGTACTGGCTTCGGTTGAGGTCATGTGGTGAGGGTTGTCCCAAAAAGTCGATTGGGCTGCACCAAACCGTGGTATCGGGTGTGTGACAAGTGCGGACCGAAGGCCGCGACCTTTCTCTTTTGCTGTGCCGCCGCAATCAGTAGGCTGTGCGGAGCCGATCCATTCCAGGCCATGGACGAAGAGGTGCAGAGACTCGTGAATAGCGCCAACGGGGAAACCCCGACTGATTATGATCGCAAGCTCCAGGAATTGGGCGATTGGATTGTACAAGCGAAGCCGCCCGCGGATGTCGAAAACGCCGCCCGGCGGTTGCTGCTGGATACCATTGCCTGTGCGATTGCCGGGTTTCGGAAAGTCGACGTGTCCCACCTAGTCGATGGCGATGGCGATGGCGATAGCGGTTATGGGTTGGTGGGGATGGACCAGCGGTTGGGCTCATCCGAGTTGGCGTATGCCTTCGCGCTTGCGGCCTGTGCTGACGAAGCCTGCGAAGGGCTGGCGTTCGCCCATGGCCGCCCCGGCTTACATGCTGTCGCCGCCGGCTTGGGGGCCGCGTTTCGTGCTAACGCCAGTCTCGCAGAGCTGATCGATGCAGTGGTTGCCGGGTTTGAGTTCGGTGGCCGCATGGGCGCTCTGTTCCGTGCCAAGCCGGGCATTCATGTGGATGGCACCTGGGGGCTGGTCGCCTCCACCGTTGCGGCCCGGCGGATGTTGGGTGGCGATGGCGCTGCTCTGGCCGATGCGGCGGCGGCGGCGTTGTGCCAGATGCCGGCCAGCTTGTATCTGCCGGTCGCTCAGGGGTCTGACCTGCGCAACACCTATTCGGGCCATGCCGCGGCTGCCGGCATGCTTGTGGCGGCTTCCCTGGCAGGTGGCATGCCGTCGGCCCAAGGTGCTGTGGAGGCTGCAGGTGGCTTTGCTTTCAATCGTGATGACGCCGCGTGGCTGGGCCCTGGCGAGCACTTGATCCT
This sequence comes from uncultured Alphaproteobacteria bacterium, assembly GCA_938084065.1. Lineage (GTDB taxonomy): Bacteria > Pseudomonadota > Alphaproteobacteria > Bin95 > Bin95 > JACKII01. The sequence goes on from CALKDI010000082.1 coordinate 2,347, forward strand.
GCAGGGCTATCTGAAGCCCTACCCCAGCGTCCGCCACACCCATTACGGCATCGAAGCCGCGCGCGAGTGGCGGCGGCAGCACGGCGATGTGCGGCCAGAGGATATCGGCTCTGTTGTCTTGGAGATCTATCCAGAGGCGGTGACCTATTGCGGCAACCGTGCGCCGCGAACAGCCATTATGGGCCAATTCTCGCTGAGCTATACTCTGGCCTACAGCCTGATCCACGGCGACCTGACACCGGCAGCCTATGAGCCCGAGGCTCTGACCAATCCGTCGCTCCAAGCGCTGGAGGCTGCCGTGGAGACAATCCCCGTTCCCGCGTTGGCGGAAGGCGGCCAACGCCAGGCGCGATTGACGGTTGAGGTTGGGGGTAAGCTCTGGTCGAGCACGGTGGACAACGCACCTGGCGATTCCAGCTCACCCCTCAGCGACGACTACCTGGCAGAGAAAGTCCGCACCTTCTGCCAGGATCGCGTTGCGTCGGACCGGGTGGAGCGCCTGATCGCAGATCTGCTAACCGGGGCAGGGACAGAGCTGGTGCGCGGGTTGTTGGTGCCGTAAGAGCCTGCCCGAAAAGTAGTTGAACGATATCAGTGGATTGTGATTCACCGTCTTTGTGAAGAGATGGAGGATCATATGCCCTGGACAGATACCGCTCGCGTTGAGCATAGCCGCAAGACAGTCCGTTATCCACGCGACATGCTGGATCAGGAATGGGCGTTGATTGCGCCATTTTTGCCGCCAGCGAAACCGGGCGGGCGTCCACGCACCACCGAC
>CALKDI010000083.1 GCA_938084065.1 uncultured Alphaproteobacteria bacterium
ATGGCGAAGGACGGATGCGCCCTGCCGTGGATTCGCCGATCTTCCCGGCCTACCTGCAATGGCTGCACTACGCCGAGGGCATGCTGATGCCGCAGGTTAACCTGATCATGGTCGAGACCTTCTTCCTGCCGCCAGAGCGCCGCAACGAAGAGAACGTCACCCGCGCCACCAAGCTGCTCACCCGCATGCTGACGGCGGTTGAGGCGCACATGGCGGACGGCAAAGAGTTCATCGCCGGCGATTTCTCCGGCGCTGACATCATGAGCGGCCATGCGTGCATCGTTTCCAAGCGGCTGAAGGCCGACCTGTCCGACAAGCCGAATGTTGAGGCTTATATAGAGCGGTTGACAGCGCGGCCTGCCTATCAGCGCGCCACGGCAATTACCAACTAGCTGACCACAGCAACTGCGAATACAAGAGGTTAATCAACGGGGCAATGATTGGTCTTTTGTGAATTTTCCAAGAAATGAAAATTGAGAGAGTGCGATGGGCATCCTAGTGCTGCCTTTATTACGATGCTTTGAGATTTCAGGCAGGTCGCGTCCGGCAGAATTTTGGGTATTTTGCGTATTCAATTTTCTGATTATTGCTGCGCTTGCACTCAATGACATGCAATTAGGTACCTATAGTTCGCCAATTAAAACAATGTGGCTTATCCCGATTTATGGTTTTATTGTTTTAATTCCGATGTTGACGTGCGCAATACGCCGGTTACATGATCTTGATGCTTCCGGATGGCTAATATTTCTTAGCCTTATACCGGTAATCAACTTAGGATTCTTGCTGGTCCTGATTTTCAAGTCGGGGACCAAGGGCTCCAATCCCTATGGATCGATCCCGAAAAGGCGCCGAAAGAACCGGTGAGCCTGTAACGGCGCGCAACCATAGTTGGCGCCGTTACTATACTCAGATGCTCAGAATCGGATCTCTGTCCTTAATCCTTCCTACCCCGCCGCTTCCTCAATGCCACTGATCGTGGCGCTGGGGGAGATGTGATCCAAGCTGATTTTGCAATGGATCACAACCGGGCCCTCGTGGGCCATGGCCTCGGCGACTTTGGCTTCGACCTCTGCCTCGGTCTCAATCAGCATGCCGCGCGCGCCGAAGCTCTCGCCCCATTTCACGAAGTCTGGGTTCTGCAGCTCGATGGCAAAGCCGCGGCCAGGGAAGCTGCGGGCCTGGTGCATGCGGATGGTGCCGTAGGCGGAGTTGTCGGCGATGAACAGCTTGATCGGCACGCCGTATTGCACCGCGGTCGCCAGTTCGTTGCCGGTCATCATCACGCCGCCGTCGCCAACAAAGGCCAGCACCTGCCGTCCGGGTGAACTAATGCCCGCGGCCACTGCCGACGGCACGCCCGGCCCCATCGCGCCGACCGTAGCGCCGACGAACATGTTGCCGGGGCCCATGTTGAGATACTGCGCCATCCAACTGGAGAAATTGCCAGCGTCGCAGGTGACAACCGCCGTATCGGTCATGTGCTTGTCGATAGCCGCGATCACATTGCCGAACACCAGCCCATCGTTAGAGGACTTACCGCGCCACGTCATGTTCTCGCGATGCATGCCGTTGAGCTTCTCAACCCAGCCCTGCCGCGCTGTGGGCACGGTGTCGGGGCCGGCAGCCAGCATGGCTTGCAGGAACTGCCGAGGGTCTGCCGCGATGCCCAAAGTCGGGGAGTAAGCGCGGCCGACCTCCTCCGCATCCGGCCAGACATGGATGAAGGGTTGGTCGGCAACCGGAGCCTTGGGGAAGGTGAAGTTCTGAGTCATCGATGGCAGCATGCGCTCGCCCAGCACCAGCACCATGTCGCTGGTCTGAAGCTGGTCGAGCAGCGCCTTATTCGCCCGGTTCGGCAGGCGTCCGCCCGCGTTGGGGTGCTTGCTGTCGAAGGTGTGGAAACGGCGCTGAGGCGTCGCCACCGGCAGATTGAATTCCTCGGCAAAGCGCTGCAGGTCGGTCAGACCTTCGCCATGCAGACGTCCGCCGGCGATAACGATGGGTCGCTCGGCGGCGCGGATCATAGCGAGCGCGGCCTCCAACTGGTCCGGCGCGACGCCCGGCGCAACCTTAGCACGTGGCTGCGCGGCAACGGCGTCGGCATCGCCGTAGAGCAGATCCTCCGGCAGGATCAGCGCCACCGGGCCGGGGGTGCCGGATTGGGCAATGTGGAAGGCGCGGGCGGTGTCTTCGGCGATGTTCTCGGGGTGGATGACCTCAATCACGGCCTTGGCGGTGTCGGAGAAGGTCTTGGAATAGTTCATCTCTTGTAGGGCCATGCGGTTCAACTCGTCCCGCTCCGCCTGCCCGATCAGGAACACCACCGGCTCCGCATCATGGTAGGCGACGTGCAGCGCAATCGCCGCGTTCATCGCGCCGGGTCCACGGCTTACGAGACAGACGCCGGTCTCCCCACGAACGCGGGCGTGGGAGACGGCCATGAAGCCAGCCCCGCCCTCATGCCGGCAAACCACCAGCTTGATCTGTGGTCGGTCGCGCAGGGCGTTGGTCAACGGCAAGAAGCTCTCGCCCGGCACGCAGTAAATGCAATCGACGCCGTGGTTGGCGAGCGTGTCGGCCAGGATGGAGGCAACAGGTTGGGTCATGGCGTTTCTCTCTGCGAGGGGTGTTTGGGCGGAGTTTATACCAATGGCGGAAAGTTCCAATGGCTTCCCTTCGCCCTAACCCTCCATCTCGAGTGCCTAGAAAGTGGGTCTATCGAGAGGCCACGGCCAAGGCATCGTTAACCGCCGGTCACCCCCTCTGAACCCAAACTGCCCTCAAATTACCGTTACCTCCAACCGGCCCACGCCCTCAACCTCACCCACCAGCACGTCGCCTTTCACCACGGCGGCCACACCCTCCGGCGTGCCGGACATAATGATGTCGCCGGGCAGTAGTTCGAAATAGCGGCTGATGTAGGCGATGGTCTCCGGCACGCTCCAGATCATCTTGTTGAGCGTCGAATCCTGACGCCGAATGCCGTTCACATCCAGCGTGATGCGGTTCCCGCCCGGATGACCGATATCCGCAGCACGCTTCAGGCCGGAGCAGGGGGCGGCGAAGTCGAACGCCTTGCCGATTTCCCACGGGCGGCCCAGCTTCTTGGCCTCGCCTTGCAGGTCGCGGCGGGTCATGTCCAGGCCGACGCCGTAGCCGTAGACGCAATCCAGCGCATCGGCCTCGGCGATGTCACGGCCGCCTTTGGCCAGGGCCACGATCATCTCCATCTCGTGGTGCACATCGCTGGTGCCCGGCGGGTAGGGGAATTCACCGGTGGTGGTCACGGCATTGGCCGGTTTCATGAAGAAGAACGGCGGCTCGCGATCCGGATCATGGCCCATCTCGCGCGCATGCTCCGCATAGTTGCGGCCAATGCAGAAGACGCGGGCGACGGGGAAGACCTCGTCTGTGCCCTCAATCGGCAAGGTCACAGGGGCGGCGGGTGGAATTGCGTAGGAGGTCATCGGGTCAAAATCCTTCTGAGCATATGATTGCCAGCGGTTTAGCGAGTTCAACGGCGCGCGGAAAGACCCCTAGCGCAACCGGGGCGGCTTGGCGCACACTGGCGCTACAGAATTTCGACTGAGGAAGATGCCCCATGACCGACAACAAGTCCGACAAAACCCGCCGCCTGCGTTCCGCCGATTGGTTCAACGACCCGAGCGATGTCAGCGCCACTGCTATGTATATCGAGCGCTACATGAACTTCGGCCTGACGCGGGAGGAACTCCAGTCAGGCAAGCCGATCATCGGCATCGCCCAGTCCGGCAGCGACCTTAGCCCGTGCAACCGCATCCACCTGGATTTGGCAATCCGTGTGCGCGAGGGCATTCGTGAGGCCGGGGGCATCGCCATCGAATTCCCCACCCATCCAATCCAGGAGACCGGAAAGCGCCCGACTGCTGCGCTGGATCGCAACCTGGCCTATTTGGGCCTGGTCGAGATCCTGCACGGCTACCCGCTCGATGGGGTCGTGCTGATGACCGGTTGTGACAAGACCACGCCGGCGCTGATCATGGCGGCCGCGACGGTCGATATTCCAGCCGTAGTGCTCTCCGGCGGGCCTATGTTGGACGGCAATTACAAGGGCCGCCGCGTCGGCTCTGGCACCGTGTTGTGGGAGGCGCGGGTAGAGTACGCCGCCGGCAATATCGGCTATGAGGAATTCATTGAGACGGTGGCCTCATCGGCTCCGTCCGCAGGCCATTGCAACACCATGGGCACCGCCTCAACCATGAACTCCCTGGCTGAGGCGCTGGGCATGTCACTGCCCGGTTCCGGCATCATCCCAGCTCCGTATCGCGAGCGCGGCCAGTGCGCCTACCGCACCGGCAAGCGCGCCGTAGAGATCGTTTGGGAGGATTTGACGCCCTCCAAAATTCTGACCCGCGACGCCTTCCTGAACGCTATCGCCGTCAACACCGCCATCGGCGGTTCGACCAACGCGCCGATCCATCTAGCCGCTATCGCGCGCCATGCGGGCGTGGAGTTGAGCCTGGATGACTGGCAGACCACCGGCTACGACCTGCCGCTGCTAGTCAACATGCAGCCGGCTGGCGAGTATCTGGGCGAGGGCTTCCACCGCGCGGGCGGCGTGCCGGCTGTGGTCAACGAGTTGATGGGCGCTGGCAAGATCATCGAATCAGCGTTGACCATCAACGGCAAGACCATGGGTGAGAACTGCCGTGGCAAGGAGGCCATCGGGCGTGACGTCATCAAGGCCTATGACGCGCCGATGAAGATCAAAGCCGGCTTTCTGGTCATGCGCGGCAACATCTTCGACAGCGCTATCATGAAGACCAGCGTCATCGACGCCGACTTCCGTGCGCGCTTCTTGTCTGAGCCGGGCAATGAGGACGTGTTCACTGGCAAGGCCATCGTGTTCGAGGGGCCGGAGGACTACCACCACAACCTGAACAACCCTGAACTAGGCATTGATGAGCGCACCATTCTGTTCATTCGCGGCACTGGCCCGCTAGGCTATCCGGGCTCTGCAGAAGTGGTGAACATGCAGCCGCCAGATGCTCTGATTAAGGCTGGCGTCATGAGCCTGCCCTGCATCGGCGATGGCCGGCAGAGCGGCACGTCTGGCTCGCCCTCGATCCTCAACGCCTCACCAGAGAGTGCGGCGGGCGGCAATCTGGCCTTGCTCAAGAATGGCGATGAGGTGTGCATCGACCTGAACAAGGCGCGGGTCGATATGCTGATTTCCGACGAGGAGATGGCGAAACGTCGGGCAGCCTACGTGCCGCCCGTGTTCGACAACCACACGCCATGGCAGGAGATCTACCGCAACGATGTGGGTCAGCTCGAAACCGGCGGTGTGCTGGAAAGCGCGGTGAAATACCGGCAGGTGAAGAACAAGATCCCGAGGCATTCGCATTAACGGCCGCTTCAGAAATAACCGTCAATCCAGGTGTCGGGAATATCGAGGGACGTCTGAACCGAATCCCTCGATAGCTTTCTGCATGCTCTAATACCAACGGCCCTGAGGGGTGACACGTCGTATCCCTCTCCCTCTCACCTTCCCAAACTTGGTTTGGGAACCATGCCAGAGAGTTTCACATAGAGTCAGGGCTTTGTGGTGCACTCTCTGGCATGGATCCCGGGTCAAGCCCCGGGAAAAGACGAGAGAGGCGACCGGTCAGAACTCAGGGCCGTTGGTATAGCTAAGCCCTACCGCGTCAGGAATTGCCTTACCGCCTGGATCTGATCCGTGCTGACTAGGCCCGGGCAATGGCCAGCGCCAGCCACTTCAAAGACCTCGGCTTTTGGGCCTGTGATTTGCATTTTCTGGACGGTGTCTGCCGTTAGCAGTACCGAATCCAAGCCCCAGACACACAGCACCGGGCAGGTGATTTTCTCCCATTGGTCCCAGGAATTGTGATCGCCCGATGCGCGTGTTTCCGCCAAGCCGGGGTCATAGTCAAAGGTCCATTCCGATGGAGATATCTGCCGCAGCGAATCGCGTCCGAACTGTTCCCACTCGGCATCGGTAAAGGGACCGAAGGCGGTGCGGTTCTCGCGGACCCAGCGAATGCCCTCGGCCTCGCTGGAAAAACGTGGATCCAGCCCAAAGGATGCGCCGTTCTGTTTGCGGCCCGACTCTGGAATGAACGGCCCGATATCGTTCAGCACCATGCGTCGGATGGGAGAGTTTTCCATGGCGGCGATCCGCATGCCGATGTGCCCGCCCATGGACGTGCCGATCCAATCAACCTGCCGGGCACCCAGCATTTCAATCACTTCGCCGGCTACTGTCTCATAGAGTTGGTAGCCATAATGGCCTTTGTCATCCAACCACTCGCTCTGCCCGCGGCCCGGCATATCCAGCGCCAGCACGTAATAGTGGTCGGATAAGGCCTTGGCGATCACATCGAAATCGCGGGCATTGCGTGAAACACCGTGGATGCACAGCAGCACGTTGCGGTTGTTAACGTCGCCGAACGCGCGGTAGCCGATGGTGTGGTGTGCGCCGAACCAATGGTACTGCAAGTACATTTGTTCCATAGCGTTTGGCTCCCAAAAAAAATTCGTGGTGGTGCCAGATGGCACAGAGGCAACAAGACTAGGTGGCAGCATGATAGATCGCCGGGGCAGCTTGACCAGCACCGATTGTACCCAATTCATATGTCAGAATGTCGTTTCCCTCTCGCTTTCCCTGGATTTCGCTTTAGCCTTAGTGCCAATCACACAAAGACACTTGGGACGAAACGCACAATGAAGCCGCAACCGTTGCAGGGTATCCGCGTCCTGGACCTCACCCAGATATACCAAGGCCCTTACGCCAGCTTCCTCATGGCCATGGGCGGCGCAGAGATTATTAAGATTGAGCCCATTGGCGGTGAACGCACGCGGCGCGGCGGCGGTAAGGATACGCCCCTGGCATTTGCCATGCTGAACTCCAACAAAAAGAGCCTGACCCTCGATCTCAAATCCGAACGCGGCAAAGAATTGCTGCTGTCGATGGTTGAAAAAGCCGACGTACTGATCGAGAATTATGCCGCCAGCACGATGGACCGCCTGGGGCTGGGTTGGGACGTGCTGCGCGCCCGCAATCCGCGCCTGATCTATGGCTCAGCCAATGGCTATGGCAGCTTTGGCCCGGATTGGGATCAGCTGGCCATGGACCACACTGTGCAAGCCATGAGCGGCATGATGAGCATTACCGGCGAGGACGGCGGCCCGCCGGCCCGCTCCGGCGGTCAGGTTTGCGACTTTATGGGCGGCATCCATTTCTATGGCGCTCTGGTCACGGCTTTGCTGGGGCGCGAGCGCACCGGCGTTGGCACCATGGTCGAATCCGCAATGATCGAGGCGATCTATTTTAACATCTCCAGCGAGTATTCGCACTATCACCGCACCGGCGAAATTCCGCCGCGCCGTGGCGACAAGTCCGCGGGCCTGACCACGCCCTATGGCCGCTATGAATGCAAAGATGGTTGGGTAGCGCTCATTATCGTCAGCGAGGCGCAATGGAAAAGCCTTTGCCGCCTGATTGGTCGACCGGAGTTGGCAGACGATCCGGCCTATGAGGGCAATCCGAACCGCAATCCGATGGAGCCGGAGATCAACGAGATGATCTCCGCCTGGACCCGCACGCAAACCCGCGACGAGGCTTACGAAAAGATGAAGGCAGCCCGTCTGCCAATTGGCGCCGTTCGGGATGTTGAGGAGGTGATGCACGACCCCCACCTGCACGCCCGCGGCATGCTCAATACCATGCAGCATCCGTATATGGGCGAAGTGGTATTGCCATCATCGCCGTTGCGCCTGTTTGACTATGAGACCAGCCCCTTGCAATTCTTTCCCGAGCCTGGTGCGGATGGTCGGGCCGTATTGAATGAGCTGTTAGGCCTTAGCGATGATGATCTGGATGACCTGGCGTCTTCAGGCGTGATTTAACCAGCGCTAACGGGTTGCGCTCTGCAAGGTCGAGATAGTACGTCTCTGGCAAATACCTACCCTATCTGGAAAATTCACCGGCATGAGCCCGTCTGAGCGCAACCCGCGCGCACGGGCCATCACTATCTTCTCCACCGGCTTGCACGATATGTACCGCATTCTGGCTGTGGCGGAGCGAGTGAGATAGAACCCCTTCAACAATTGATACGCTCCGGCGTGTCGCGCGGGAACGAGCCTACGAGTTGGAGAGCGTCGGCCCAAGTGGCAGTGCAGTCACGTTGAGCATGAAGCCCCGTGGCCGACACCTGCGGTACCGGCCAGGACAGTTTGCCTTCCTGCGGTTTGATTTGCCCGGGCTGAAGCAAGCGCATCCGTTCACGGTTAGCAGTGCACCGCAGGCTGACGGCAAACTCCGATTCTCAATCAAAGCATCGGGCGAATGGACCTCTGCGCTTTCCAGGACCCTTTCGGTGGGAACTACTGTATTTGTGGAGGGGCCTTATGGCCATTTCACCTTGCCCAAACACGTGGAGCCAACGGTCTGGATCGCCGGCGGCATTGGCATCACGCCATTCCTCGCATGGGCGGAGGCTTTGGCGCCGGACGCCAGCCCCGTTCACCTGTTCTACTACGTTCGCACCAAGGCAGAGGCTCCCACTTGGAGGAGCTCACCGCTATTGCTGACGAGAAACCTGCTCTGCACCTGCATTTGATTGAATCGACGGCTACCGACCGTCTGGAGGCGGCAACAATTGTTCAAGCGAGCGGGGCTAACTTGCCACGGACGCACGTGTGTTTCTGTGGCCCAATCGCGATGCGAGATAGTTTACAGCAAGGCCTCTCAGCATTCGGCCTTCGACCTTCCCGCTTTCATTTTGAGCATTTCGAGATACGCTCCGGTATCGGTATCCGCAAGTTGGCGGAAGCGCTGCTGGAGATCGTTCTCCGCAAAACCCGCAAAGTGCCAAACGCCTAGTTCAGCAATATTAGGAGCCGCCGCAGTGCCTGCCACGATGTTCCCGCACGACGAACTCCGCCACGCTGCTTGGCCAAGCACGGCTTCAAGGTCTCAATGAGCGGCAATGGCAGCTGCTACTACAATTCTATGGTTGAGACGTTCTTCAAATTTATCAATAATGAGCTGAGCTGGCGCAACCGCTGAGAAACCTGATGCCAAGCCAAAGGCGCGATATTTCAGTATGAAATCTCTGCATAGCTCGCGACTTCCACACGATTGTGCTAGAATACGATTGTGCTAGAAATAGCGATGCAGAAGACATTCACGGCGCAACCGTCGATTTGGATCATCCAATTTTGCACGGCTTGGATGCTGCCGAGGCAGTGATTGGTGGATTCCGACGGTGCCCATGTGGAAATGGGTAGAAAGGACGCGAAGCGTACAGCTAAGAAAATTCAAGACGGTGAGACCAAGGATTCTGATTAAACAACTGACGCTAAATCGCACTGTTTCGGCTTGTGAAATGGTTTAAACACCATTGTACTAAAAATTTAAAAATTTAGATTAGAGCGCCCTTTAGCCATCTGTCCAGGTAAAGACGTAGGTACCGATGTCCGCTACTAAAACTGCCTCCATCATAACCTTCTGGCTCGGTCCGGCGCTGCAAAGCCTAGGCCTCGCGCTCGCTCGTAAAGAGTGGTGGTATCGCGGCGGGCCGGCTGTGGATGAGGGAATCCGGGCGCGGTTTGGTCCGGAGGTCGATCTGGCCTGCAATGGGGGCCTCGCCGAGTGGGAAGGAACGCCGGAGGGGGCTTTCGGCCTCATCCTGCTGCTGGACCAGTTCACGCGGAACCTGTTTCGTGGCACGCCGGACGCCTGGCGGGGTGATCCTCGTGCATTCAGAGTGGTAAACGGGGCGATTGCGGCGGGGCTTGAT
>CALKDI010000084.1 GCA_938084065.1 uncultured Alphaproteobacteria bacterium
CCTGGCCGACGCGGGTGTTTTCCACCTTGAAGGCCACGCGGCGAACCGGCGAGAAGATAGCATCCACCGGGATTTCCCCGATTATTGCGTCTTCACCACGGTTAGCCGCAGCAGCGACATAGCCTTTGCCGTTCTCGACGACCATTTCCATGTGGACATGCGCGCCTTCATCCAGCGTGCAGATCACCAAATCCGGGTCCATCACCTCGATATCAGCGCCGGTCTGAATCATACCAGCCGTCGCCGTACCCGGCCCTGTTGCATCAAGCGTGATTCGCTTCGGGCCATCGACATGCATCCGCAGCCCCATCGCCTTGATGTTCAGGATGATGTCAGTGACATCCTCACGAACACCCGGGATTGACGAAAATTCGTGAAGAACCCCATCGATCTGCACCGATGTCACTGCCGCGCCTTGCAGCGACGACAGCAAAATTCGACGCAGGGAGTTGCCGAGAGTGATGCCATAACCGCGCTCGAGCGGCTCTGCCACTGCGGTTGCGGTTCTGGCGGAGTCGGAACCTGGATCAAGCGCCAGCTTCGCTGGCTTGATCAGTTCCATCCAATTGCGTTGTAGATTTGACATAGCTCGCCCCATCTCCGATTGAGCGTAGTCGGTTTGGCGGGGAGCCAAACGCGACCGGCGGGTTTCGACCCTAACGGGGTGCTTGAAGCCTAGACCCGACGCCGCTTGCGCGGGCGACAACCATTGTGTGGGATAGGCGTAACATCGCGGATCAAGGTAATGACCAGACCAGCGGCCTGCAGCGCACGCAACGCTGACTCCCGTCCTGAACCAGGGCCACTCACAAACACCTCAAGGGTCTTCATGCCATGATCCTGAGCCTTACGCGCGGCATCCTCCGCCGCGACCTGAGCCGCAAACGGGGTGGATTTGCGAGAGCCTTTAAAGCCCTGCGCACCGGCTGAGGACCAGGAAATAGCATTACCCTGGGCATCGGTGATCGTAATCATCGTGTTGTTGAAGGTCGCGCTAACATGCGCGACACCAGAAGCGATATTTTTCCGCTCCGCGCGCCGCACGCGCGTCGTCGTTTGACGAGCCATATGATACTAAATCCCGCTTACTTATTTCTTCTTACCAGCGATCGCACGGGCTTTGCCCTTCCGAGTGCGAGCATTGGTGTGGGTTCGTTGACCGCGTGTTGGCAGATTGCGACGATGCCGCAGACCGCGGTAGCAGGCCATATCCATCAGCCGCTTGATGGCCATAGCGCGGGTACGACGAAGGTCACCCTCCACCATAAATTCAGCGTCGATTGTCTCGCGGATGCGGATAACCTCATCCTCGGTCAACTCATTCACACGCCGTTCCGCCGGCACTGAGAGCGTCTCGCAGATTTTCTGCGACGACGCCGGACCAATGCCGTGGATGTAGGTCAGCGCGATCACGACACGCTTGTTCGTCGGTATATTCACGCCGGCAATACGCGCCACGTACAATCCTCCTGCCACCTCGCTCCATATAGGCAGCGAGCGTGACTCGTTACAGTCCGCCTGGAAAGGCGTGAGTTATAGTCGCAGGACTGCGACTGTCAAGAAAAGATCACGAAAAGCAGAGTTCGCGACACCGCGCCACAGCTTACGCTAAGCCCAGTGTTTCCTCCAGTGCTGCCGTGACGGTTTCGATAGCAGCCATGCCATCGACGCGCTTCAACATACCCTTACCATTATAGTATGGTACGATAGGCGCGGTTTGTTCGCGGTACACTGCCAGACGGTTGCGCAACGTCTCAACGTTGTCATCCGCCCGCGCACCACCTGTTTCAGCCGCTCGCTTTTCGATCCGATTAACGAGAATTCCCTCGTCTACCGTCAACTCAACGACGGCATCAAGGTTCAAACCTTTTTCAGCGAGCATTGCATCCAGCGCTTCAGCTTGCGCCGTTGTCCGCGGAAATCCGTCCAGAATGACACCAGGCGCCGTATCCGGATCATCTAAACGCTCGGAGATAATTTGAACAACTACGGAATCAGGGACGAGATCCCCGGCTTCCATAATCGCTTTGGCCTTACGCCCGATCTCACTGCCTGATGCAACAGCGGCCCGCAACATATCGCCGGTGGATAGCTGTACCAGGCCATGCTTCTCTTGTAAGCGCTGCGCCTGAGTGCCTTTCCCAGCCCCGGGTGGGCCGAGCAGAATAATGTTCATCGACGGCGACCTCTTAGTTTCGACTTCTTAATCAGCCCTTCATACTGATGCGCAAGCAAGTGTGACTGGATCTGCGCCACAGTATCCATTGTCACGTTGACCACGATCAGCAAGCTTGTGCCGCCGAAATAAAACGGTACCGCGTACTGAGAAATTAGTAATTCGGGTAAGAGACAAACCGCCGCAAGATAACCTGCGCCCAACACCGTCAACCGGGTTAACACGTAATCAAGGTATGTTGCCGTATTTTTACCAGGACGAATACCCGGAACAAATCCGCCGTAACGCTTGAGGTTATCAGCTGTTTCTTCCGGATTGAACACAATAGCTGTGTAGAAGAAGCAGAAGAAGACGATCATGCCCAGATAGAAAGCCAGATATAGCGGCTGTCCGTGCCCCAGATAGGCTGAGATGAAATTCAGCCATTCGGAGTCGCTCGAGCCGCCAAAGTTGGCAATCGTCACAGGCATCAACAAGAGTGAGCTGGCAAAGATCGGCGGAATAACACCGGCTGTGTTCAACTTGAGCGGCAGGTGGGAGCTTTCGCCACCATACATCTTATTGCCCTGCTGCCGCTTCGGATATTGCACGATAATCCGACGCTGGGCGCGCTCCATGAAGACAATCGCAGCGACCGTCGCTACAGCCAACAGCAGCAGTATGACGATTAAGCCAGCCGATATGGCGCCGGTGCGAGACAGTTCGAACAGACTGGCCAAAGCCGTCGGCAGGTTTGCCACAATGCCGGCGAAGATAATAAGCGATATCCCGTTGCCGATGCCGCGGGATGTGATCTGCTCACCCAGCCACATCAAGAACATCGTGCCACCAACGACCGTAATCACCGTCGTAATGCGGAAGAACATCCCAGGGTCCAAAACGGCTGAGCCGCTGGCTCCCCGCATCCCCTCAACCCCGACGGCTAGACCATAGGCCTGCACAGCCGCCAAGATTACCGTACCATACCGGGTGAATTGGTTGATCTTCTGCCGACCCTGCTCGCCATCTTTCTTCAATGCCTCCAACTTCGGCGACACAGCGGTCATCAACTGCATGATGATCGAAGCCGAAATATACGGCATGATGTTGAGCGCAAAGATCGTCATCCGCCCCAGCGCGCCGCCAGAGAACATGTCGAACATGCCAAGCAGCCCGCCCTGTTGCTGAGAAAAGATCTCAGACAGGACAGCGGCGTCCATTCCCGGAATCGGAATATACGTTCCCAACCGATAGACGACGAGCGCTGCCAACGTAAACCAGATACGCTGCTTTAGCTCAGTCGCCTTTGAGAACGCGCCGAAATTGACGTTGCTGGCGAGACGTTCAGCGGCAGAGACCATTGGGTGCCTCGTTCTATACGGCTAGGGCGGGGTCGATACGGGTCGAGCGAAGTGCATAGGCACCTAACAGCACCTGTATCTAGGAGGCCGCCGCGGTTACTACAACCGTGACACTGCCACCGGCCTTTTCCACCGCTTCAATCGCTTGACGCGAACCGGAGTGAACTGAAATCCGGATGGACGCTGTCAGCGCGCCGTCGGCTAGCAGCCGAATTGGTGTGCCTGTCCGACGAGCCAAACCGGCTGTCACCAGCGCTTCTGTCGTGATCTCAGCCGACGCATCCAGCTTGCCGGCGTCAATCAGCTTCTGCAGCCGGCCAGTGTTGACCACCTGATAATAGACCTTATTGAGCGGGTTGAAACCACGGCGCGGCATGCGCCGATAGATTGGCATCTGGCCGCCTTCAAACCCGTTGATGGCCACACCGGAACGGGCCTTTTGGCCCTTTTGGCCGTGGGTCGATGTCTTACCCATGCCCGAGCCGATACCACGACCGACGCGAGAGCGCTTTTTGCGGGCGCCGGGATTGTCTGCGATCTCGTTTAAACGCATAGCATTAATCCTTGGATGAGGTTCACCGCCCGATCAAGACGGGCGGTGTAACACTCAAGAAACTTCTTCAACTTTCACCATGTGGTGAACCTTGCGCAACATGCCGCGCACCGCCGGAGTATCCTCCAGCACACTGGTGCGACGCATCTTGTTCAGACCCAAACCAACAAGTGTTGCCCGTTGGTCCTGCGGCCGCCGCGACGGGCTGCCTATCTGGGTTACTTTGATACGCTTGGTTGCGGTCATCGTCCTACTCCTGAGCGGCCGGTGCCGGTGCGTCAACTGCTGTTGCAGCGTCGTCAGCATCACCGATATTCCGACGACCAAGCACCTCGGCAACCTTCATCCCACGGCGAGATGCAACCATACGCGGCGACTGTGTCGACAGCAGCGCATTAAAGGTCGCCTTCACCATGTTGTGAGGGTTTGACGTGCCCGTGGACTTCGCAACGACATCCTGAACGCCCAAAGCTTCGAACACAGCGCGCATCGGACCGCCGGCGATCACGCCGGTACCAGCTGGTGCGGCGCGAACCACAACCTTGCCAGCACCGTAATGGCCACGCATATCGTGATGCAGTGTCCGACCCTCACGAAGCGGCACACGAACCATGCCGCGCTTTGCCTGCTCCGTTGCCTTACGAATGGCTTCGGGAACTTCACGCGCCTTGCCAGCGCCATGGCCAACACGACCATTGCCATCACCAAGGACGACGAGCGCGGCAAAGCCGAAACGCTT